>JBDSWM010000414.1:0-3406 GCA_039926685.1 Fibrobacteria bacterium | reverse complement strand
GGCGGCTTTGGACCTGGATGCGAAAGAAGCGCTGGAAGTGGGCCCCGGCAAGGTGCTGATGGGCCTGGCACGCGGTATCAGCCGTGACATGAAAGTTACCCCGGTGGAAACCCCGGAGGATTTGAAGGGCAAGACGGCATGAACGATTTGCAGGGACAAACGGCCATCGTCACCGGGGCCAGCCGCGGATTGGGTTTCGCAATCGCCGAGAGGCTGGCGAAGTCGGGCGCAAAGGTGCATTTGATCGCGCGCAATCAAGCCGGGGTGGAAGAGGCCGCCCATCGCATCGTTTCCGCCGGCGGGGCCGCTAAGGCCTGGTCGGCCGATGTGGGGGATACCGATTCGCTGGGAGCGGCATTCGCCGCCATCCAGAAGGAATCCCCTTCCGTGGAGATCCTGGTCAACAATGCGGGCATCACCAAGGACGGCCTGCTCATGCGCATGAAGGACGAGGACTTCGACGAAGTGGTGCGCATCAATCTGCGTTCCGTTTTTCTCGGCACCCGCGCCATCCTGCGTTCCATGATCAAGCAGAAATACGGGCGCATCATCAATCTGACTTCCATCGTGGGTGTGCATGGCCAAGCTGGCCAGGCCAATTATGCGGCTTCCAAAGCCGGCATCATCGGATTCACAAAAAGCTGCGCCAAGGAAGTCGCCAGCCGCGCCATCACTTGCAATGCGATCGCTCCCGGTTTCATCGATTCCGACATGACCAAGGTGCTCAGCGAGGATCAGCGCACGGGCATTCTCGCCAATATCCCCATGGGCCGCATGGGCGATCCGGCGGAAGTGGCCGCTTTGGCCGGGTTCCTGGCTTCGAAGGAGGCGGGTTATCTTACGGGTCAGGTGTTCTGTATCGATGGCGGCATGGGCATATAATGGCTCCTCGCTCCGGAGTTGCTGCGCAACTCCACGCTCGTTACTTTTTTATGCGTTTTTCGTGGAATTCGGGGGGTTTAGAGCGGGCAACCGGCTCGGAACTTACGCCGATTAGATTATATTTACCCTACCTTTCTAAGGAGAAATTGAATGTCAGAGGATATCAACCAGAAAATCACCAAGGTCATCGTTGAGAAGCTGGGAGTCTCTGAAGATCAGGTGAAACCTGAAGCCGCATTTATCGACGACCTGGGAGCCGATTCCCTGGATCAGGTTGAATTGGTGATGGCCTTGGAAGACGAATTCGATATCGAAATCCCGGACGAAGAAGCCGAGAAGCTGAAGAAAGTCAGCGACGTCATCGCATACGTCAACTCCAAGGCTTAACCCCCGTATTCAAACGTAGGATCAAGACGCTGTTTTCCGTAAATAGCGTCTTACCCCCTTCAATGCTATTTGGATTTCTCCGTAAATGGTTCCAAGGAAAAGGAAGCAAGGAAGCTTCCATTTCCGATTTGGAACGCGTTCTCAGCTACCGTTTCCAGAACAACGATCTGCTGATCACCTCGCTTTCCCATCGTTCCTACGTCAACAGCCAGCGCTCCGACAAGAAGATGGAATCCAACGAACGCCTGGAATTCCTGGGCGATGCCGTCCTGAACATCATCGTTACCGATTACTTGTACCGGGAATACCCGGACAAGGAAGAGGGCCGTATGTCCAAGATGAAATCACTGGTGGTGAGTTCGCGCGTATTGGGGTTATGCGCGGAAGCGTGGAAACTGGGGGATTTCATCCTGCTCAGCCGGTCGGAGGAAAAGTCGGGCGGACGCAAGCGCCTGAGCATCCTGGCCGATGCTTACGAAGCCGTTATCGGGGCGGTGTACCTCGACGGCGGGCTGGAAGCGGCGCGCAAGCTTATCCATGCCTCTTTGATGGAAATCATGGACGAGGTCCTGGGCGATGAGGAACTGGCCAATTACAAAAGCAAATTGCTCGAGTATACCCAATCGCGCGGGATGGGGATCCCTTCCTATGACGTGTTGCAAGAGACGGGCCCGGAGCATTTGAAAAGCTTCGTGGTAGGCGTTTACGTGCAGAATACCGAGTACGGCCGCGGCACAGGCAATTCCAAGAAAAGCGCGGAACAGGCCGGGGCCCGAGTGGCTTTGAACAATATGAACGCGGAAAAGGAAAAAGGCCCGTCGGAGCCCGGCGCCTCCGGCGCCCAGCGCGGCTCCGCCGAGGAGACCTGAGCCGCCGCCGTTGCATTCGCGGCTTTGAACCCTCCATGCGATGGCGTTTGCTCGATAGCGGGGGCCCGGCGGCCGGACAAAGCGGCGCCAGGAACATGGCCGTCGATGAAGCCGTTCTCTCTGCAGTCGAATCCGGCCGTTCACCCCCCACCTTGCGCATCTATGGTTGGTCGCCCGCTTGCATCAGCCTGGGCCATTCCCAGCAGGCCGAACGGGAATTGGATCTCATCCGCGTCCGGGAATTGGGCTACGGCCTGGTAATCCGCCCCACGGGGGGCCGGGCCGTGCTGCATATCGGCGAACTTACCTATTCCGTTCTGGCCAAGACCGATTCCGAAGCCTGGTGCGGCTCCCAATCGGAATCCTATCGCATCATTTCCCAGGCCGTGGCCCAGGCTTTGGCCGCCGAAGGGTTGGGCGTGACCCTGGACCGGGGATATCCGGTGGAGAGGCCCCTGGCCTTGCGGGCCATGACCCCCTGCTTTTCCTCGACCGCCCGATCGGAAGTGGTTTGGGGCGACCGGAAAATGGTCGGATCCGCACAAAGGCGGCTAAGGGGCGCTTTCCTGCAACATGGCTCCATCCTGATATCCCGCGCCCATCGGGGGCTGGTGGATTGCCTGAAACTGGACGCGGAGAAACGCGCGCGCTACCTGGAAATCCTGGATCGGAACGCGGTATGCTTGGAAGATGCGTTGGGCCGTGAATTGGATTGGTCGCGAATGGCATGCGGATTCGCAGGGCGTTTCGCGGATGCGCTGGGATTGGAATGGGGAGCGGGCGGATTGAGCGATGAAGAAGAAGCGAGGGTGGAGGAGTTGAGCGAGGAGAAGGTCCGGTATGCCGAACGTTTGCTGGGCGCGCCTTGTGAATCCCTTTCTCCGGCGCCTCAAGGGATGAATCCGTAATGCTCGAAGTCTCACGCCTTTCCGTGGCCTTCAAAAACGGCCCTGACTATGTTCCCGTGACCCATGATATCGACATCACCCTCGCGGCCGGGGCCACGCTCGGCATCGTGGGCGAGTCCGGGAGCGGAAAGTCGGTCACCTCCATGGCATTGATGGGCTTGCTTCCCCAGCGTAGCGCAAAGGTTACGGCGGACAGGCTGGCCTTCGGCGGCAGGGATTTGCGGAAACTTTCCGGTACGCAATGGCGGAGCCTGCGCGGCAAGGAAATCGCCATGGTGTTCCAGGATCCCATGACCAGCCTTAATCCCCTGATGCGCTGCGGCGAACAGATCGCGGAGGCCATCCGCTTCCATCAGGGCA
>JBDSWM010000413.1:0-3682 GCA_039926685.1 Fibrobacteria bacterium | reverse complement strand
TCGCTGCCGATCCAGATGCTGCTGCCCTTGACGGTCAGCGCCGTGATGCCGAGCTTGCGGAAGGGCGAACTCCCATCGCCGGCCGCCTGGGCTTCGGCCTTGGCCTTGGAGGCCAGCGAGTCGGCGGCGTTCGCGGCCTCCTCCATGATTTCGTTCTTGGCGGCCGCGAACAGGGAGTCGTATGCGGAGCGGGCCAGGGCGCGTCGGTTCAGGGAATCGGACAGCGCAAGACCGGTTTTGGCCGGGGCTGTCGCGGCAGGTTTGGCGCCCTTGGAGGTATCGGCCTTGGGGGCCTTGGAGGTGTCGGCCGGAGCCGCCACCTTGCTGCGCACCGCGGCCAGCGAATCGGCCAGTTTGTGGAAGGCGGCCGTGTCCAAGGCGGCCACCTTGGCGACCACCTCCGGGGAATTCGCGTCGGCGCCTTTTACGGCGGCCGTGTCCGTGCCCAGATAAGTGAAGCCCGGCTCCTTGTCGAAAGCCTTCCAGCCGGAACCGTCGAAGCGGTATAGGCCGCCCGTGGTGCCGACCCAGAGCCTATCGGTGTTGTCCAGTACCAGCGAGGTTACCGCTTCGTCAGGGAAGAGCAGGTTGTAAGGCAGCTTGAGGCTGATGAGATCTTCCTCGTCCTGCTGGGTCTTGATGCTGTTGTAAGCCTTGACGCGCTTGACCAGGGAATCCAGGTTGTCGCCGCTGCCGGCGTAACGGCGGACTATCTTGTCGATTTGATCGCCCTGCTCCAGCACGTATTCATGGTACTCGCGCCAGAATTTGCCGTTGTAAAGCAGTAGCCCATCCTTGGCGCCCGCCCACACGGTGGATTTTAGCAGGAAGCCGGAACGGGGCTTGGTGGCCAGGGCCGTGAACTCCCGCCCCATCTCCACGCCGTTCTTGCGGTAATTCTTGGGCAGCACCAGTTCCCATTCGTTCGAAAGCGGGCCGAAAGCCATACCGGCCGGATTCCAGAAGGTGCCGAACACGTCGTCCGCCATGGCGATGGCGGTTTCGCCCATGCCCAATTGGCGCGCGCCTACGGGCATGACCAAGGTGATGACGGCCGAACCGCCTTGGGCCCGGCCCTCCAGGGCGGGGACGAGAACCGTGAATGCGGAAAGGGCCAGGAAGGAAGACGCTAGGCGGGTGCGGTTAAAGCTTGACAACGATTCTCCAATCCGGCGTGAGATACTTACCGTTCACGGGCAGGATGGGGGTCCAGGCGGCATTTTCGTTGCCGGCGCTCCAAGCTTCCTTGGTGACCAATTGCACCCCGCATCCAAGATGAAAGGGGGGTATCAGTTGCACATGGTTGTGGAGTTGCTCACGGGTAACGTAGGCATCCCCACCGAACATCATGCACGTCTTCTGGCATTTCACCGGGACCTGATACCGATAGGTCTGGATTCCCTCTCTGTCCCCTTTTTCGATGTTATTAATACTAATATTCGCCTGCCGCCGCCACTCGTCCAGGTACTGCTCGGCCGAGCCGTTGGCCGCTGCGGCTTGGGCCGAAGACAGCACGGATTGCACCTCTTCCGAGGGGGGTTCGCGCTCTTGCAGTTCTTTGCGGGGCGACCTGCGGATTAGCGAATAAACGCCGCTGGCGTAAATGGGGGAGGAATCGTCCTGAGGCCTGTCTCCCGAGCCCCGTTTGAGGAACATGGCGATCATGGCGCCGCATACCAGGATGATCAAGGCCAGGAGAACCCAGAACAAGGCCGATAAAATCATTTTGCATTCCCTCTGAATCGGCAAAAACCCTTAAAATAACATCAATCCTGCCGGATGGGCGGCTTTTCCGGCCCGAAAGGCCCAGCCTGCTAAACCCAGGCCAGCTTCGCCACTGCCTCCACATGCGCGGTTTGCGGGTAGAAATCGAACAGGCGGAGTTGTTCCAGCCGGAAGCCCGCCGCCATCAGGGTTTTCAGATCGCGCGCCAAAGTCACGGGATTACAGGAGACGTAAATCAGGCGGGGCGGCTTCTTGGCGATGAGAAAATCCTTCACCGCCTTGTCCAAGCCGTCACGGGGGGGATCGACCACCACAGCCTCCGGCCGGCAGGAAGCGAGAGGGCCGCGCTCCTCCGCCAGCAAATCCTCCACCCGCCCGCGCAGGAAATGCTGGGTAGCGCCGATGTTACGCAGGGCGTATTCCAGGGAAATGGGGTTCTCTTCCACCGCCAGCACGCGCGCGAAGGTGTCTTTCAGGAACGCCCCGAACAAGCCCACGCCGCAATACAAATCCAGGGCCTCCTCCCCGGCCAGCCCGTCCAGGGCGTAGCGGACGAGCTTTTCCGTCATCGCGAGATTGCTCTGGAAGAAGCAACGCAAGTCGAACCGCAGGGGCTTGCCCAGGATGATGACCTCGATTTCGCCCGAGGTGCCCTCCACGCGCGGGCCCAGGTATTCGGGGACGGGTACGCCGGTGGCGGCGCGCTGCGCCGTGTCCGCCTCATCATCTGCGCGCTGCGCCGCGTTCTTAAAAGCGCCGGGCGCGAACACAAGGCCCGGGCCGGTGGCGCCGGGTTCGTCGCTGATGAGAAAGCCGCTTCCGTCCGGCAGCGTATGCGACCAGGCGGAATAGCGGCGGCCCTCCTTGCGCGCTCCCTCCGGCGGCCCGGCGGGCTTGGCCAGCAGGGTATCGAAGGCGGAGGCGGATACCGGGCAGGTGGCGATGGGGACCACGGCATGGCTGTCACGCCCCAGGAAACCGCCTTCCCCGGATTGGGCGCGATGGATCTGGATGCGGTTGCGGTAGCGCCAAGGTTCCCCTGCTTCGATGGCCAGGCCGGGAAAGGCGAGCCCGCCGGTGCGGCGCAGGGCGTCCTCCACCATGGCCACCTTCTCGCGCAACTGGGCGGCATAACCGATATGCTGCCAATCGCAGCCGCCGCAAACGCCGAACACGGCGCAACCCGGCTCCACCCGGTCCGCGGAAGCGCTGAGGATCTCCGCCACTTCGGCGCGCGCGAAATCCTTTTTCGATTCGACCACGCGCACGCGCACTTTTTCCCCGGGCAAAGTCATGGGGACGAAATAGACTTTCCCTTCATGGCGGGCGAGGCCATCCCCGCCGGGGACGAGCTTTTCGATCTCCAAATCCAATAGCTGGCGCGGCCGGTTCCGGGAATTCGTTTGCATTGCGACTACAAGGTATTCAATCCTGGGCGCGGAACCGCGTTCGAACCCTAAAAATCCCGGGGCGAATAATTACCTTCCTTTGACCCGAATCCGCTTCCATCCAGGAGATGCACATGCCCCCTTCCCTTTACTCCGCTTCGGTTCTGCTCCTGTTGGCGTTGATGGGGGCGCCGGGATCCCTTTCCGCGGCGGCGGAACCGGATTCCCTGGCGCGCGCGCGGGCCGAGGATAGCGTGGCGGCCAAGCTGAACGCGGAAGAGAAGGCTTTGCGGTATCAAACCGGGGAAATCAAGCTGGAGGACGGCCTGGCCCTGATCCGCCTGCCGGATGGCTACCGCTATCTGGATGAGGGCCAAACGGACAAGGTGTTGTCGGAATTCTGGGGCAACCCCAAAGGCAACAAGACCCTGGGTATGATCCTGGCTCCCGGGCTGACGCCGTTGATGGAGGACTCCTGGGCGGTGATCATCCAATATGATGACGACGGTTACGTGAAAGACGATGACGCCGAGAAGATCGACTATGACGATTTGCTCAAGGACATCCAA
>JBDSWM010000412.1:0-15730 GCA_039926685.1 Fibrobacteria bacterium | reverse complement strand
GAAGCCAAATGCGGCTCCTGCGATATATGCACGGGCAAGGCGGAAACCGCCGATGCCACCCGCGAGGCCCAGATGGCCCTTTCGGCGCTGGTGCGCACGGGCGAGCGCTTCGGCGCGGCCCATGTGGTGGACGTGCTGGTAGGCGCGGACACGGCCAAGGTGCGCGACCTGGGCCACGATAAAATCAAGACCTATGGCGCGGGCAAGCACAAGGACAAAAGTTATTGGCGATCCCTGATCGGGGAGATGCTCGGGCGCGGATTGCTGATGCTGGATGACGGCCCCTATCCCGTGCTCAAGCTCACGGCCGCCTGCCTCCCAATTTTGCAGGGAAAGGACAAATTCGAAATCCTGGAATCGGGCAAGAGGGAAAAGCCGGAAGGCGGTAAGGCGCGGACCAGGGCGGAAGCAAGCCCGGAAGACATCGATCATGGCCTGTTCGATCGGCTGCGGACCTTGCGCAAGGCTTTGGCGCAGCGCCAGAACCTTCCGCCATACATGATCTTTTCCGACAAGACCCTGCACGAGATGTGCCGTCACAAGCCGGTTACCCTGTCGGCCTTGCGGGAGATCTCCGGGGTGGGCGACGCCAAACGGGATCGCTACGGAATCGAGTTCGTGCAGGAAATCCGCGCCCATGCCGACGGATAAGCCCTCGGAAGCGAATTGGAGGGACGGGGCGGAAAGCGGATCCCCATTTCGCCGCCTCGGAGACGCCTTATTTCGTAGGACGCGCGGTGGCGGCCTTGGCCTCCGATCCGCGCGTCCGGGAAAAAAGCGGGCGCGTATTCAGTTCCTGGGATCTTTCCGATGAATACGGCTTTTCCGATATCGATGGAGCGAAGCCCCATTGGGGCCGCCATTGGGAACGGGCCTTCGGAAAACCATTGCTGCCCATGGACGCGGGATATTATGCTTATGCCGAGGACGGTCCCATGGATACCGCTTTTCCTGACTGGCCCGAATGGCCTGACGTGCCTAACGGGCCTTAAGGCTCCCGGCTTCCGTTGGATACCCGTTTTCGTCTATCTTTTCCGATACCTGAAGGAACGCGCTCCCGGAGGACATATGATCGTATCGAAGCCTGCCCTGGCCTGCCTGTGCATATTGGCGGTCCCCATGCTCGCGTTCGCCCAGCCGCCCCCCGACAATCTGAACGGCAAAATCATCCATCTCTATATCGAGTCGGATGATTTCACGGCCTTTTACTTCCAGAACGGGGATCTTCCCCTGAAACAAGGGACTCGTTATGAATACTCCCTCACCCTCTCCGGCCGTGACATTTATCAGCAGGATTTCTTCTTCACCTCAAACGGCAACGCCCCTGCCGGGGAGCATTTCAAGTGGAAATTCGGCAAGGTGGGACTGAACGACGCCCTGGAAGGGCGTTTCAGCGTATCCGATTTCCAGGGGCACAGCGAAATGTGGATTATAGTCGACCCCTCCGGACCCCTGACCGCGCCTCCCGTCGTTCTGTTCCAGGCGCCGAAATCGATCAACCTCCTGAATCCTTGGCCTGTCACGGCCCCCAAGCTGGTGTACGGGACCAATAGCCGCTCCATGACCTTGGTACCCGGGCATTGCGGCTGGTTCCGAACGTTGTTGCTGGATTCAGGCCTAACTTCGGCGCATTTCGCCGAGTTGAACGGCTCTGGATTTTACGGCAAGATCGGATACGGATCGGATACCGATTATGATATCACCGCCGCCTTCACTGCGGCCGGCCCAGGGGCCGTCGATAGCGCCGGAAGCCTCGGAGCCGCTCTATGGTTGAATACGGAGAACAATACCTGGGCTTCCGCCTGGCCCGGGCTGGAAGGCGTCTGCTCGTATGCCATCGCCGCCACGGTACGGGACATGAGCAAGGATCATGTCGATTTCGAATACACGGTGCTGACCGGGAATTTTTTCCTATCCGGCATGGTTATGCCCACGCTCAATGCGGCCACCCGTAAGCCCGTGCGCTCGGCGAATCCTTCCACCGTGCCCGTCACCTTCGACACCTTCGGCTCGTGGTGGATTACCGATTCCACCAACGCCGATGCCACGCAACGCAGTTATGCCTCCTGCACGGAAATTCCCCTCGGGAAAACCTCCGACGGGCAATGGGAATACGACAGCTATCGCGCCAGCCCAACCGATCATGGTTTCTTTCCCATGGAAGGGGATGCGGACCATTTTCCCGGCGAGAAGATTTCCAGTTGCCACCAAAGGCCTTTTCCCGACACCACCTCCTGGGTGACCGGCGGTCCCGCGCGTAATTTCAACTTTTGCATGGAAGCGCATGCCACCTTCATCCATCAAAAAGGACAGCGGATCGAGCTCCGGGGCGCGGATGATATCTGGGGCTTCATCGACGGCAAGCTGGTGCTGGATATCGGAGGTATCCATGTCCCGCAAAGCGGTTCGGTGAATGTGGATACGCTCGGCCTGACCTTAGGGAAGGAATATCCCTGGGATTTGTTCTTCTGCAATCGGCAGCCCTGCGCATCCGCGCTGCGCCTCAAGACTTCCATCTACTTCAAACAAGTCCGCCCACTGGACCTATCGATGACGAGCCAAACCGACGGCAGTTTCCGTTACAAGTTGATCAAGCGCCTGGGGGGAGAGGACAAATGCTCGCTTTCCGATGACTCCACCGTCGAGGTAGCCCCCACCCAGCTCGTTTTCGCCTTGTACAATGGCGCGAGAACCAAGGTGGAGGACCTGAAGGATGGTTCCCATTATGGAGGAGGCCTGGTCATCGCCGCGCCGAACGTGACGGTGGATACCTCCAAATTCACGGGATTGCCGGGCGGCGCCTACCGGCTCATGGCCAGCGAGGCGGCCAATCCTTCCGTAAGTGTGGAAATCACCTTCCACATCAACGGCCCCGTCACCGGCATCCTCCAGCGGCGCGCGCTAGTCCCCGGCCATCCGCGGGCGCAGCGCGATCCGGATGCATTGGGCAGACGGCTCCCCGTCCTTAAGCGCAAGAGCGCCCCCCGCTTCCGTCAACAGGCGGAGTGATCCTTTGCGCCACCCGGCGGGCCAACCGCCACGCTTCCAGGTGGAATGATGGTTAAAGCGGGGATGCGCCCGCCTGCGGTCAGACCGCGCCGTATTCCCGATGGTATTTCTTCATCCGTTCCACCAAAGTGGGATCCGAATTCAGGAAGCGTTCGCCCGCCTCAGATTGCAGGTAGCCGAGAATGTCCATGAGGGTGACGATGGCTGCGGTTTTCAACCCGTACTCGGCTTCGATTTCCTTCAGGGCCGGCCGCGGGCCGTTGCCCCGCTCCATTCGATCGACGGATACCACCAGGCCCACCGGCTGGATTCCCGGCAGGGAAATCAAGGGCATGTTCTCCCGGATGGAGGTTCCGGCCGTGGTCACGTCCTCGATGATCACCACCTTGCAAGGCGGCTCGGACGCGGGCCGATTCGCATAGTCATAGCCGACCAAGGTCCCGCCTTCGCCATGGTCCTTGGGTTCTTTGCGATTGAATGTATGCGTGACGTCCTGATCGTACAGGCGGTGCAGTGCGATCGAGGCGGTAACGGCCAAAGGGATCCCCTTGTAGGCGGGCCCGAACAAATTGTCCACATCTTGACCGAAGGCGCCGCGGATGGCTTGCGCGTAGAACTCGCCCAGCTTGGAGATTTGCGAGGCTTTCACATAGGCGCCCGTATTGATGAAATAGGGAGTCTTGCGACCGCTTTTGGTGGTGAAGTCGCCAAAGCGAAGCGCTCCGGCCGACAGCATGAACTCGATGAATGCGTTCTTGAGGTTTTCCATTAACTTCCCACAGCTCCCCGGCGAGGTTCAGGTTGTACTTTCCGGTACGCGTCGCGATCGCGCACCGGCCCTGCAAGATAGCAACTGCGGGGCCCGGGTCGGATTCCCGGAAGCCCGCCCGGTATTTTTTCGCTGCTTGTTTTTTTATCGCAAGCCATGCCTCCTGGCGGTATACTTGATTCATGCCCATCATGGATATGCTGCTCGGCGACCTCAATTACACCCTCGGCGTAGGCCAAACCAATACTTTTTTGCGCGTGGCCGGGAATCTGGCCGGCGGCAACGCCGCCAAGCTCAGCGTCATCTTCAACCGCACCCTGGCGCATGCCAAGGGCAAGCTTTTCCTGAGCCTGCAAGGGTGCTATACCATCGACTCCACCGCCTTGGCGGCCATGGTATGTCAGCATAAGGCGCTGGGTATCCTAGCCAGGGAAATGGTGCTCGTGGACGTGCCTTCGCAAATCCTCCAGGTGCTGGAAGGAAGCCACTTGGCTTCCCTATTCGAGATTTTCCCCTCCCTGGAAGACGCCGAAAAAAAATACGGCCGCTCCATTTGCTGATCCCTTGAATTCCGCATGGCGGAGCTTCCCGAGCCCTCCTGAGCTTTCCTAGGCGCGCCCCTCGAGAAGCGCATCGGAAAGCCATGCTCCGCGCGCAACAAATGTATTTTCCCTGTTACTTCGGGAGAGAGCCATCATGATCGCCAAAACCGCCGGTGTTCCAGTCAATGCGGTCAATCCGCTGCTGCAGGAACTGAACAAAACCTATCTGCGCATCCATTTCGAAAAGGAAGACGCCTTCTGGAAGGACAAGATGGGATTGGCCGCCCGCCTGCCGGGGGATTTCGAGAAGAAGGAAATCCTTTTGCAGGGTTGGATCTCGGATCCCAAATACCTGCCCGCCCTGCGCGCCGAATTGGCCAAGCCCGGCCTCGGCGCCGACGATCGCATCGGCCTGCAGGGATGGTTGCGTTTCTTCGAGGTGCATGCTATCGAGAATCCAGAGGCCAAGGCCCTGGCCAACCGCATCGTGGAAATGGAAGGCCGGCTACAGGAGGCGCGCGGCGCCATGAAACTCGGCTATATCGATCCGGCCACCGGGGAGCTGGTGCCGGCCAGTTCCATCCGTTTGGGGCTCGCGGTGCGCACTTCGCCGGATGAAGCGATGCGCAAGGCCGCCCATCGCGGCCTGCAGTCCATCGAACGGGAAGTGCTGGCCAAAGGCTTCCTGGACATCGTGCGCGAGCGCAACAAATTGGGCCGCCTGCTGGGCTACGAGGATTATTACGATTACAAGGTCACGCGCAACGAGGGATTTTCCAAGCGCGTCCTATTCGAAATCCTGGGCGATCTGGAAAAGCGCACCCGCGCGGCGGGCCGGGCCGCGTTGGATGAGTTGGAGGCGAAATCCGGGCCCTCGGCTCGCGAGGCCTGGAACTTCCTCTATCTCACCGCTGGCGACGTCACCACCCAGATGGATCCCTATTTCGGTTTCGGAACCGCGCTGGGACGCTGGGGACGGACTTTCACCGCGCTGGGCATCAAGTACCGCGGGGCCACGCTGACGCTGGATTTACTGGATCGCAAAGGCAAATACGAGAACGGGTTCATGCACGGCCCCGTGCCGGGCTTCATGGACGCGGGCGAATACCTGCCCGCGCGCATCAACTTCACCGCCAACGCCATTCCCGGGGCCTTGGGCAGCGGGCATCGCGCCACGGAGACCCTGTTCCACGAAGGCGGCCATGCCGCCCATTTCAGCAATATCCTGATGCCGTCTCCCTGCTTCTCCCAAGAGTACGCTCCCACGTCCGTCGCCTTCGCGGAAACGCAGAGTATGTTCCTGGACAACTTCATCGAAACGCCGGAATGGCTGGTGCGCTATGCGCGGGACGAACACGGCGAACCCATGCCGTTGGATCTCATCCGCAAGAACATCGTCAAGAAGCAACCCTACCGCGCTTTCGCCCTGCGCGCCATGCTCACCGTCTGCTTCGCCGAAAAGGCGATCTATGAAATGCCGGAAGCGGAACTCACCGCCGACAACGTGATCAAGGCCTTGCGACGCATCGAAGCCGAAATGCAATTCCTGAACGAGGGCACCCGCCCCGTCCTGAGCGTACCGCACCTGCTCTCGGGGGAGTCCTCCGCCTATTACCACGGCTATGTGCTGGCAGAGATGGCAGTGCATCAGACCCGGCGCTTCTTCCTGGAGCGGGATGGCGCCTTGGTGGACAATCCCCGCATCGGTCGCGATCTGGCCGAACATTATTGGAAGCCAGGCAATGCCCGCACCTTCCTGGAGATGATCCAGGGCCTCACGGGGCGGCCTTTCGGGGCCGAAGCCACCGTGGAGATGGTCGCCAAGCCGTTGGCGGAGGCCCTGGCGGAAGCGGATCAGGCGGCGGCCCGCGGCGCGGCGCCCTCCTCTTCAGCGCCTGTGGATCTCGATGCCATCATCCGCATCGTGCATGGGGACGAGCTCATAGCCAGCAACGAGAACGGCGAATCCTTCGCTTCCATCGAAGTACGGTTCGCAGCCTGGCTGGCGGAGCATAAGACCGCATAAGCCCATATAGGCCCGGCGAGAGGCTTCACTTCACGGGGAGCAGGTAGTATTCGCCCATCAGCATCCGATCCTTCCCTTCCCCATCCTGGGTGGCGCATGCCACGCCAACCAGGCCCGCGCATGGATCGAAGTGAATAACGCGGCATTCCGTCATCATCCTTTCCACATTCCCGCATCCTTGGCCGCAAGCCGAATCGGGGGTTTCCAGCATCTCCCCCAGCGGCAGCACCACGGAGGAATCGCGGTTGAGCCAGCGCGATTCGTTTTCCGGTACGCCGTCGATGGCCAACTCCTCCATGTCGCGGGCCTCCAAGCGCGGCACCGTCGATGGAGCTTCCACCTCATCATAGGAGAACAGGGCACGGGAGCGAGTAAGGCCGACGCGCAGGATATCCCAATGCAAGGTACCGGCGCCGGTTTTCCGGTTTCCGGTCTCCGCGCATACATGCAGCTTTCCGCGGCATTCGGAAAAAGAGGACCAGGTTTCGCATTGGCCGGGCTTGGGCACAGGCATGGGGCCGCCCAGCTTATCCAGGGTGAAATAGGCGTTCTTGCGCGCGCGCAGATCGGGAAAGGACCAGGCTTTTACGTCATCAGTCCGCAAGCTGCGATCCGCGATGCGCAACGCCTCCCGGCTGGCCTCCAGCGCGGAATCCTTTACGCCCCGTTTCAGATAGCATAGGCCCAGATTGATGCGCGCGCCCGCATCCAGGGAATCCCGCGACGAAACCTCCCGGTACAGGCGGCCTGCCTCCAAATAGCGTTTGCCGCGGTAGAGTTGGTTGGCTTTCTCCTTGAGGGCCTGGGATTTCCTGCTCGCCGAGGTTGCGAGAAGGGTGGCGGGAGCGGTGGATCGCTCGGTAGCCACCGAAGCGCCGGAATCGACGAAAGGTGCCCCCCGTGCATCCGCCCATCCCGTGTACGGAAAAAGGACAAGGCATATGCCCAGAAGCGAAGCTGAAAGCGCAGCGGGCGAACAAGGGGAAAGCGGATTGGGGCGAAGCATAAGGGTCAGATAGGGATTTTACCGTATGCGGGTGTGTGAATCCAGTTCCGCAAGGAATTTCGGCCCCGGCAATCAGCACGCTTCGCACTAACTTCCGTCTTCCACCTTACCAAAAAAAGACGCTCTCTGGCATTTTCTTCCAATTACTGTCCGCCTTTCCCCGACCTTGTCTTGGACGCCTGAATTGGCGGCTTAATTGGCGAGAAAGGGCCGGAATACTTATGTTTAAAACCGTCCCCAAGCATTGGAGTGAAGATGGAAGGCCTCGATATTAAAGCGATTTATGCCGGACTGGAAGCCAAGCATGCGTATGCGCGCAAGACATTGGGCAAAGCGCTGACGCTGGCCGAGAAGATCATCTGGTCCCATCTTCATGACGCCGCGCAAGCGAAACTGGAGCGCGGCAAATCCTTTGCTCTGCTCCGCCCCGATCGCGTGGCCATGCAGGACGCCACCGCCCAGATGGCCATCCTCCAATTCATGCAGGCCCAAAAGGCAAAGGTGGCCGTGCCCACCACGGTGCATTGCGATCATTTGATTATCGCCCGGGACGGGGCCTCGCGCGACGTGGATATCGCGAACCATGAGAACAAGGAGGTCTTCGACTTCCTCAGTTCGGCCGCGGGCAAATACGGCATGGGATTCTGGAAGCCCGGTTCCGGCATCATCCATCAGGTCGTACTGGAGAACTACGCCTTCCCCGGAGGCATGATGATCGGCACGGACTCGCATACCCCCAACGCGGGCGGCCTCGGCATGATGGCCGTGGGCGTGGGCGGCTCGGACGCCGTGGATGTGATGGTGGGCATGCCCTGGGAAGTCCTGTATCCCAAGATCACGGGCGTGCATTTGAAAGGATCCTTGAACGGATGGACCTCCGGCAAGGACGTGATCCTCAAGCTGCTGGAAATACTCACCGTCAAGGGCGGCACCAACAAGGTCGTGGAATATTTCGGTCCGGGCGTGAAGACCCTTTCCTGCACGGCCCAGGCCACCATCACCAATATGGGCGCGGAATTGGGAGCCACCTGCTCCCTGTTTCCCTTCCATAAATCCATGGGTGATTACCTGCGCGCCACGCGCCGCACGGATATCGCCGATCTGGCGGAAAAGTACCAGGCCTTCCTCAACCCCGATCCGGAGGTGCTGGCCAGCCCCGCCTCCCATTACGATGAAGTCATCGAGATCGATCTCGACACGCTGGAGCCATACGTGGTCGGGCCCCACAGCCCCGACAAGGCCCGTCCCATCTCCAAGTTCAAGGAGGAGATCGACAGGGAAAAGTATCCTGAACTGCTGTCGGCGGCCTTGATCGGATCCTGCACCAACTCTTCCTACGAGGATGTGGGCCGCGCGGCCTTCGTGGCCAAGCAGGCCATTTCCCGGGGCGGCAAAGCGGCCTCGCAATTCTTCGTGAGCCCCGGCTCCGAGCAGGTCTTCGACACCACCAAACGCGACGGGTACCTGGACACGCTGGACAAGATGGGCGCCGTGGTCATGGCCAACGCATGCGGCCCCTGCATCGGCCAGTGGCAGCGCAAGGACATGGCGGAAGGCGTATCCAACTCCATCATCACCTCGTTCAACCGCAATTTCCGCGGCCGCAACGACGGCAACAACGCCACCTTGTCCTTCATCGGTTCGCCGGAACTGGTCACGGCCATGGCGCTGGCCGGCACCATCAAATTCAATCCGCTCACGGATTCGCTCAAGGCTTCCGACGGTTCCTCCTACAAACTCCTACCCCCGGTCGCCGATGCTTTGCCCAAGCTAGGCTATGCCTTCAACGACGGCGGCTTCATCGCCCCCGCGAAGGACGGCGCGACGGTGGAAGTGAAAGTGGCTCCGGACAGCAGCCGCCTGCAATTGCTGGCGCCCTTCAAGCCCTGGGACGGCAAGGAAATCGAGGACGCCCTGGTGCTGGCCAAGGCGCAAGGCAAATGCACCACCGATCATATCTCCCCCGCCGGCAAATGGCTCAAGTTCCGGGGCCACTTGGACAAGATCTCGGATAACATGCTGGTAGGCGCCACCAATTCGTTCAACGGCGCCATCGGCACAGGCAAGAACGTATTGACGGGTGAAAGCGGCAAAACCTATCCCCAAATCGCCCGCGATTACAAGTCCAAGGGCAAGGGGTGGGTGGTGTTCGGGGAAGAGAATTACGGCGAAGGTTCCTCGCGCGAGCATGCCGCCATGTCCCCGCGCTTCCTGGGCGCTCGCGCCGTGATCGCCAAGAGCATGGCCCGCATCCATGAGACCAATCTGAAAAAGCAGGGTTTGCTTCCGCTCAAGTTCGCCAACCCCGCCGACTACGACAAGGTGCGGGAGGACGATCGCGTAGGCATCACCGGCCTGGCCACCTTCGCTCCCGGCCGGAATCTGAAGCTGACGCTGAAGCACTCGGACGGCAGCAGCGACGCGATCGATGTGACGCATACCTTCAACCAGGAACAGATCGAATGGTTCAAGGCCGGAAGCGCGTTGAACTTGATGAACTGATTTCCGTTGCGGGGAAACATGAGGTTCCACTTTAAGTTTCCCCGCAACTCCCCCTTCCGAGTGTCACGATCACGTAACTTCTGTGTTATCCTGCACCCTCTCTTTGACAGGCGCTCCCCCCTCCTCATAGAATAATCGCATCCCCCCGGAACCTGTTCCGGAAGGGTTCGGGAGGCTTCGCATGGCCTCCCCGCGAGGCTTTATGGAAAAGATTTCGATCCAGACCACCTATACCCGGATCAGCATTTACGCGCGCTATTCCGGTGCCGCCTCCGCCAAGAATGGCGGCGCGAACGCGGGCGGGGAGGCGGAAACCGGAAAGAGCGGAAAAAGCCTGGAATGCGGACGAAGCAAGGATGGCGACACCTTTTCCCTGAGCATCGAAGCGCGCACGATCCGGATTTCAGAAAGCTACGAGGTATCCGGTGGCGAGGCCCTGCAAGCCATTTCAGGCCCGCATGCCAAACAAGGCAAGGATGACAGGCATCGTCATCATTTCCTCAGCCTGGAAAATCCCGGGGACGTGGCCGAAAACCTGCTGGAGCAAATCACCCGGCGCCATGCGACGCAAGGGGGGTCCAAAGCCGATGCGGCCGCGGATATCAAGAAACGCCTGGCGGATTGGAAACCGGCCGCCGGCAAGGCGACCGTCGAGTACCTGGAATTCCGCAGCCAAGTGCATATGCGGCTGAGCCAGGGCCTGGATGCCTGGGTTCAAGACCGGAACGCTCCGGCCCCCGGGCCGGCGGCGGAAGCGGGGGACGGAGCCGGTAGCTCCGCGGTTACATGATACGGCCCGATTAGAAGGTGATACGCGCCGGTAACCTCCGGACCGGGTAAGCGCGTCTAATCCGGATGCAAGCATCCCCCACCGCCTTCGCCTCCCAAGCCCGCGCCGGGACCATGGAACCTCCGGCGCGATTCATCCCTAAACCCTCCTTGATCCGGAAGTGTTTGATCGCCTTGAGCGATGTCGTTTTGGGCCGCCGGCCCATTCGGTCCCGTGTCCGCGCCAACCCGGAAATGGCTTTGCATCAATCGCTTTGCAAGCTTTCCCTGGAAGAGGCGGTTATCCATGGTTTGGAAGCGGGGATGGATCAGGTGATCATCCTGGGAGGCGAATTCGATCCGCTGGCGGCCCGTCTGGCCTGGCGATATCCACAGGCCCGTTTTCTGGAACTAAACTGCGACCCACTGCAGGCCGCCAGGCGGAAACTTTGGCAACGTTCCGGTTACGTCCCCCCCAATCTGCGCTTAATCCACATGGATTTCAGGCGCGCGGATTTCGGCGCGGCCTTGCGGGCATTGCCCGAATTCCATACCGACCAAGCGGCATTCTTCCTTTGCGACGGCATATTGCCGGGACTGGAAAAAAGCGCCGTGGAAGCTTTGTTCGCGCAATTGGCCGCCTTACCCTGTCCCGCCTTGCGGCTGGCCTTCACCTTCCGGCAAGCTTCCGGCGCCATGCCGCCTTTCCGGAAAGCGCTTCGCGGAGCGGCCGGTTGGATTGGCTTGGACGGTCCCCCGACCTGGGGCCTGCCGCCGGGCGAAATGCGATCCTTTTTGGGACGGTGGGGGTTTTCCTTGGATGAAATCGCCGACGCAACGGTCTTCCATAAGCGCTTTCTGAACCAATCGCCCGGGCAACCTTTGCCGCAAGGCGAAATGGTCGCAATCGCATCCGTCATCCGCGCTCAGGGATCCGGGGAGTAGTTCGTCCGGGAGGAATTGAACGATTTATAGAATCGCGTCTCCAGGGAATCATGCAATAGTCCGTTATGCTCCGGATCGAATACCAGGAACTTGGTTCCGGTCTTATCATTGGAAACGGTCGCGCCACTCAATTTCAACCCCGCCACCCAATTGTTGGCGTAAAAGATGAACCGGCAATGGTAAATCCCGTCGACGTACCATGCGTCCAGGATATCCCCCATATAGGTTAACTCGAACCCACCGGTGTTAGGCAGCGCGAAAAGGAACGGGATGACCTCTTTGCCCATCGTGAATACGCCTTTGATGTAGGCGCGATCATGGAACCGGTTGAATTCGAGGGTATCGGTTTTCAATGGGGCATGCGCAGGGAGTACGCACTCGAGATGCAAGTCAAGGGGATTCAACACGCCCACTTTTTCTACGGGTAGGATCGCGCTGGGGTCCAATCCCAGGAAATCCACGTCCATGGCCGAGTCCTCTTTCCAAAGATGGAACTCCTGCTTGCGATTGGTAATCGAGTCCAGAAAATCAAACTCCGCTTCCGCTATTTTGAGGTAGAACTGGAGAATGCTGACCTTGGTGGATTCCGGCGCCGTGGTCGTCGTTTTCGGCAAGGGCGCCCCGGAAGCATAGTCGACCTGGAAATGCGCTTCCACCAGGCGTTCGTCCTGGGCATTGCCGACTTCGGTGAAGCATCCCGCCAGCAATGAGAACAGCAGGCATAGGCCGTGTATAGGGCGGATGCGCATCGGGATGGGCACTTACTTGCCTTTGGTGAGGGGGAAAAGTTGCATATTGACCTGGACGATGCGATCTCCCGTCCCATCCTCCGCCGCGAAGTTGCGCAGCTCCTTGCGGATAAGCTGCAGTTGCTTTTTCAATTTCGGCAGTTCCGATTCCTTGATGGAAAAGCACACCGAGGAAATGTCGCGATCGGTTCCGGGGACCTCCTCTTGCGCCCAAGCCGCCATCTTCATCATTTGCGCATGGTAGTTTTTGACCAAAAAGGATTTGACCTCATCATCGGTGGTGATATCCGGATCGGATGCCTTGAATCCGTTGGCTGTCTTCTTGATGAGCCCGGTGTTCAGGAGCAGCTTTATCGAATCCTCCACCTCGTACGGTTCAACCGGGGGCAGCAGGCGTTCTGAAATCCAAGCTGGGCTGTTCCGGAAACCTCCCAGATTCAGCATTTCCCTGACCACAATAGTATACCAATGTCGGAAAATCTGCAGTTGGGAGTTCTCTATTTTCCGGAATTTAGATTTCCCCGGCCCCTGCAATAGTTTCTCGTAGTAGAAATTCTTTTCGTCCAAGGTACGGGCCTGGTTGAAAAACACCAGGTTCTCGAAGTAATTCCCCTGTTCCTTGTTGAACCCCAACCCCGAAACCAATCTGACCAAGGTTCGCTTGCTGAGGTTCCGCTGCCCTTCGATCAGGTAATTGAGAAGTCCATGACTGGGAAAGTTCACCTTTTTGGCGAAATAGCGGATGGAAAAACTTGGATTCGCCTGTTTCTGGGCGAGGTAATAATCCTTGAGGAATTGCCGGTAATTCGTATACGTCAAGAGATCGGGCAGAGCCACCGGCTCCCGATCGGCTTTTTTCGCCGTGGCCTTGCTTTCAGATTTCGGACTCATAGGTAGTTCCCTAATGGCCTGGCTCTTCGCTACGGAATCGGCTTAAGCTGACTCCATGCTTCTCGCTTGCAAGATTCACCCTGCTCTTGAAGAATAACTCCGGCAAAGTCCGTTTATCGGGGGCAATTCTTCACGTTTGTACTCAAATGAGTACGAATCCAGCTTAAATGCCGGTTTTTATTCAGGATTCTCCCCTAATATTAGCCAGCATGAAGCCGAAAGGTTGGAAACCCTGAATATACCCCGTTCCCTAGCCAAAACAGTCCGGGACCACGGATGGCCGTTCATAGCCTTTTTACCCTTGTGGCTGTCGCTGGGTCTGCAAGGTTGCGATCCCGTGCCTAGCCTTTCCGCGGATCCGGTCCTGCTCGCATCGGAAGGAAGCGCCACGCCGCCAGCCAGCCCGGATTGCGCCAGCTGCCATGCTTATCCGTTGCATGATGTGAATCACAATTACCATCTTATGTCCGCGAACGTGAACCGCAATAATCTTGGGCAGCCGGAATTGAACAACGTGACCACGTGTCTGGATTGCCATTACAATTCCATCCGCCATTATTCCTTCGTCCATTCGGACACGGTCTGGGAGGACATAAACGGTGTGGAGTTGATGGAACATACTTCGCCCACCGATAAGGTGCGCAGTGTGGCGAACTATCCCGGGTACCGGCCCGTACCGACTACCGGCTCCGCGGATACCACCCGCGGCCGCTTCCTGGCCGCGGAAATCGATTCCCTGATTTTCCGCTATGCCCGCGCCGGCCAAATGGTGCATTGGCGGACCGGCTACGCGCATGATAACGGCAGCGTGGATGTCGCATTTCCGCCCAACGACGTCACTTCGCCCGACTCCATTACCACCGCTTATAAGCCACGGGATCTTTCCTGTTCGGCGATCACGTGCCATAACACCCGGTCCGCCGTTTACCGGTGGATGTCCCCGCGCACCGGCTTCAGCAATTGCCCTTCGCTGGATGGCTTCGATCCCACCTGCAACGAAATCCCAGTACCAGCGAGTCAGCCATGAGCCGTCCGATTTTCGAAGCCATTAAGCCGGTTACCGCCGCGATCAGATTGGCCGTGGCTGGCGGTCTGGCAGCGGGGCTAATCCTTTCGCTGGGCGGCTGCGCTTTCGTTCCCCAGAAGGACAGGGAATACTTGAGCGATCCGATCATGCAACGCCACGATGACGCGCTGGAAAGCGGTTTGGAAAGCCATGATATGCCCCGCCGCGAAGGCGCCGTGGGAGGCAGCTCGGGTTCGGGCGGGGGTTGCGGATGCTGAAGCTGAATCAGAATCCTCCCTGCGCGTCCGAAGGGCGCCGCCGCCCGAGGAAGGGACCGGCTTGGGTGTTTTGCCTGGCTACCGCATGCCTACACGGTTTGACGGCGGCTGCCGAGGGCGGAAGCGTGCTCGATCTCAAATACGAGTATTTCCAGGATCGCAACGGAGTCTGGAACCATACTCCCGCCTTCGCCTTGAAGAAGGCCATGTCGCGGCTGTGGAGTTTCGGGTGGGAGCAGGAATTCGACCTGGTCTCCGGGGCCTCGCGCCGCCTGGGCGTGGATAAGGTCGGACAATTCGGCGATCGGGAGTTGGATGCGGTTTCAGGGGCTTCCAAAGTGGAGACCCGCGTTTCGGAAAACCCTTCCCTGACGTATTCACATCAAGGCACGGTGGCCTCCGGATCGGTGTACTATAGCCGCGAGGATGACTATACATCACTATCCCCGGCCGCCAGCTTGGCCTTCGATTTCAACGATCGAAATACCACCTTGGGCGGCAGCTACGCGGAATTCTTCGATGACTTCCGGCCCACAGGAGCCTTCAAGGGATTGGGGGGCGATAAACGACTCCGCAGCCTGGGCGGCACCTTGGCGCAATCCCTCACCACGCTCACCTTGATAGGACTGACCGCGACCTATATCCAAAGCTGGGGATACCTCGGCCATCCTTACAACCCACCAATCGATGCCACAGGGGCGATGAT
The DNA here is from genome assembly GCA_039926685.1 of Fibrobacteria bacterium. Lineage (GTDB taxonomy): Bacteria > Fibrobacterota > Fibrobacteria > UBA11236 > UBA11236 > Chersky-265. The sequence goes on along the minus strand of JBDSWM010000412.1, from coordinate 533 downwards.
GTCGGAAGAAGTCCCGGACAGCAAACGCGCGGGAGCCTTGGCCGGGCAAATTGTGCAAGGCTACCTTATGGGCGAATTACTCGGCTCCATCAATGTGGATTACCGACGCTACCAGGACACTTGGGGCGTGAAATCGGGCACGGCGGACGTGAAAGTCAGCCAATATTTCAACGAGTCCGGGTATATCCGCCTGCGCGCCCGCTACTACAACCAGACCGGGGCCCTGTTTGCCAAGGATGTCTACCAAGGCACGGAGCGATATCGCACCGGCGACATCCGCATGTTCCCGTTCTCCTCATTCATGGTGGGCGCCAAAGTATCCACCGGCTTTCCGGAGGCTTGGGGCAAGTCCGCCTTTCTCCCGGATCGCTGGGACCTTAAATTCGAGTATACCTTGCGGGACACACGCGGAGACAAACCCGGAAACGCCGCCGGAGAGCCACGCAGCACACGCTACCAATTATACGGGCCGGACGAAAGCTACACGCAAAGCGTGGTCATGGCCGGTTTGACGTTCAATTTGTGAAAGGAAT
>JBDSWM010000411.1:0-12504 GCA_039926685.1 Fibrobacteria bacterium | reverse complement strand
CAGCAAGGGGGCCCGGGCTTGCGCGACCGCGGCATTGCGGGCCCGGCATACGCCGCCGTGGGGCAGGTTCAGGACGCGCAGGCGGGGATCCCCGGCATAACGCTGCAGGATCAGGCCGGTGTCATCGGTGGATCCGTCATCGGCCACGATCACCTCCAAATCGCAGCCTTGCTGGGCCAGGGCCGAGTCCAGGGCTCGCGGCAGCACGGCGGCGCGATCGAATGTGGGTATCACCACGGTTACCTGGGGGGCGGATGCGGCCATCAATGCGTCCGGTAGGGGTTCAGCGCGGCCATGGGAGGAATTCGCCGATGAAGATGACCTCCCTCTCCAAGGTGGTACCACTGTTTTCCCTGACGAGGCGGATCACTTCCGAAGAGAGATCGTGGATATCCTGGGCGGTGGCGCCCCCGGCGTTCACGGTGAAGTTGGCATGCTTCTCGGAAATCATCGCCCCTCCGATGCGCAGACCCTTCAATCCGGCTTGCTCTATCAAGGTGCCCGCGTATTGGCCCGGGGGCCGCTTGAACATGCTGCCGGCGTTGGGAAGCTGCAAGGGCTGCTTTTCCTTGCGTTTGCGCAAAGTCTCGCGCATCTCCGCCCGCATGGCCTCGGCGTCGCCCGCGCGCAGTTGCAGCACGGTTTCCAGGATGATTTCATCCCACTGGAAGAAATTGGAATGGCGATAGGCGAAGCCGCATTCCGCATTGCTGCGTTCCACCAGCTTGCCGTCCCGGGTGGAGGAAAGAACCGATACGATCACTTCCTTGAGGTCCTGTCCGAACGCGCCCGCGTTGATATAGGTGCCGCCGCCCATGGTGCCGGGGATGCCGGCCAGGTGCTGGATACCGGCCATGCCCTTCCCCACCGCCTGCGTCACCACCGTATGCAGCAAGGCGCCCGCCTGCGCCCGTACGCGCTCGCCTTCCCAGCTGATGGCATGGAAGGATTTGCCGGTATAGATGACGAGGCCCGGATATCCCTGATCGGAAAAGACCAGGTTGGTGCCTTTGCCCAGTATGAAGGTGGCCAATCCCTTTTGACCCGCCCAGGCCATGGCCTCGGAGAATTCCGCCACCGTGGCGGGCTCGGTGAAATAGCGCGCGGGCCCGCCCACCTTGAAGGAAATGAATTGGGCCAAGGGGACGTTCTCACGGATGGCTATGGGCATGCTCGCCTAAAAGTAGCAATCCCCCTGCGCCGATTTTTACTTTATCGATAGTCATGGACAAAGCGGACATCGAAGCCATCAAGGCCGCCAACCCCATCCTGGACGTGCTGCGCGACCTGGGAATTCCCGCCCAAAACAACCGCATCCGCTGCCTGCGCCCGGAAAGCCACGCCCACGCCGATCGTACCCCCTCGGTTACCATCTGGCCCGATCGCGGCCAGTTCAAATGCTGGGTATGCGCGGACGTGAAAGGCGACGTCATCGATCTGGTGCGCCTGGCGCGCGGCTGCACCTTCCGGGAAGCCCTGGAATACCTGGGTAAGAACGCGCTCGGCACCGCGCCGCTCCCGCCCTTGCGCACGGCGCATCCTCACCGGCCCACTCCCGTGGCCCACCCTAGCCAACCCGCTACCCACCTGGCCCAACCGGCGGGTTTCCCTGCTCCCTCGGCAGCCGCCCCCGCACAGGTAACGGGCCACTCCCATCTCTTCTTGCCGGAGAGCGTCGGAGCCGAGGTACAGGAATCCCTTGCGCTGGATAGCCAGCCTCCGGTTCCGCCCCAAGGAGATCCCGGGTATACGGCGGCCAACGGCGGGTTTGCGGCCGATAAAGCTGGGGTTCCCGCTGCCTTCGGCGGTTTCCATCCCGCCAACGGCGGCTTTCCCGGCGTCAACGGGGAATTTTCCGCCGCCAATGGCGGGTTTCCCGCAGCCAACACATCCACATCGGAACCGCGCCCCGGCCATGACGCGGAATTGGAAGATGAACTGCTGCGCCATCGCATCCTGACCGCCCTGCTGGATGCCTGCCCGCCCGTTAGCGGCAAGGTGGGCCAGTATTTGCAGAAACGCCGCATCTTCAAGCGCACCTGGGATCGGCAAAAGCTGAGGATGATCGAGGATTACGGGGGCGTGAGCCGGAAACTGGAGGGCGCGTTCGCATCCGCCGATCTCGAGCGCCTGGGCTTTTTCAACGCGGCCGGGCATCTGCGCTATTACCGCCACAAGCTGCTTTTCCCCTACCTGGATCCGCAAGGCCGCCCCGTGTATATGCAAGCGCGCGCCATCGATGCCGAGTCGAAGCCCAAGGAACTCTCCATGTCCGGACCCATCCCGCTGCCTTACAATTGCAGGCTGCTGGACGGCGAGCCCGGCCAGATCTACCTGTGCGAGGGGGTAATCGACACGTTAACCCTGATCGAACAGGGCTTCCCCGCCGTAGGCATACCCGGCGCGGCCAATTTCAAGCCGGCCTGGGCCGATCTCTTCCGCAACAAATCCGTGCATGTGGCCTTCGATCCGGATGCCCCCGGCGAATCCGGAGCCGCCAAGGCCATCGAGAGGCTGCAAGCCCATGGCATCGAGGCGAGGAGGCTGACGCCGCCTGCGGGGATGGATTTGAACGATTGGTTCCGCAGGGGGTGAAATCGCGAACCTGAATGGCCGAAAACGACGCTTTGATACGCCGTAATATCGTATTCTTTCGGCATGCACGAAACATACCCATGCCGCTTGTCCATGAAATCCATATTGTTCCCGCTGCTTGCTGCCTTGATGGTCGCGACGGGAGGCGTGGCTCGCGCGCAATTCGATTCCCGTCCCGACTTCGTTTATTTCCGCTATAACCTGCCACTCAAGTTGGCGCTCTTGTACCCGGCCACGGGAGCGGAAGCGGCCGTGGTCAATCCCGCGCGCTTGGCCGATGCCGGAAGAGGATTCTCCCTGGCGGCTTTCGGGAAGGGCGGCAGGGGCACGAAAATCGCCACGGAAGTAGGCGTTCGCCTCATCCCCGCGATTTATATGGGCCTGAACGCGAATATCGCGGGATCCACCTTACCCGGCACCAACGCGGTCTTTCTGGAGAATATGTACCAGACCATGATCGCATTTAAATGCCCCCTGGACGGGGAAAGCGGCGATTATTGGTCGATTGGAAATACCTTTCTCTTCCATCAAGTCAACTCCATGGCCCTATTCAAGGTTAACCAATCCGATCTCGGGGCGGGATTCGTATACCATCGTGAGCCAGGCCCTCATCGGTTGGGTGCGGAGGCCGGCATCTCCATGCTCGATTTCTTTTCCGTGGACGAGGATATCGCGATTTCCATCGCAGGCGAACGCGAAAAGACCTATCGGCTGTATCAGTGGATGGCGGACGCGAGCCTGGCGTTGACCTCGCCGGATACCCATTGGATGGCGCATGGCGACCTTTCCATTTTCGCCCCCAACCGCGACGCATTCCCCGAAGACGTTCCCGCGCCCAAGGGCATCGGCGCAGGACCGTTACGCCTGGATTTCCGCCGCTATGGACTGGAATATCGCCCCTGGAAATCCATCTCCTTACGGGTGGAAAGGCTGTGGAACCGCTATTGGGTGGCCGGGCTTGGCGCCGGACACGGATTCGCGGGCTGGAGCTGCCGGCTGGACGCCGAACTCACCAAGGGGAGATTCCAGGAGTACTACCTTCCCGATAGGACCGGATGGATATCCTCTTACCGGCTCTCCCTCGCCTGGTAAAAAAAAGGCGGCCCCGATGAGCCGCCTTGATCATTCTGGATAGAAGTAGCACCCAGGTTACCCTGGGCCGGCCAAGCCGGTTTACTCGAGGCGCTTGGAAGCGTTCGAGCTGTACTTCTTGATGAGCTCTTCGCCCACGTTCTTGGGAACCGGAGCGTACTTCAGGAATTCCATAGTGAACTCCGCCTTGCCCTGGGTCAGGGACCGCAGCTGCGTGGCGTAGCCGAACATTTCCGCGAGCGGGACTTCGGATTGGACGATAGTGAAGAGCTGCTCTTCGGTGGATCCGGTTATGACGCCGCGCTTCTGGTTGATCTGGCCCACCACGGAGCCTTGGAACTCCGTAGGCGTGGACACTTCGAGCTTCATGATGGGCTCGAGGACCTGGGGCTTGGCGCGGGCATAAGCTTCGCGGAAGCCGCCACGGGCCGCCAACTGGAAAGCGATATCGGAAGAATCGACCGGATGCATGGCGCCGTCATTGACGACCGCGCGCACCTTGACGATCGGGAATCCGATGATGGAACCGAAGCTGAGACAGGCCTTGAATCCCTTGTCGCAGGACGGAATGAATTCGCGGGGGATGGACCCGCCCACGATTTCATCGACGAATTCATAGTCGGGCGGTTCCGGCACTTCTTCAGTGGGGACGATGGGTTCGATATAACCCATGACCTTGGCGTACTGGCCCGAGCCGCCGGTTTGCTTCTTGTGCGTATAGTTGAAGTCCGCGCGCTGGTTGATGGTTTCGCGATAGGCCACCTGAGGGCGGCCCGTGGTGAGATCCACGCCGTATTCGCGGCGCATGCGCTCGATATACACTTCCAAGTGCAACTCGCCCATGCCGGATATGATGGTCTGGCCGCTTTCCTCGTCGAGTTTGACGCGGAAGGTGGGATCCTCTTTCGTGAAGCGATTGAGAGCCTTGGACAGGTTGGCCAGATGATCGCGGTTCTTGGCCTCGATCACCAGGTCGATAACGGCGCTGGGGACGTGCATGGACGTCATGTTGACTTCCAGAGTGCCGTCCGTGAAGGTGGTGCCGGTAGCGCAATCGATGCCGAACAGCGCAACGATATCGCCGGCTTCCGCACTCTGGATTTCGCCCATTTCATTGGCATGCATGCGGACCAGGCGGCCCACGTTATGCTTCTTCTTGGTGGTCATGTTGAAGATGGGTTTGCCCTTGTCCACGCGGCCCTGATAGACGCGCAGGTAGGTCAGCTGGCCGAAGCGGCCTTCTTCGAGCTTGAACGCGTAGCCCACGAAAGGCTTGGTCGCATCCGAGTACATCTCGATCTTCTCTTCGCTCTTGGTGGTGATGTCCAAGGCCCAGTTCGAAACGTCGTAGGGGGACGGCAGGAAATCCGTCACGCCGTTGAGGAGCAATTGCACGCCTTTGTTCTTAAAGGCCGAGCCCATGAACACCGGGGTCAGTTCCATCTTGATGGTGGCCGCGCGAATGACGTCCTTGAGCAGGGTCAGGGGGATTTCCTTCTCTTCCAGGACCAGCTCCATGAGCTCGTCCGAGAAAGTGGAAAGGGCGTCGAGCATGATGGTGCGGCGCTCTTTGGCCGTGTCCGCCAGGTCTTCCGGAATCGGGCCTTCGGTGATGGTTTCGCCGTTGGGACCGGAGAAAGTATAGGCCTTCATGGTCAGCAAATCGACCAGGCCGTTATGCTTGTCTTCCAGGCCGATGGGGATTTGCACCATCACGGCGTTATGGCTGAGCTTGGTGCGCAGCTGTTCCGTGACGCGATAGGGATTCGCGCCGGAGCGATCGAGCTTGTTGATGAAGGCGACGCGCGGCACGTTGTATCGGCGCATCTGGCGATCCACCGTGATGGACTGGGACTGCACGCCGGAAACGCCGCACAAAACCAGGATGGCGCCGTCTAGCACGCGCAGGGAACGTTCCACTTCGATGGTGAAATCCACGTGCCCGGGGGTGTCGATGATATTGATATGGGTACCATCGGACTCTTTATCGTCCAGGTAATAGGCGGACTTGGTCCACTTCACGCGGGTGGCCGCGGACTGGATGGTAATGCCGCGTTCGCGCTCCAGATCCATGGAATCCATGGTGGCGCCGACGCCGTCCTTGCCCTTAACCTCATGAATCTGGTGGATCATGCCGGTGTAGAAAAGGATACGTTCGGTCAGCGTGGTTTTGCCCGAATCAATGTGGGCGCTGATGCCGATATTCCGCAGATTATCAAGAGGTCTCATGGCTGTGTTTCCAAAAAATAGAGGGTCGAAACGAGGCGACCAACTTAGTAAAATGGCCCGGTTTGGCCAAGCCAAGCGCGCCCCTACCCCCAAAACCCCCGTTTCCCGCTCTGGTGAGGCCTCTCTGCCGCCACACCCTCAATATCCGGCTTACGGACAAGGGGCATTTTCAGGACGGACTCCTCTAGCATTCTTTTGCGACTCCTTATAAGGGTAAGGGCGCTTTTATGGGAGGGTCACCAAGGGCCAAGGGTAAGCCGAAAGATCTCTTGTCGATGCCGGCCAAAGTCACGGAACCGAGTCCACCGCAATTACCTCAATCTCGCCTTCGGCTGGGCATTCCAGTGCATTGCATTCCGGTTACGACGGGTGCTAGGATTGCGCATTCAACCCAAGAAAGGCAGGCAATGAATTCCAAACGACTTTTCACGGTATTGAGCGCGGCGATCGTATTCGGAGGATGCGCGAAGAATGGGCCTCCCCCCTTCGAGGCGGACGAATTCAAGGCGGACAAGGAGAAAGTCGCCAAGATCTACGTCAAGGCGGAGCATCCCAAGGCTTTGAAAAAACAGCCCAAGCAAGCCGTCATACCGTTGTTCCAGGTGGAATTCATCAATGAGAGCAGCGCGTCCTCTTCGTCCTACAGCCTCGCCAAAGAAGGGAGCACCAGCACCAACCTTTCCTACACCCTGATGGGAGTGGATACCGCCGCTTTCACCGCCCTGGTGGACAGTTTATACACGGACTTCGCCGCGGACCTCAAGGCCCAAGGCTATGAGGTGATGCCGAAAGAAGCCATGCTTGCCACGCCCCAATACGCGGAACTCAAGGCCAAGGCCGAGCCCACCAATCCCACCCAGCAGCCCAGCCGCCTGGAAGGCAAGAACCAGGCCATGGTGGTGGCCCCAACGGGCATGGCGGTGGTGTACCTCAATTCCTTCAACCCCAAGGTTTCGCTCAAGAACATGTGGAGCGGCATGAAAGGCGATTTGCCGGAAGCGCCGCTGGCCCGATTGGTGGACAGCGCCAAATGCGTGGCCGTGGGCGTGCAGATGGTGGTCGGATTCGCCTCATTGTCGGACACCCATGTCAAAGGCAGCGGCAATTCTTCCGTCAACGCGGACTTCCGCTTCTCCATAGCTCCGCTCCACTCGGAAGTGATGTTCGCGGGCGATGAGGCCATCAGCAAGGCCAGCAATCCCAGCCGGTGGAATTTCAACGCGAAGGACGGAACCATCCTGCGCTTGCAGAAGCCGATCTTCGGTAGCAACGGGTTCGCCACCGGCACGCGCGATATCACCTCCACCGGATCCAAGGTGGCCGAAGGCCTCGGCAACGCCCTCGGCGTCATGGCCGCCATGGCGGGCGGCGGCGGCGCGCATACATCCAAGACCCGCAAATACGCCTTGGACGTGGATAAGGACAAGTACGTGGGATTGGCGCGGGAGAACTTGGGCTATGCCCGGGGCTTGCTGCTGACCAGCCGCGACATGGCGGTCAAATAGCCCTCGGCGGCAATGGATTTGGACATTTCCCCCGCATCCAGGACGACCATGTTCTTGTCCATGGGATGGGTTCCGAATCCAATCATCCCTCCCGCCGGGCCGAAGCTTCCGTTTATTCAGCCCAAAGCTAGGCGCTGATCGGCTTGGGCGACTTGGTCAGGATGACTTCGAACAGCTTGTTGCCGATGCGGTAGCGCTCGTCCATGATCAGGATCAATTTCTCGATCTCGATGAATTCAGATTGCGTCATCGCGTCGAGGGAGGACAGGATATTGGCCAGGAATCCGCTGCCGCCGGGCGTTTGCATCTGGATGCGCTTAAGCCGCTCCTGGTAGATCTTCATCTTGAGATCCGTTTCCAGCCGCTTCTTCAGGAACTGGGAGCTGCTGATCATCTCTTCCAGGAAATAGGTGAGCACGATTTCCTCTTCCAGCACGCCGAATTCCTTATCGACGCGGTACATGGCCAGCTTGCGGCGCTTAAGGCCGCGGATGGCGTCGGAGGCGTGCTGCAAGGTCACTTCCAGGTGGCCGATGAAATCCTCCAGGTGGCGGATCAACTCCTTGGGGAGGGGCGGGTTCTGCCGGGAAACCTCCTGCAGCTTGCCGAAAAAGGCGTGCGCGCGCTGGTAGTTCTGGTTGCGCATCTTCCCGAAAAACGGGCGGTTCTTGATGAAGATATTCGCGAACATGCGTGCCTAAGGCCTCAGGCTTTCTTCTTGGGTTTGCGTTCCATCCACAGCATGATGATATCCACTACTTCCAGGCCGGAATAGGTGACGGAATCCTCCAGCGTCTGCTCGTAGAATTCGAAATCGCCCTCGGCCAGATCCAGCATCAGGTACATGGCCTCCATGCCGTCCTTGCCCCGATAGAAGTTCTTGTAGACCTTGCCCTCCCTGATCACAATGCGTCCCGTGCGGCGGCCGCACACCAATTCCAGGATGCCGGACTTGCGGCCCAGGGCCAGGTATTGGAGCAAATCGTGCAAGGGAGTCTGGGTGAGGTTGCCTTGCAGGACGTTGGCTTTGCGATCGCTTTGCGCAAGCGCATCGCCCGTGATCGGCTTCAACCTATCCGTCGTCACCCGATCGGACCTGCGGCGCAACCCTTGGACTTCCGCTCCGCCCGCCGGTTCCTCCACGGGAACGGCGCCGGTAACGCCTACGGCCGAGGCCTTCCGCCTCAGCAGAAAGGCTCCTGCGGCCAAAGCCGCGGCCAGGAAAAAGGCCGCCAGGATCCAATTGATCATGGGGCACCGATAAGGTTAAGTTCCGGATTGGCGGCGCGAGACAGAGTCGATCCCTTTCAATTTCTTGAGCATGAGCATGGTCTTGTCCAGTTGATCCAGATCGCCCACTTGGATGCGGAAGCGGTTACGCACTTGATCGCGGACGGTGACGATGGACGCGCGCTGGACATTGATGCGCAGCTTGGAGAACACGTCAGTGATGTCCCGCAGCAGATCGGGCCGATCGGTCCCGGCGATTTCCACCACCACTTCGAATTGCTGTCCGGCCTCGGTTTTCCATTGCACGGGGATGATGCGATCCTGGTCCTTCATCAGCAGCATGCCCTCCGGGCAGTTGGCGCGATGGATGGACACGCCGCGCCCGCGCGTCACGTAACCGAGGATCTTGTCGCCGGGCACGGGATGGCAGCAGGTGGCGTAGCGGATGAGCATGTTCTGCATGCCGGAGACCAGCACGGAGTTCTCGGATTTGGGCGGGCGCTTGAAGGTGAGGCGATCCAGCACGCTCGGCTTCTTCTTGCGGTTGGGATTCAGATCCTGGACGAAGGTGGAGATGGCGCCCAGGGTGATCTCCCCGTGGCCTATCTTCTCCCAGAGGATATCCCAGCTTTGCACCTGGAATTTCTCCGTGAAAGGCTTCAGATCGTTCTGCTGAACCGGCGGGATGTGGGCTTGGCGGAACTCCCGCTCCAGCATTTCCTTGCCGAGCTGGATGCTATGGGCCTGCTCTTCCGTGCGCATCCAGCGGCGTATGGCGCTCTTGGCCTTGGTGGTACTGACCACGGAGAGCCAGTCCTTGGAAGGGCGCTGGGAATCGGATTTGAGGATCTCCACGCGTTCGCCAGTCTTCAGCTCCCGGTGCAAGGGCACGACGTTGCCGTCCACCTTGGCGCCGATGCAATGCAGGCCTATTTCGGAGTGCAGCGCGAAGGCGAAGTCCAGGGCGGTGGCGCGCTTAGGCAGCTGGACCAGATCGCCTGAAGGCGTGAACACGTAGATCTCGCCGGACACCAGGTCCCCGCGGAAATATTCCATGAACTCATGGGAATCGGTGAGATCCTGCTGCCATTCCATGAATTGGGTGAGCCACTTGTTCTCCTTGCCCAGCTCCTTGGGGGAGACGCCCTCCTTGTAGCCCCAATGCGCGGCGATGCCCTGCTCGGCGATCAAGTCCATTTCCTCGGTGCGGATCTGGATCTCGATGGGTTTGCCGCCCGGCCCTATCAAGGTGGTATGCAGGGATTGGTACATGTTGGATTTAGGCGTGGCGATATAATCCTTGAAGCGCGTCTGCAGAGGCGTCCAGGTGGAATGCACCAGCCCCAGAACGGCATAGCAATCCCCTACCGTGGCCACGATGATGCGCAAGGCATAGAGATCATAGATGTCCTCGAAGGTGCATTGGCGCGTCTGCATCTTGTGCCAGATGCTGTACAGGTGCTTGGGCCGGCCGAACACCTTGCCCTGCAATTCGGCCTTCTTGAGCGCTTCCTTGACCGGGCCCAGGATGCTGCGGATGTAATCCTCGCGCTCCTGGCGCTTTTCCACCACCTTCTTCACCAGGTTCTTGTAGGCGTCCGGGTTCAGGTGCTTGAAAGCCAGATCCTCCAACTCCCATTTGATCTTGGCCAGGCCGAACCGGTGCGCCAGAGGCGAATACACTTCCATGGTCTCGGCGGCGATGGCCTTTTTGCGCTCCTCCTGCATATAGTTGAGGGTGCGCATGTTATGCAGGCGATCCGCGAACTTGATCATGATGACGCGGATGTCCTTGGCCATGGAGATCAGCATCTTTCGGAAGGTTTCCGCCTGCTGGTCCGCCCGAGATTTGGATTTGATGGCCGAGATTTTGGTGACGGCCTCCACCAGGAAGGCCACGTCCTCGCCGAAGATGGTCTTGATCTCCTGGGTGGAGTGGCTGGTATCCTCCACCACGTCGTGCAACAGGCCTGCGGCGATGGTGACCGAATCCATGTTCAGATCGGCGAGCAGCTTGGCCACTTCGAATGGATGCTCGGCGTAGGGCATGCCCGATCGGCGGAACTGGTTCTTGTGCGCCTTCATGGTGAAATCGATGGCGCGCTGGATCAGGTCGCGGTTGAATTTGGGGGTACGCTCGCCGATGTAGGCCAGCAGGTTTTCCTTGGCGCGATCCAGGCTGCTCTCGATTTCCGGCGCCTTTACGTCCAGGTCGGTTCCGGTGAGTTCATCCGCATAGGCGGCCGCCACTACGGGGATGGTACCGGGTTCCCGCCGCGCGGGTTTCGCATCGGCGTCCGTCTCGGCCAAAACCGCGGGAATAGCCCCTTCACCCGCCACGATGGCCGGAAAATCATCCGCTTGCGCTTTTTTTGACGGACCGGGTTTCTTGTCCATTATCGCCTACCGTTATCCTCGGACTCCCAAGGGTCCAAGCTGGGAATCCCCTGCTTGGCCAAGGCCTGCCGACGCTCTTAACATAGCACCTTAAAACGTGAAAATCCAAGTAATTATGGCGCGGGAAACCCGAAAACGCGCCTTCCCAGCATGTTGATCCGGGAATCCGGAACTCCACCGGGGGCCGGCAGGCCGAACCCGGGGAAATCGCCTTCAACCCAGAACCAGCCGCTTCCGGTTAGGGTCCGGGAGCGGGAGCGGATGGGCCGGATGGCGACGCGGGTATCGAATACTGAAAGGGCGGGGCGGGCGTTCAATTGCTTGTCGAATAGCCCACGGGGCGTCCCCAGATAAGCGTCCCCGGTGGGTTCCCACCACATCAGGCCCCTGCCGCGGCCATTGGGGGTGGCCCGCACTATTTTGTCGAGTTCCTGGAGATATTGGACCTGGCCGGCATCGGTCAATGGAAACGGGGATCCGCCGGAAGGATAGGGCGCGAAGGCCGTTTCCACCACGATGATATCCTTGGGATAGCGCCCGGCCATGAAAGCCAGGTTGCGTTCCAAATCCGCCGTAGTACCCTGCCACAACGGATAATAGGATTGGCCGATCACGTCGAAGGGGACCGCCGACTTGACGGCGTTGTCGAAGAACCACTTGGTGACGGCCGTGTCCCCGCCGCAGGCGATGTGCAGCATGATGCGGGGCATGGGTCCGTCCCCCCTTCCCGAATCCACCCCGCGCGCTCCGGCCTTGAGGAGATCCGCCTGGTTGTTCCAGTTATCCTTCCCGTCCGGCCAGATCATCCCGTTGTTGATCTCGTTTCCGATCTGGACCATGTCCGGCAGAGCCCCTTCGGCGCGGAAGCGGGCGATGACATCGCGGGTATAGGGGTAGACGGAATCCACGGTCTGGGCATGGGATAGGCCGCTCCAGGCCTCCGGGGCGGGCTGGGCTCCCGGATCCGCCCAGGTATCCGCATAATGGAAATCGAGCAGGAATTTATAGCCCAGGGCCTTGGCCTGCTTGGCCGAGGCCAGCGTATAGGCCAGGGAATTGGGCAGGACGGCGGGGGTGTGGAAGAGGCGCAGGCGGATCCAATCGTACCCATGGCTCTTGAAGATGACGAGAGCGGGTTTGGCCACGCCGTCCCGGAACTGCTTGCCCGCGTCCTCTTGTTGTTTCAGGAAGGAAAGGTCGGCCCCGATGGCAAAGTCGTCGAAAGCGCGCGCCGCGGGCGCGGTCAAGCCGAGGGCGAAGGCCAGGCCGGCGCGAAGCGCCGTCCCGGATATGCATTCCATGGTTCACCTCTCAGCGAATATAACGCTGGAGGCGTTTTTCAGGCCTTGCCTTTTATGCGCTTCAGGTTGGCTATGGCCGAGTCCGCCTCGCCGATCAGGAATTCCAGTTCCGAAGCCTTGGCCATGGCATCGGTGATCTTGTGCTCCTCTTCCGA
>JBDSWM010000410.1:0-7620 GCA_039926685.1 Fibrobacteria bacterium | reverse complement strand
TTCCGCATCCTGGCCGATAAGGCCCGGGAGCTTTTCCGCGCGCTGTACCAGCGCCGCGTCGCCTTGCGTTCCATCGCGCTGACCGTTCCCGCGCCCGCGCAGGACACCGGCCAGACGGATCTTTTCGGATCCGCGGGAGACGTCCGCCAAAAGGCGCTGGGCGATGCCTTGGCGAAAATCCGCACTCGCTCCGGTTTCGCGATCATTTTGAGCGCCGCCAACGTCGGGCCTGAAGATTTATCTTAAGCGGGAGATGGGTAAGATCGGGAAAGAATCAAAACACCGGACCGGCTTTAAAAACGGATTTTTCGTTGGGAGAATGGGAGATTTATATTGAAAAATAGGGGTGACGGTTATGACAATGTGAACTGTTCTTACGATTTGGAACGAGGTTACATTGCCCAATCGAGGATGCTTCCGGAACACCGCCACTTTGTTGTGCCTCGCGACGCTGGCCCAAGCCGACGTCAATCAGGATCTGGAATTGTCCCTCAGCGACCTGATGAATCTGAAGGTGAGCGTGGCCTCGAGGCATTCGGAAGAAATCGGTTTCGCCCCCGGCATCATTTCGGTAATCACCCGGGAGGATCTGGAACGGAAGCACATCGCAACCCTCTACGAAGCGCTACAGACACTGCCCGGTGTCGTTCCTTTTCTCGGGGGCCAGGCCCAGCCGATGATCCTTTTTCGCGGCGATGCCTATACGGCCAACTCCAACCACATCCTGATCCTGATTGATGGCCTCCCTCTCCGCTCCGAGCTCACCGATGGACCGATTCTGAAGCATCTCCCCGTCTCCGCCATTGAGCAGATTGAAGTCATTCGCGGGCCCGGATCGGTTCTCTACGGAAGCAATGCCTTCACGGGCGTGGTCAGCATTACGCTCCGCAAGGCGGAAAGCAATAGTGGAGAGGTCGGCTACAAAGGTTCCATGACCCGCGAGGGATTCAACCAATACGGCTTGGGGGGCATCCAGATCCTCCCTTTTGGAGGACTCCGGTTGCGCGGTTCCTTCCAAGGGAATGTCACCGAAGATCAGCCCCGCCGCTTCCTGGACTATTACCAGACCAGGGTGGGAATCGCTACGAATAAGGCCGATCCCGATGTCTACCAGGATGTCAATTTCGAGGAACGCGGGTATGGCGTACAGGCCGGGCTGGATTGGAAAGGCCTGAGCCTGGATGGATGGCTGATGCACGATGAGGCCAGGAATTTCGCGCTGGTCTATGGCCTGGAACCCAAGCAGCAGCCCATTGAAAACAATGCGCTCAACCTGCGCTACCAACGCGGATGGAACGAAAGCTGGACCACTACTCTGGCCGGATCCCGGACCCAGAACGAATTCCTCGGGACCGACAGTTCTTTCTTCCGTATAAACGCCGTCCGGCAGAATTACGAAGGGACCATCAATTATGAATGGAAGGATGTCTCCGCGGTCGTGGGAGGAGCTTTCCTGCGCTTGTCGGGAGACTCCAAGGCCGAACTCGTCCTCAGGGGTAGGAACACTCTCCCTATCTCACCGGATCCCTCCAAACCCTTGGATTCGGTGACCATTATCGTCGCACCGCTGTCCCGCGCCTTGAATCGATGGCTGGGCTATGCTCAAGCCGGCTGGATCCTGGCTGAGAAATACCGTCTCATCGGCGGCTTTCAGGTCAATAAGGTGGACGACGGCGACTTGGATGTGGTCCCCCGGGTCGGCCTGATCGGCCGCTTCACCGACGAATTCTTCGCCAAGCTTCTTTACTCGGAAGCCTATCGCGCCCCCAATATCAGCGAAATGTTCGCAGCTTCTCCATCAACGTATGGCAATCAGGATCTCGACCCCGAACGCGCCAAGACTTTCGATGCCCAGGTGGGCTACGGTTTCGGGAAATCTCTCACCACCAACCTGACCTATTTCCACCAGGCCCAGTCGGATCTCATTGGCCGCCGCGCCATCACTCAAGCCGAAAAGGAAATGGTCCTTCAAAAAATCCCCAATGCCCGGTTCGCCAACGCGGCGCAGTACCAGGACAACCTGGGATCCGTAGTTACCAACGGCATCGAATGGGAAGCCAAGGCGCTCCCGGCCCGATGGTTGCAGATCGAGGCTTCTGCGACCCATACCTGGAGCGTGGCTAACGACTCCATCGATGACGCGTCCGCGCTCCCCAGCACCATTGCCAAGCTCGGCTTCGATCTAACCCTGCCGGCGCAACTGAGTCTGCGGATGGATGGCGCTTGGATCGAAGGCTTTGGGGAGGGCTACGGCTTGAGTGTTCTGTATCCTCAGATGCTGCGATCCAATCTTTTCCCCCGCGACGCCAGCCTGCTGGTCGATACCTATCTCACCTGGGACGCTAGTGCTCTCCTGAAAAGCCCCAAGGGCCGGTATGTCGCCCGCTTCGGCGTTTCGAACGTATTGGATCAGGAGTACTACGCCGCATTTTCGCCAAACAACCAAATCGACGCCTTTCGTTCCAACGAGGGGCGGCGTTTCGATTCGTCGCTTCGCATCCAGCTGTGATAAAGCCCACCGCCCCATTTTCCCGGCCTTTGTCCCATTCCGTCGCCTGGCACGGGTTACATTCAACCTAGGTCAAAAACGGTTTCAAAGGAGTGTCGCGCCCGCTGAAGGCCGACCCATCCTGAGGAAAATGATCAAAAGCCTTAAGGCCTCTTGACGGCGCTCCCCGGGACAAAGGATATTTACGGAAGTCTCCGGAATTTGAATCGCATGAATTTGAAATCGCTTTTGCCGCTGATTCTCCTGACCCTGGGCAATTCCGAGGCCCTGGAATTCTCGCAACCGGAATGGAACAATCCCAGCCAGGGCGGCGATTCGGTGCGTCTGAGCAATAAAAAGAGCAAGCCCGTCACCATAGAGGCGATTTACGTGCGCGATAAGGGGTTCAAGATCTCGGATGAAGTCGCCCTCACCGTCGGTTCCACCCGGTATTACTTCATGGCGGAAAAAACGAAGCGCGCCGAGTGGATGCGTCTCAAGACCAAGGACAAAAGGAAAATCAGGCTCAAGGCCAAGGAGAGCCTCGCGGTCCGCGGCTTCGAATACGGCAGCAAGCTGAAAGCCAAGCCTCCGGCGAAGATGCTGAGCGACGAGTACGTGCTGGATCTCAAACTGGTAGAAAAGGGCGGCGACTCTTCCATCGTCAAGGTTTCGGAATCCTCGACCAAGTATTACATCAACGGGACCGCGGACGGCGGCTCCGCTTCGCAGGAATAAGCTCCTAAGCGATGCATAGGCTGCGCCTGCTTCTGTACGCGGTGAAATGCGTGCTGGGGTTATGCGCAGGCTACGCCTTGTACCGGGCCTTCCCGCAGCATCAATTCTTTTGGAGCATGATTTCCATCATGCTGGTGCTGGCGCCGGACGGGGGCGATTCGACCAAGCTGGCTTTCGAGCGGATGGAGGCCAATGTAGTCGGATCCACCATCGGCATGCTGCTATACCTGCTGCACAAGCCGAACCTGCTTCTGCTCTGCATGGGCGTGGTCATCACCATCGCCGTCGGCACCAAGCTCAGGCTGGAGAACGCCATCCGCTCCGCGCTGGTTTCCCTGATCATCGTGATGGTCGGAGAACAACAGAACAACTCCTGGCGAATCGCCCTGGAACGGATCGGATGCGTAATCGCGGGATGCGTCATCGCCCTGCTGATCACCTTCGCGTTCAACTTCCTGCTCCCCAAGCAGGCGCAGGCGAAACCCGTGAGCGCGGAGTAGCGCGCGCGTCAATCCTCCAGGGATCCGAATTTCCCCGCATTGAAATCTTCGACGGCCTGCAGGATTTCCTTCTGGGTATTCATCACGAAAGGCCCATAGGAGGCGATGGGCTCATCGATGGGTTCGCCGCTCAGCACCAGCACCACGGCGTCCGAATCCGCCTTGATCGAAATCGCCTCGCCTGCCTTCTCGAAGAGCACGAAATGATCCGTCGGGGCCTTGGCCTCGCCGTTCACCGTCACCGATCCTTCGATAACGAGCATCCCCGTATTGTGCGATTCCGGGAAGGAGAAACCGGCTTCGCCGCCTTGCTTGAGATGGGCGTTGTACATCTGGATGGGCGTGAAGGTCGAGGCGGGGCCCTTGGTTCCCAGGTACTCCCCGGCTATCACTTCCACGCGGCCATAACCGTTTTCCAACAGCTTACGGCCCATGCCCGCATGCGTCAGTCCCTGGTATTTGGGCGGCGTCATCTTGTCTTTGGCCGGCAGGTTCACCCATATCTGCGCCATTTGCATCAACCCGCCCGTGCGGCTGAATTCCTTTTCATGGTATTCCTTATGCAGTATGCCCGCGCCCGCCGTCATCCATTGCACGTCGCCTTCGCCGATCACGCCGCTGTTGCCCGCGCTGTCATGATGCGCGACTTTGCCATGATAGGCGATGGTCACGGTTTCGAAGCCGCGATGCGGATGGGGGCCGACGCCGCGGGGCGCGGGGCTGGGCGGGAACATGGTCTTGGAGCCGTAATCCAGCAGGAAGAACGGGCTCATCCGGTGGGTGCCGATATGCCGGCCTCCGGGAAAGAAATTATGCACCTTGAAACCATCGCCGACCATGTGGGGGGCGGTGGGGGGAATTACAGTTTCAACCATTTTCGTTTTCATGAATATAATATACGTCTAAACGGTATTTGTTACAACAGATAAAATGCGGTGTTTTCCGGCCTTTTCCGGCCTTTTCCTGGCTATTGAAGGGCCATGGCCGGGGCGAAATGCTACTTTCCTTACCGGGCAAAATGCAGAGGGAACGGAAATGAAAATCCTGGGAATCTCGGGAAGCTTGCGGGGAAACTCCTCCAATACCACCTTGCTGCGGATCCTGGGTTCCATCCCCCATCCGGAGATCGAGTTCGGGATTTTCCCCGACCTGGGGCGCCTGCCGCATTTCAGCCCTGAGCTGGACGATGCGGATGCCTCGCTGCAGGTCCGGAGTTTTCGCGCCGCCCTGTCCGGTTGCGACGGCGTGGTCCTGTCCACGCCGGAATACGCTTTCGGGATGCCCGGCGTCCTCAAGAACGCGCTGGATTGGACCGTGTCCTCGGGCGAGTTCGACGGGAAGCCGGTGGCGGCCATCAGCGCCTCACCCACCTATGCGGGCGGCGATAAGGCGCATGCCTCCCTGCTGCTGGTGTTGAGCGCGCTTTCGGCCCGGGTGATCCCAAAAGCCTCTTTCCCCATCCCCATGATCTATAAGAAGATCTCCAAAACCGGCGAGATTGTGGATCCGGCCATTAAGGCATTGCTGGCCGGCGTGCTGGCCGAGCTGGCGGATGCGGTCCGAAGCGGGCCACGGCATGCATAGCGGGGCGCGGCATGCCTCCGAAACCGGACGCGGAACGGGGGAAGCGGACATGGATCCAGGCAAATTGTTCATAGAATTCCTGTTCGGCATGGTGGGTACCGGGTATTTCATCTATGGCAGGAAACAGTCGCGGTACCTGTTCCTGGGCTGCGGGCTGGGCCTGGGCCTGTTTCCCTACTTCGTCGACAGCATGTGGGCGATCCTGCTGGCGGGCGCCGTTCTCGTCGCCGTCCCCTTTTTCATCCGCGATTGATCCTCTCCGCAGGCTATCGCAAAGGAGCATCATGACCATCCGCAACCAATTCGATATCGAAGCGCTGAGGAAGATCGGGCATATCGTGGCCGAGACCCTGGCCATGATGACGGCCGCCATCGAAGACGGCATCATGACGCGCGACCTGGACGCCATCGCGGAAGCGAACTTCAATAAGTACGGCGCGGCGTCGGCTCCCAAGAAGGTCTACAATTTCCCCGGCCAAACCTGCATCAGCGTTAACGAGGCCATCGCCCACGGGATCCCGTCCAAGCGGAAAATCCGCACCGGCGACTTGATCAACCTGGACGTGTCCGCGGAGCTGGACGGCTATTATGCGGATACGGGCGCCACCTTCGCCTTCGGGAACAAGGACAGGCGGATCGAGAAGCTGTGCGAATGCTCCCGGCGGGCGCTCCGGCACGGAATCGCGGAGGCGAAACCCGGGGCCAAGCTGAATCTCGTGGGCCGCGCCATCGAGCGGGAAGCGGAGCGGAACGGTTTCGCCACCATCCGCAACCTGACCGGGCACGGCACCGGCGGGGCCCTGCACGAGTATCCCGATCATATCTACAACTATTATGAACCCCGGCAAAAGGAGACCTTTGCGGAGGGCATGGTGGTGGCCATCGAAACCTTCGTGTCCACGGGCGCCGACTTCGCGGAAGAGGACGGGGACGGCTGGACGCTCACCACCTCGGATGGAAGCTATGTGGCGCAATACGAGCATAGCCTCATCGTGACCGGGGACGGGCCCATCATCCTGACCCAGGTGATGGGATAAGGAAAACCCGCCTCGTCGAGCTAATCCTCAAAAAGCCATAATCAAAAGCGCCTACCTGCCCCTTTTTCCGCCCGTTTTGGCCACTTGGCGCCTCCCCTTGATCGAACCGTGGATAATGCTATACATTTGTGCAGTATGGAAGATTGGACCCCCGCAGAAGCCAAGCCGCTGCAATACCCGGAGCCGGAACCGTCCGATCGCGCCGGAGTAGCTTGTGAGTTACCTGGGCGGGGGGGACAGTCTCGGGCGCCCCTGGACATTCCCGCCGATCTGTCCCGCTGGGGCCTGCGCGTGGGCACCAGCGGCTATCAGTTCCCGGATTGGGCCGGGCGCTTCTATCCCCCCGCTCGCCCCGATGCGGGACCCGCTCGCCCCGATGCGGGACCCGCCCGCCCGGCCGCGGAAAAATGGTTCCCCTTCTATCAGCGCTATTTCTCCTTTCTGGAGTTGAACCATACCTTCCAAGAAGAGCTTTCGCCCCGGTCTTTCGCGGAACTGGAACGGCGCAGCAAGCCGGGCATGCTGTTCTCCGTCAAGGTCCACAAGGATATCTCGCATAAGGGGATCTGGGATGCGTGGGAGGGCCGGTCCCTGATGAAGAAGCATGCGGCCGCGGTGGGGCCCTTGGCGGAGGCCGGGCGTTTCTATTCCTTCCTCATCCAGATGGATGAAGGCGTGGAGCGGGGCCGCAAAGTGCTGGACTATTTGCTGGCGACGGCTTCCGAGGCCGTGGGGGAAGGGTTGGATGTGCATGTGGAATTCCGCAATCGCACCTGGCATCAGGAGTCCGTGCTCCAGTCCCTGAAGGACGCGGGCGTGGGCATTTGCAATACGGATCTGCCCGCCCTGCTGCATGCCTTTCCGCTCAAGCACTATGCCACCACGGGCAAGGCCTATGTGCGCTATTGCGGGCTCAACCTGGCCGGCTGGCTGGCCTCCGGCCCGGAAGGGGGCAGCCATCGATCCCAAACGCGCATGGCCCGCTACGATTACCTGTATTCGCCGGCGGAATTGGAGGCGCGGGCGCGCGGGCTGCTGCGGCTGCTGGAGAAAACCGGCGCGGTCGCGGCCGTGTTCGCCAACCATGCGGGAGGCAAGGCGGCGATCAATGCGGTGCAGGCCCTGAACTCGCTGCAGCGGCTGCACGGGCGCTCGGACGCGGGCGTATAGTCGAATAGGCGCATTGCCATCGTCGTCCGGAACGGAAGGCTAGGGCATCGGATCCGGCACGTCCCGGTCCAGTACCACCACGCGTTCGAAGAACAGGCATACG
>JBDSWM010000409.1:0-13163 GCA_039926685.1 Fibrobacteria bacterium | reverse complement strand
GTCGCCTTCCAAAACCGGCATCAGCTTGCCACCGCTGCGGATATTGCGGATCATCCAATCCGCGTCATCGGACAAATCGCTGGACGGGTACTTGGCCAGCATGCTTTCGAACGCGCGCACGGCGGCGGAATCGTTCTTCAGATGTTCCGCGTGGATGAATCCAACCATGAACATGGCCTTGTAATTGTTGCTGCTATTGGGGTAGAGAAGGGATAGCCGGCGGTATTCAGACAAGGCCTGCTGGTACTTTTCCTGTTCGATGTAAATCTGCGCGAGGCCGAAGCAGATGGAATCCTGGAGCGTTTCCATTTTCGGGTACTCGTCCCGCAAGCGCTGGTACAGTTCCACGGCGGCGTCGAGCTTGCGATCATAATGCAGGTTCTGCGCCTGCTTGTAAGACTCCTGCGGATTCTTGATTTTGGGCGGGAGCAGGGTGGGGTCCATGATCACAACCTGGAATTCGCGTTCCAAGCGTTCCGTCTGCTTTTCTTCCGCTTTCGCATAAGCGCCGCTTTTTATGCTCTGAAACACCTCGAAGCGCGCGTCCTGGAAGGAAAGACCCGTGGTGTCCTTGCGATAGCGCTCGGGATTGGTCTTGTATTCGATTTCCAAATCCCTGGGATCCAAGGTAAGGAAGGCGGCGATGTCGCGTACGTATTTATGGAAGTCCTTTTCGGTGGAATCCTTGGTGAAGAAGGCGCGGTTGGCCTCGAAGGTTTTCTTGAGGGTCACGGAATCCAATCCCGCCGTTTTGGAGATGATGGAATCCTGGTAAATCTGTCCCCAATAATTCACCCGGTTCTCTTCACGCTGCGCTTGCATCTTGAGGTTATCCAAAAGTCCCAGCTCCTTGGCTTCCAGCACGGCGAGCTGCCAGGTAAGCAAGTAATCGACCAAGGCTTCCCGCGTGTAACGCTCTTGCATATGCTGGGGGATTTCCTCGCGGAGGAACAGTACATCCTTTTCGAGGATAACCTTGTCCTTGGAGTAGATGGCCAGGGTGTCATTGGGCTTGATGGTGCTGGTTTTCTCGGACTTGTAATCCTGCTTGACCAACGCAGCCACCCGGTCGAATGCCTTCGCCTGCTTGGGCGCCTTGGAGACCAACCAGAACAAATGCCATTTCTTGGTGTCCGGATTCTGCAAGGGAGAGGGCAAGAGCCCAGTCGACATGCTGTCGAGCAAAGTGAAGAGGGCCGGCATCATGCCGATCCCGTCTGGCAGGCAATGGTCCCGCTTGATACTTCCGATTTCGCCCTGGGCGGGCTTGGTCCAGGAGTTTTCCGAAATCTGCGAAGCGACTTTCTTGAAGCCTTCCAGGTCCTTGATCTCCTTGGCGCGCTTTACCAATTGGTCCTTGTTCTTGGATTCGATGTGCCAAATGACATAGGTTTCCGGGGAGAAGTAGTTGTCCTTGTGGGTGTCGTAGTATTTCTTGTAATCGGCCTCGGTGGTTTTGTCCGCGGCGCTCACGAGTTTCGCTCCGTATTTGGCTTTTAGGTTGGCCAGCGCATTGTCCGTGAGTTTCGATTTATACTGGCTCAGGAAATCGTCGCCGATTTGCTTGCGGATCTTTTCCAGGGGAGGGATCACCTGGGGAGCGCAGGAATCCACTTTCACGAGCAGCCAGGTGCTGTCTTTCTTGATAGGGCGGGATATCGCGCCGGTTTTGATCCGTGTGGCCTCGGTGAAGAACAGGCTGTCGGTATTGAGATTGCCGCCCAGCTCCCAATTGGTTTCGCCTTTGACCTGGCGCCCCAGTTTGCCGGCGTTTGCTTTGCTACCCGCATGAGTGGAGTATTTGGCGGCCGCGTCCTTGAACGGCAATCCGCCCGCCAACGCCTTGGAAGCCTCATCCGCGGTTTTCCTGTCCTTGGTCTGGATCAAGGAGAGTTCGCAAAACGCCTTCTGCTCATAGCGTTGGCTGGCGGTCTGATAAAAGGAGTCTAAAGGCGCTTTGGAGATGATCACGGAGTCGGCAACCCGCGTGCGCACCTCTTCGAAAGGCGGGACCTTACCGGAATCGTTGGTGAACTTGGAAGGATTGGCCTTGTAGAAGGCTTCGAGTTCGGATGCCAGGATGCCGTCGTTTTCGCCCAGATGGGTCTGGAAATAAGCCTGAGTCACGATGCGCCTATCGATCATCGCCTGCCGTTCGAGCAATGAGGAACTCTTGCCGAACTTGGATTTTTCCGCCGCCATGGCCTGGAGCTTCTGCTTCAGCATGGCGTTGAACTGCTTGCGGCGCGCTTCCGGATCCTTCATGATTTCAGCCTGGCGATCCGGAGTCATGGTCTTGAGCATGAATTCGAAATCGTTTTCCGTATAGCTGGTTCCGGAAATCTTGGCCAACACCTTACTGTTGTCCTCCCTTTTGCCTTCGCAGGCCACCAAGCCGAACAAGGGAAGGAGGCACAAAATGCGCTTCATAACGATCCTTTGGTTCTAGAAAAAGGGGCATCCCCGAATGACGGGTCCTCCCCGCAAGCGGCACTAATTTAGTAAAAACAAAGGGCAAAGGTTACTGGAGAAGGGGGGATGGAGGGAGGTCTTTGGACAAGAAGGGGTTAGGGGTTAGGGATTAGGGGCTAGGGAAGCCGAATAGGAGGGGCGGCAGTTGTAGGTGTCAACGGGGTGGCTCACAGCCTTGTTGGCTGATCCGGGGCATACGGCGGGGCAGTCAGTAGCCGCTTCCAAGCGGTCCTAAAAAAAAAGTAGTGGGTCAAGACACCCTCGACCCACCCCTAAACCCTAATCCCTGGCCCCGGTTCCCTGTATTCTCACCTGCGCGCTTGCAGGGAGACAATCGCCTCTTCTACGTTATCGTAAATGTCCAACAGGGTGTTCGCGCCGATAATCTCGATTATTTCATAAACGTTGTCGTTCACGTTGGCGATCTTGAAGCAACCGCTTTTCTCTTTGGCCGTTTTGCTGAAATGCAGCAGAATGCCCAAACCGGTGGAATTGACGTAGCGGAGGTTGCGGAAATCCGCGACGATCTGGACAAAGCCTTCCTTAATCAGTTTGGTGACCTGGTCCAAGGTGGACTCCACGTTCGTGGCATCCAGATCTCCCATGAACTTGATGAGCTTGCCGTGCGGGACATTGTCCAGGTCTGAGATCTGGAGTTCGATTTGCGTGTCCATGGTCTAGCTATCCTCCCGCATTTTCGTGATTTTCACTTCGGTGCCCGATTTGTCAATGGAAACGTTGATGGAGTTGCTGATCAACTTCACCAAGGCCAGTCCGCGGCCGCGGGTATCCCCGGTCTGGGCTGTTTCCTTATTGGCTTCCAGCACGTATTTGAGCTGGTTTGCCTTGTCCATCAAGGTTTTATTGCGAACCAGCAGCTCGAATTTCTTGCGATCGATGCGGAGTTCCACCGTGATTTCCGGTTGCGAGGTGTCCCCGTGTTCGATGGCGTTGTTGGCGATCTCATCCACGATGGTTTCGATGCGGAATGAGTCGCGTGAGGTGTAGCCCTTTTGCTTGGCGATACCGGCGATGAATCTCCGCACCGCCGGCACCGATTGGAGCTTGGGCGGCAAGGTGATGTTGACTACCTGCGCCGTCTGGGTATACTCCCAATGATAATGGTTGTAGGCGGTATGCGTGTCCGGATAGAACTGGAAGATCTTGTCCGCTCCCATCTGGATCAGGCGTTCCCTTAAATCGTAATTGAGGCCGACCACCACCATATTGCCGCCTTTTTCCACCAGGCGGAGCTTACACCCCATCAGTTCACCCAGCAAAGGGGAGGATACGAAAGTGACGTTTTCCATCAAAGCCACGATGAAGTATTTCCGCGAATCGATGATGTCCTGGAAAATCTTGCTGGTGGCATCGCAATCGCTGGCGTTCAGATCTCCTTCGAAATGGAGTAGGACAATCCGCTCGTCATGCGCGCTGACCTGCTGGGAAATCCTCATAGGTCGCTTTCATAAAGCAGTTTTTCCCTCTGGGGCTGCTTCTCATCCGGATCCCTGGTCTTCACGACATGCACCTGCGTTTGCCCGTTTTCGCAGAGGTCGATTTTGATTTCGCTGCTCAACATCTGCACGATGACCAGGCCCCGGCCCTTTTTCTTGTCATTGGAAGGAGGCTTGGGGCTATAAACCGCATGCTTCAGGTTTTCCAGGTTCTGACGGGTTCCGCCTTGATCCTGCACCGAAAGGTTCATGGACCCCTCTTCGAATTTGGCCGAGACGATCACGGAGCTGTGCACGTCCTGGGAACCATGCAAAATGCCGTTGGTCACCAATTCATCCACGATGATTTCCGTGCGAAAGCAGAATTTTTTGGAAAACCCCTCAACCCTGGCGATTTCCGCCACGAATTGCCGCAGCGGGGGTATATATTCCAAATCGCTCGGAAGGCTGACTGAATATCCCGATACGCCTTTCTCGCCGGCCGGCGAGGCGCCTGTCTGCGAAACGCCGAGTGGCGAAACATTCTTTGACTGGCTTTCCAAGCAAATCCCCTCTCGCTGCCCGAGTGGTATAAATTAACACCACTCGGGTTTTTTACAAACCCGTATTTCCAACCGCAATGACGATCCGGACTTGCGCCGCACCGTTCACTTCCGCTCCCGGGGATTCCCACCCAAGGCTTTTCCGTTCATGCCCTTTTCGCTCAGAGCCATATCCATCCTGTAAACCATGGCCATGATCTGGGCCACCACTTCATAAAGTTCTTCCGGGATGCTATGGCCCACGTCGACTTCGCTCAGCAACTCCGCCAACTCCCCGTCCGGATGGATGGGGATGTCCAGGTCCAGCGCCTTCCTTACCAAGGCTTGCGCCAAGGAACCGCGCCCCGACGCCACCACCAGCGGGGATACATCCTCCGATTGCGTATACTTGAGCGCTACCGCCAATTTCAGCTTATGTTGGAATTCCATCATGCGTTTTTGCGATATTGGTTGAAGGCTCGGGAATCGGTACGATTATATCATCCGGACCGGCTGAAAAGAAGGTCAAATGCCAGCGGGGTTCCAGAGACGGAAGCGGGTTTCCGAGACGTAAGCCATCGCTTATTAGTAATTTGAGGTCCATCGGGGCCTCGCCGGGAAATCCGGATCCACAGGACCGTACGGATTGGGACTCCATCCGTTTGGAGTTATGTAAACCCATGCGAATCAAATGGTTGCGCCAGTCTTAGGGTGGAAAGGATGACCAAAGCCAAACGCCGGCTCTTATGGGGGCTGATGGCCGCGCCGTTCCTGATCGCGCCGTCCGCATTCATTCTGACCCGGGCATGGTTGAACCATCATTTGCAGCGCGAGCTCTCATTCGGGGACTTCCGCATCCGCCTGGCCAATCCGAACTTGGCGTGGAACCTCAACTTTTTTTCAGATTCGCTGGAAATTTCCGCGCCTCGCTTCTCGCTGCGCACCGGTCGACTGCTCAGCGAGGTGCGGGTCCTGAAAACGCTCTTCACTTTCAAGCCGGATTTGCGCATGACCATGGATACGGTCAGGATCAGGCTGGAACCGGATACGTCCGAAACCGCCCGCGAAAGGGCGAGGAAAAAGCGGCGCATACCCGCTTTTCCGAACCTGCGCCTTCCCATCGGTTTCAGGATCTCGGCGGTGAGCTTGCAGGTGAGGATAGGCGATCGGGAATCTTTCGAGGCGCAAAACCTTTCCCTGTATTCCCAAGGACCGAAAGGCGCTGCGGTGAGCGCCTCCGGAATCGTTTTCCGTACCGGGACGGATTCTTTGCCGCGCTCTTACCAGGCCATGCACCGGTTCAGCCTAAGATGGTTCGGGAAGTCCGTTCGCTACCAGGCCCGGGTGCAAAATTCCACCGGGGACTTCGTCCGGTTGGAGGGCGAGCATAGGAAATCCGATTTGCGGGAGGGCAGGGATTCGTTGGAAGCGTCCTTTTCCGGTCTTGATGGCCTGGCTTCCCTGTTTCCGGGCAAGCATTTGCCGGGAATTTCGCAAGTGGACGTGCAAGCGGGCTGGCATGCGGGGGAACATAAGGCGGGTATGGTGAAGACCGCATTCACCACGCCCAAAGTCTGGCAAATCGGCCCGCAGCGGGTGGAACTGCGGGGTAACCTGGAGGATTCTTCCGGAAAAATCGTCCTGATGTCCAGGGGGCTTAGGCAGGAAATTCTCTATTTGCAAGGGCGTTTCGAAATTCCCGGAGTCGACAGTTTGGCCCGCATTCCGAAGGAGATGACAGCCTCCCTTTCCGGCTACAGCCACGATTTCCGTTTCCGTCTCGCGAATCGAATCCTCCCCGGCGATGCGGAAATCCGGCGCCTGAAACTCCTTCCCGGACTGAATTTCGAGGCCGAGGTCCGCACCCGCGACAGTTCCGTGCTGCATGGCCGCGCCTTCCGGGTTCCCGACTCCTCGGCCCGCGTGGCCTCCGGGATTCGCGCCTCGTCTTCGCATCCATCCCGGCCGGCCCGACCCGATTCCACCTGGAGGCTCCAGTTCTCCGGAACCGTCGATCCCAGGGAATCCTGGGTGCATGCATGGGTCGACACCAATGTGGCGTTCCGGCGCGCCAGGTTGAAGGGGGATCTGGGCCGTGCCGGTTTGGTCGTGGAAGCCTGGATCGATCAACCGCGGGCTTACGGCGCCGCCGGCGATTCTCTCTACGCCATCCAGACGATCACCAGAAAGGGGTACTACCTGACCGCCTCGCGTCTGCACTACGGGGACGTCATATGGCCCGTCACAGGCCAGGTGGAATGGGGAAAGCGCCCGCCGGGCAGGCCCGGGAGGAAGCTGCCGACATCCCTGGTTTTCCGCACGAAACATCCGCGTTACGGAGCGGTGGCCTATTCCATGGCGCGTCCCGGGTCCATGGCGGTGCGCGCGTCCGAGGTGGATTGCCTTTATCTCCCCTATACCCGGCTCCGCGGCCTAGTCGCCCTCAAGCCGGTTGTTTCGGGAGCCTTCGAATGGGATTGGAAGGCGCGCACCGGAAGGATCGGAGCCGCGGCCGAGCTGGATTATGCGGGGCAGGCCCTTTCGGTGAAAACGGAAGCGGATTGGACCGCGCTCTCGTTCCATGCCAAGGCGGCGGACGTTTCCTACCGCGGATCCACTTTGAACCTTTCCGGCGACCTTCGTTTGGGCGGCAAACAGTTCTGGGAGATGAAGCGCGCGGGCTTGAAAGATATTCAGGGCCTCGCTTTGCGCGCCGATAAATTCGATGCCGCCAGCCTGGGGGTTTTCCTGGGACCGCGCTATCCGGTGGAGCGCGGCAGCCTGAATGGCAAGCTGACCTATACCGATACCAGCGGTTTCCAAGGCCAGTACCAAGTCCGGGATTTGGAACTGGCGCCTTTGCGCAGGCTTCTCGCCATTCCCCGGGTCGATCTGATGGGGCAAGGGGAGAGCTTGCGGCTCACCCTGCGCACCGCATCGGCCGCTTATCCGGCTTTGTCCGATTCCATCGACATCAGGATCGCGGATATACTTGGAAGCGAGCATTCCATAACCATAAAGGCCCACTCCGATGACGGCATCCGGTTCGGCTTTGAAGGCGTCGGCGGGCAAAATCGCGGCTTGCAAGGCGCATTTACCTTGGACGGGGACGTGGCGTTGCCCGGGGACGCGGGCGTCATCAAGAACGCGCGCTTGGGAGGCCGTGTCCAGGCTCCCTTCGCGAAGAACATCCTCATGTCCATGGTGCTGGATTCGGCGGCCTTTTCCGGGCGCTACGCCGTTCCCGGATTGGACACGCAATCCTTGGGAGGCACCCTGTCGATGCGGGACGGCCGGTTGCGGATCCCGGATCTACGCGCCACCCAGCCAGGAGGCGGAGTCACATTGAGGGGAGAAGCCGATTGCGATTTCACGGGCCCGCCCAAGGTGATGGCGAAGGTGCGCGCGGGTACCGTCGCGGTGAAATGGCCAGGCATCCAGAAATTGATCCTCACCGATGCGGACGCATCCCTGTCGCTGGATTCCGCCGGAATGCGGGCGGATGCCAAGATCGGGAAAGCGGTTTTCGCTTCCTCCAAACCTCCCATTTCCATGCGCGGCAACTTGGAGAATGTGGATCTGGATTATTTCCGGCCACGGGCCCCCAAAGTCGCCAAGGGCATGCCATCCGTCCCGGTGCCGGACCCGGAGCTCAAGATCAAGGCTAAGCTGCGCGATTTCCTTTTCAAGCACAAGATCGGTTTCCGCCAATTGCAGAAATCCATCCGCACGGTCAAAACCGACAAGCGCAAGAAGCGCGTGAAGCCTGTCGACCTGCAGATCAATCTGGAAACGGCCGGCTCCGAGAACCGGGTGGAGACGGATGTACTGCGGATGTTTTTCGTGGGGGATCTTTCCGTGAAAGGGGTTTATCCTTACACACTGTTGACGGGGGAATTCTCCTCCCTAAGCGGTGAGCTAGGCCAGACCAGTCAATCCTATGACATCACCGATTTCGACTTGAAATGGCAGAATGCGACCGTGGAAGAGGGGCGGATCTCGGTTGAAGGCGGCAAGCGGTTGCGCTCGGACTGCAAGCCGGATACCAAACGCACTTGCAACGTGTACGTTAAACTCGCAGGCCGCCTGGATGAAATGGCGTTCACTTACGACAGCGATTGCGGCGGCAACTCCGGAGAAAACCTGGAACCATCCGCCTTGATCAACTCCGTCAGCCGCGGATGCTATTCAAGCGAATACGTGGCCGGGGCGGGCGGAGGCAATTACGGGGAAGCCGTGTTCGTGCTGTTGGAGCCTACCATAAATGAGAAGTTGTCCAGTGTCGGCGACAAATTTTCCGGGGGCTGGATCAAGCATACTTCCGTGACCGGGATAGCCACGGCCGTTTCCGGGGATACCGCCGGATCGGAACCCGTGGCCATCGGGGTGGAGAGCAAGGAGAAATGGGGGATAAGCTTCAAGGCCAAGGCCGGTTATCATCCCGAAAAGAAGCTTCAGAATCCATGGGAAAGCAAAGCGGCTATGGAATGGCGGCCGCCGCTGGAGCTGGCGTCGAAAAATTCCGAATGGAAACGGCGCGTGCGGGATCGGGTCACCTTGGAAGCCTCCGCCGAAACCCGGCCCGAAGAGAAAGCCAGCGAGGAGAATCGCCAGGTCCGCAAGCAAGTGGGCATACGTTATCGCTACAAATTCTGGGATCTTTGGTAGGCCTGCTTGCGACTTAATGCGTTCCTTTCATCTCCCTTGTGCGGGCTCTGCAGCAAACCGATGTGGGCGGTTTTCCTGTTCCTATCCTTCGCCGCACCTTGCGCTTCCGCCGTCGGGATCCTTTTCGAGGGCAACGCCCATCTCTCCCGGAAGAAAATGGACGCCGTGGTATCCGCTCCGGAAAATCCCGAAGGAATGTCCGGCGAGGATTGGGAGGACTGGGTGGATGAGACCGCTTCCGCCATTACCGACTTGTACGGCGAATCAGGATACCTTGACGCAGCCATAAAAATCGAAGCGCCCGGATGGGATACCACCGATGCGAAGGATGCCCGTATCCGCATTTCGGTCCGGGAGGGAGAGCGTTACCGTTTCGGATCGGTGAGCATAGTCACCGTCTCCCACGCCGCCTCCTTTCTGGATGCCGGCCAGCTGCGATCCCGAAGCGGCAAGCCTTTCGAAAAGGAGGTGGTGTTCCGGGACCGGAGGGAAATCCTGAACGCCTACGGCGACGCGGGTTTCCTGCATGCCAGGTCGACCGAGAGCCTGTCGCCCGATACGGCGGCCAAGCTCATCAATCTGGAATTCTCGGTAGACCCCGGGCCCGCTATAGTTTTCGACACCTTGCTGATACGGAACCTCCGGGAAGGGGATAGCACCGGCATGCCGGGAGTGACCAGCACCCGCTTGCTAAAGGGTTTGCTGCGTATGCACCGCGGGGACACGGTAAGCCTATCCAGCACCGGTTCTTTCGAAAGGAAGCTGAAATCGACCCGCGTCTTCAATTATGTCCGCCTGCGCGACAGCCTGCTCGCCGATAAGGGAGAGGGGAGCGCTTTGGTTTTGTCCACCGAGGAACGCGTGCCGGGCGAGGCGGATGCTTCCGTATTCTTCGAAACCCAGTATGGAGGAGGCGTGGCCGCGAATTGGACGCATGGGAATATGTTGGGCCAATTGCACGAAGGCCGTTTGGGAGGATCCTGGGCGCAGCGCAAGCAAAGCGGGTATGCCGGATACGCTTCACCCCTGTTTTTCGGGACAAGCCTGCGCTTCGACAATGATCTCGTCGCCAATTGGTACCAGGACAGCGAACTGCAGAAAGAAGCTGGGTCCTATGAAGGCGATTTCGACCTCACCGACGCGAGCAGGATTTCCAAGTCCTTCACGAGCTGGTCGCGCGGCGTAAGCACCGCTGAGCTGGCGGGCCAAAGCGAAAAGGTTCTCGCCGCCATCGGAGCCAAGACCGACAGCGTGGTGGTCGATCGCACCTTCAACCTGAACTTCATCAATTCGCTCTATTTCAGTTTCCTGGACGATGCCGTGAGCCCTACGCGGGGTCTTCGTTGGTCTTTCACATGGGGCAACGGCGGCTCCTTCTTCAGGGCCAATCAAATCGACATCCCCGTTACCTCGCGGCACAATTGGCTTGAGGGGGAAAGCGCGTTCTATTATCCCCTGAGCGAACGGATAAAGCTGGCTTTCCGTCTCGATGGCGGCCGCTTCTTCGGGGATGGCGGATCGAACTCGGAACGGTTTTTCCTGGGAGGTCCCCGCAGCGTGCGCAGCTACGGTTGGCGCAAGGTTTGCCCGGAACGGGATAGCAGCGAGGTGTGCACCAAAATCGGTTTGGAACCCGCCTATTTCCTCACTTCCTATGAAATCAGGTCCAGCCCTTTTTCTTCCGCTTTCATCAATCCGGAAGGTCGTTGGAAATGGCTGCTCGGCGTCCAAGTGGTGCCTTTCATGGATTATGGGAACGTGTGGCAGGTGGGAAAGACGGTTACTCCGGAGGGAAAGGGCAGGGCCTACGGGTTGGGGCTGCGCTATTCCCTGCTCTCCATTTTCAATCTGCGCGTGGATTATGCCGTGGATGCCTGGAAACCCGCCCATCAGGCTTGGGTTTTGGATCTGGCGCAGGCATTTTAGCGTTTGCCGCTTCCCGCTCCCCGGTCGCTTTTTTTATTATTCAGTGTATATTAGTAAGGGTTTTTACCCAGGAGGATTCATGGCTTTCGCCGCCAAAATGCATCTTTTAGGAGCCGCTTTGGTGCTGGCTCTGAGCATGCCCGGTCTCACGTTCAGCGAGTCCGCTGGGGTCACGGGCAACTGTTCCCAGGACGCGGATAGCGCCCCTGCGCGCGGGCAATCAGGCTCCGTCAGTGTTATAACTACCCCGGAAAAAGCCGTGGTCTATCTGGGCGGGGAGAAATTGGGCTTCTCGCCGATCGATACCGTTTTCCCCAGCGGACGCCATAGCCTGACCATCATGTTGAACGGGGAAGAACTCGTCAAGGAGCGGGTGAATATTTGCGCGGGTGAAAAGACGGTTATCGAGAAGAAATTGCTGATGCCGTACGGTAGTGTAGCTGTCAAAACAAATCCTCTGAAAGTAAATGCCCGCGTCACCGTGGACGGGGAAGAGGTGGGTTCCACCCGGGGCGGGGTGTTGACAATCAATCGCCTGGAGGCGGGAACCCGCATATTCAAGGTTTCCACGGGTAAGCGTCATAAAGAGATTTCCGTAAACGTTTTGCCCGAGGAAACTGTGGAATTGAATGTGGACTTGAAATAGGGTTTATCACGCCCATACGACGATAGAGTAAAGAAAAACCCGCTCAGGAGAACTCCTGGGCGGGTTTTTCATTTCAAGAGCTGCATCGTTCCGAAAGCGCCCTGGGCCTGAACCCGGCCCCTTCTTGTCGAGGAGCTAAAGTGGAGGCGACAAGCGGATTCGAACCGCTGAATAAAGCTTTTGCAGAGCTCTCCCTTACCACTTGGGTATGTCGCCGATGGGCACAAGTTAAAAAAAAAGCCCCGGGGCGACGATTAATCTCGGGTACGGCTTCACTTTTTTAATTTACGGGGCATATTTTTCCGGGCATTGTTTATTTTTAGGATAAATGGAATGGCTTGGGGGCCGGCTTCGATTTCTCAATCTTCTCTCTTTCGCAATACCAGGAACTGATTTGAAACTGATATCCATTCTATTGGCGTTGGCAGCCCTGACCCTGTCCAAAGGGTTGGCCGCGTCCTCCAAAAGCGAACCGGTGTATGGTCCCAGCCGTATGGCCATTCTGGAATTCGTCGATCTGAACGACAATCAGCAAAAACCCGAAATATCCGATTTGGTCCGCCGCAGCATGGGGACGCCGGGGAAATGGTCCATCATACCCCGGGATTCGATTTCCAAACGCCTGGGCGAATTCAATATCAATCCTCGTCAAAGTTGCAACAATTCCCAATGCAGCTTCGACATTGGCAATGTAGTCCAGGCCGAATACGTGGTTTTCGGCACGGCTACGCCCCTCGGGTCGGTCCGGGCCGTGACCATGAAATTGCTGCACATCCCTACGGCCAAAATCATTTGGTCCAAGGTTTTCGAAGCGGAAGGTTCTTCCGATTTCGAGCAAATGCGTTCCCTGGAAAGGGCCTTTCCCGTCGCGGCGGCGGAAATGGCCAAAGTCAAACCGGAAAACGACAAGATCAAGCGCGGAAAAACTATGGCGGTGATCGACTTGAGCGAGAGTTCTCCGCAATCGCGGGCCTTCTTCGAACGGACTTGCACTCGCATTTACGGAAATCCGGCCTTCGATTTGATGAGCCCCAACGAGCTCACGGAATTGCTGACCGCTCTTGAGATCAATAAATATTCCGTGGTTCCTTCCCTGGAGAACATGATTGGATTGGGCCAAAAGCTCGGAGTCGCCAATCTCCTATATTCCCGGCTATACCGCGATGGCCGCAGCTATATCTATCGTTTGGCTATGTACGATATCACCAACAAGGCTTTGGTGCTGGAGCTGCCGCCTCAGCCTTCGGAAGATCCGATTAAACTACTGGACTACGAAAAGGTTTTTTTCAATACTCTATTCAGCAAGGAAAAAGAGGAGCCGAAACCGGTAGCCCTCAAGAACGGCAGCAAATCCAATAAAGCGCTCTGGATCTCTTTGGGAGTCCTCGGCATAGGCGGCGGAGTAGCGGCGTACTGGGTCGAGAACCTCCGCAATCCCGATCCGGATCCGGGGAATAAGAGCGACCGCATACC
>JBDSWM010000408.1:0-8062 GCA_039926685.1 Fibrobacteria bacterium | reverse complement strand
GGAGCGGGTCTCGCCCACCTTCCAGGGGAAATACTGACCCAGCATGTAGCCGCCATATCCCATGTGCGGATAGACCAGCAGCTGGTGGATGAGCTCCCCGCGGCGATGGAAGGCGCGCGAAAGCATGGATTCGGATCCGTATTGCTTCCGTTCCAAATACTCCTTGAAGGTGTCCCAGGTGCGCGGCTCGTTCTCGTCGATATTGGGCTTCACGTTGGAGCGCAAAGGCACGTAGGCGTAACTGGAGAATCCGAGCAAGGCCACCAGGGAAAGCATGACGGCCATGTTCCAGCGGCCCTTGGCTTCCGGGCCCTTGGCCAGCAATTTGGCGATCAAGGCCAAGGCCAGGATGCCGGCGGCGTAGAAGATGAAATCGCCGATGTCGTATACGATGGAGAACAAACCCAATCCGCTGATGGCCAGCGGCAAGTCGAACTTCATGTCCGGAACGGAAGCGTACACGATGGCCGCCAGGACCAGGATGGCCAGGAAGGACCAGATCATGTCGAGGTGGGCGCCCTTGACCAGGATGACGGACGAGAGCACGAAACCGCCGAACAGGAGCACATAGCCCAGCCAGTTCTTGCGATGGTTGTCGTCCGAGAAGATCACGAACAGGCCCACGGCGGGGATGGTGATGAAGGAGAAGGGATGGACCCCCATGCCCAGGAAACCCAGGTAGGTGATCAACAATAGGATGCGGTTGGCCTTGGGCGTGCCGCGCCGCTCGTACCAGTCCAGGGAAAGCCAGGAAATGATCATGACCAGAAGCATGGAGGTGCCATAGACTTCCGCTTCCACCGCGCTGAACCAGAAGGTATCGGAAAACGTCACCAATGCGGAACCGATGGCGGCGGAGCAATAGGTGGCGAAGCGGGACAGCTTTCCCTTGAATACTATCGCCAGCAACTTGACCGTGAACAGGAAGCACATCATCACCGTGAGCGCGCTGGTCAGCGCGGAAATCAGGTTGACGCGCGTGGCCGGCTCCTTGAACGGCGCCACTATGATGAATACCCTGGCCAGGGTGGTGAACAGGGGGTTCCCGGGCGGATGGGGATTGCCGAGTATGTTGGAAGCGCCCACCAGCTCGCCGCAATCCCAGAAGGAAACCGTGGGAGCCATGGTCGCGAGGTAGACGGCGAAGGCCACCGCGAATATCAACAAGGCCAGTAGGGTTTTCTGTTGCTTCTCATTCAGCATCGTGCTCGTTCCTTTGGATGGAATTGGTAAAGGTCTTCGCGATGGCGTCCAGGATGCCGTTCACGAACCGGCTCGATTCGCCGGTGGAGAATTTCTTGGCGATATCGACCGCCTCGTTGATGGCCACCTTCAGGGGCACATCGGAAAAGAACATCAGTTCGGCCGTGGCGCAGCGGATAATCAGCTTGTCCACGATGGCTATGCGCTCCAGATCCCAATTGGCGGAGGCGGAAGCCAGCTTGGCATCCAGCTCGTCCTGGTTCTCGAGCACTTTGCGCGCCAGCTTGACGCCGTATTCGCGCGCGTCCTGGGCCAGGTCTGGATCCGCGGAAAGGCCTTTGATCGCTTCCGCGAAGGCCTCTTTGCCCACCTCCACCGAATACAGGAGCTGCATCGCGAATTCGCGTCCGCGCCGGCGGGAGATCATTTAAGCTGATCCCACAAACTCGCCATTTCCAAGGCCGCCAAAGCCGCGTCCCAGCCCTTGTTGCCGCCCTTGGTGCCCGCGCGTTCCAAAGCCTGCTCCAGGTTGTCCGTGGTGAGCACGCCGAAAATCACCGGCAGCCCGGAATGCATGGCGACTTCGGCCACGCCCTTGTTGACTGTATTGACGACCAGATCGAAATGCGGCGTCGCGCCGCGGATGACGGCGCCCAAGGTTATGATCGCCTTATACTTGCCGTTGTCGGCGAGCTTCTTCGCCACCTGCGGGATTTCGCAGGCTCCCGGCACCCATACCACAGTCAGATCCGCTTCTTTGCCGCCATGGCGGATAAAGCAGTCCTTCGCGCCGGAGAGGAGTTGTTCCGTCACCAGGGCATTGAAGCGGGAAACCACTACCGCAATTTTAAGGTTCTGGGCCGTGAGCTTGCCTTCGATAATCGCCATATCAACTCCTTTGCGAAACCTTTGTCTTGCGCCGTGCCGGCTTCGGCGCTGCCGCCCGGGCCGGTCTTGCCGCGGAGGCCGCTGATCCCGGTTTTTGCGGAGCCGACGCGAACCCACCGATCATCCCATCCGGAAAGCGGTGCCCGGCATGCGTGCACGGGGAAAGATCCAACGGCGATTGCCGCGTGATCTTCAAACCGTAGCCCTCCAAGCCTTGGATCTTCCGGGGCGAATTGGTCAACAAGTGCAAATGGCGCACGCCCAAATCGAAAAGGATTTGCGCGCCGATGCCGTAGGTGCGGGCGTCCATGAACAAGCCGTGATGGGTGCCGCCCAGGTAGGTGCCCGGCGCTTCCAGGCTTTTCCGGCCATTGCCGTAAGGTTTTGCGCCGTTTTTGGTGTCGTTCCCCGAACCATTTTGCGCGCTTTTTTTCCGCGCATCGGCCTCGTCATAGGCCTGGATTTTCCGGGTGAAATCCGCTTCCGCGTCGGTTTGCCGCATGTACAGGAATACGCCGCCTTGCTTGGCGACCTGTTCCAGCCCCGTATGCAGCATGCAGCCGCAATTGCAGAGCATGGTCCCGAAAACGTCCCCGGTAAGGCATTCGGAATGGACGCGGACATTGGCGGGATGCTTCGGCGATATCTCTCCCTTGACCAGGGCTATATGCTTGCGGCCGTGGATGACATCTTCGTATACGTAAGAGCGGAAGGTTCCGTAGCGGGTAGGCAATTCAGGGGAAGCGACCAGGCGGATGAGCTTTTCCTGCGTGCGCCGGTAGCCGATCAAATCCTCGATGGAGATGATCTTCAGCTTGTGCTTGCGCGCGAAACGCTGGGAATCTTTGAGACGGGCCATGCTGCCGTCCTCATTCATGATCTCGCATATGACGCCGGCGGTTCCCAGTCCCGCCATATGTACCAGATCCACCGCTGCCTCGGTATGCCCCGCGCGCACGAGCACGCCCCCCAGCTTGGCCTTGATGGGGAACACATGGCCGGGCCGGATGAAATCCTCGTGCCCGAAATTCTCATCCGCCAGCGCCAAGGCCGTGGCGCTGCGATCGGCGGCGGAAATACCCGTGGTCGTGCCTTCCCGCACTTCCACGGAAACGGTGAAGGCGGTTTCATGCCGGGACAGATTGCTTTCGGCCATGGGCGGCAGTCGCAAGGCATCCACGCGTTCGGAGGTCAAGGCCACGCAGATGAGCCCGCGCGCATGCTTGGCCAGGAAATTGATTTTGGCGGGCGTGGACTTGGACGCAGCGAACACCACGTCGCCCTCGTTCTCGCGCTCTTTATCGTCCACGACTACGATGGCGCGGCCGCGTTTGAGATCCGCCACCGCTTCCGGAATGGTGTTAAACTCCATAGCCCCATTTCCCGAGGCTGGCGGCGTCCAGGCCGGATACGGCTGAAGCGCCAGGCGATGCGTCGAAAAGGCCTGCCGATGCGCCAGTCAAGCCCGCTGCCGGCGCATCCTTGGGGAGAAACCCCAGAAGCTTCTCGACGTATTTGCCGATGATATCCACTTCGAAGTTCACGACGTCTCCCGGCTTCATGCCGCCGAGATTGGTATGCGCGAGAGTGTGGGGAACCAGGGCGATGCGGATGACGTCCTCCGCGATGGAAGCGATGGTAAGGCTCACCCCATGCAGGCAAAGGGATCCCTTCTCCACGCAATACCGGGTCTGGGCCCGGGGAATGCGGATGGTCAGTTCCATGCCCGCGCCCGCAGGCAAATCCCGCCATGCGGAAACCGTTCCGATGCCATCCACATGACCTTGCACGATATGCCCGCCCATGGGAGCGCCGGCCTTGAGGGCGGACTCCAAGTTGATGGCATCGCCCCTCCGGATGGCGCCCAAGGTGCTGCGTCGCAGGGTTTCCGGCACCGCGGTCGCGAAGAATCCGTCCGCGGAAATCTCTTCCGCAGTCAGGCAGACTCCATTGCAGGCCACGCTGTCGCCGAGCGAAAGGGAAGCGGCTATGGACGGGGCCCGGATATGCATACGCATGGCGGGTCCGACTGGGACTTTATCCCTTAGCGTTCCGACCTCTGAAATGATTCCCGTGAACATGATCGTCATGCTCCCCTTTCCGTTCGAACCGGCGGGGCACCTGACTTCCTTCCCCTACAAACGTCAGCCAGGCGAAGCCGTTTTTTCGAACTCCGCCAGGCAATCTTCTCCGAGGAAGGAGAATTTACGAAATTTGAGGGATTTTCCCCAGTCCCGGGCCAGCACCGTATCCCATCTCTCCCCTTCAGGAAGCAACTTGGGGGCGGTAAGAATGAAAAGCCGGTCCCATAACCCCGCATTCACAAAAAGGGACCAGAGACTGCGCCCGCCTTCAACCAGAACGGAATGATAGGCGCGCGATTTGAAACAATCCAAAAGGCTCGCGAGCAACACATCCGAAACGGGCGAATCGAGGTTTAATGGCCAATGTTCCACCCAGGGCGGCAAAGCCCCGCTCCTCCCCGCCAGAACCACGGTTTTCGCCTTTCTTCCCTGGGCGAGCAGTTTCAAGCCGGCAGGGAAATCGCCCCTCCGACTCAATATCAAGGCTTCCGGCCCGTTGCCCCAGAAGCCCACCGCCAGCCGGGGCGTCAAATCCGGATCATCGCTGCGCAAGGTGGCGCCGCCGATTAATACCGCATCCGCCCGGGCCCGCAAGCCGTGAGTGAACTCGCGGGCGGCTTCGCCGGTAATGGCCGTTTCCACACCGACAGCGGCGTTGATGCGTCCATCCAGGCTTTGCGCTATTTTAAGCGTGATGAAGGGGCGCCCATACTTGGCGAAGAAGAAAAACCCTTCGTACAGCTCTTGGGCTTCAGCCTCACCGAGCCCTTCCCGGACCTCAATGCTTGCGGCCCGCAGCTTAGCCAAGCCCTTCCCCGCCACCAATGGATTGCCGTCCCGAATCGCCACCACCACTTCACGCACCCCAGCCGCAATCAACGCATCGGCGCAAGGAGGCGTCTTTCCGAAATGGCTGCAAGGTTCAAGAGTGACATACAACGTCGCGCCGCGGGCTCGGTCTCCCGCCATTTCCAGGGCGACGATCTCCGCATGTGCCTGGCCTGCTGGACGAGTGCCGCCTGTCCCTACGATTTGCCCATCATAGACTATAACGGCGCCGACGGGAGGGTTGGGCAAGGTCGTGCCTTTGACCTTGCGCGCCTCGGCGAAGGCGAGGGCCATATATTGGTTATCGAAATCGGTTATCGTGCGATCTGGCGGCATGACTTCACCATCCTGGACCTTGGGCCAAGTCCGTGCCTAAGGCAAAATAGGCATCCCGGAAGGGAATGTCAGCGAAGCGCTAGCCGGGGCTAGAAGAAATAGGCGATTTTTCCCATCCAGTACCAATCCTGGGGACGGGTCAATACCGCGTCGGAAACGGGGGGATTATTGTCTCCATAACCCGTAAAGATTCCCGGGCGATAATGATCACTTGCCACTTGCAGGCTCAATTTAATGTGCTCGTGCAAGACCTTGGCT
Organism: Fibrobacteria bacterium; assembly: GCA_039926685.1. Classification (GTDB taxonomy): domain Bacteria; phylum Fibrobacterota; class Fibrobacteria; order UBA11236; family UBA11236; genus Chersky-265. The sequence continues at coordinate 2,465 of JBDSWM010000408.1, read as the reverse complement.
CCATACAAAGACCACTTGATATTGTCCTTTGTGACGCTGGAATCCGGATCGCGCGGAATGGTCGAGACGGTATTTCCCGCGGTATGGTTGAATAGGCTCAAATCATCCCTGAAAGGGGCCCCATAGTACTCAACCTCGAGGGCAAGCCTATCCAGGAATTTAAAGGCGGGTAGGTTAAAGCCGGCCATCATCGGCATGCGTTGGCTATATGGACCATAAAGCTCTTTATAGGCGGGGGTGTTTTCAAGCCCTAGGAGCGCAACCTCGCCGTACAGCTTCAAGTCTTCCGGTCCCAACGATTCGATGCCGCCGAAAATGGCTTTCAAATCAATAGCCGTATTGACCATCAGCTTGATGGCCCGAGCCGACAATTGCACCGTATCGTCATCTTCCGGACCGGGTCCCCCCTTGACTACCCAACGCATGCGGGTTGTATCCGTGGTTAAGGTTGGATCCACGGGGATGAGATGGTAAAAATTCGCTCCAGCGGTCAGTCGAAAGGCGGGACCGGGCTGATAGGTCGCGATATATGCCGGTGAAATGTCATAGTAAGGAGGGAACTCGGATTCGACCTGGAAAAGCAAATCATTCTGGAAGGCGCCGCCCTGGTAGTGGATATGCAGGCCCAAGGTATTGGCGACCGGAAGCACATGCTTGGTTTCGAATCCGGAAAGCAGGAAACCCGGATAGACGGGACCGCGCAGCAGATACAGACCCAGGTTCTGGTTCTCTTTGGCATAATCGAAAGTGAACAGGCCTCCCCGCAAGAAGAACCCCGAACCTTCCTCTTTCCAGAAGTTGTACATGAAATTGGCTTGGGCCACATAGGGTCCTACGCCGAAAGGAGCATAGCCGCCCTGGGTCTTTACCTTGCCCGCGATCAAATGGCCGCCACCGGCGCCGACTCCGGCCTCGATATCCATATTGTCGTTGATCTTCGCTTGCAATAGGACTTGGGCGCCGGATGATATCAGGGGTTTGCCGGTCACGTCATTGCCGTCAGCCGTATCCATGGAAGTAACGATGGAACCATATCCCATCCAGCCCGCGCCACCCAATGTGACGGTAGGACCTTCAGCGAAGGTTGATTTTGCGAACACCGCAAGCAGCGCAGCGACAGGCCACCAGGACCGCCGGGAAATGGAAAATCTCATGCTTGAGCTCCTCACGGCCTAGAAAAAGTAAGCGGTTTTAAAGGCCCAGTACACATCTTCAGGGGTTCGCATCGCTTCCCGTCCCGTGGCATTATTGTGCGTACCGCCCAACCTCAAGTGATCATTCGCCACCTGGAATCCCAGGAAAATGTTGCCCGCCAAGACCTTCGAGGCATTGAAGGACCATTTCCAATCGTCCCGACCCGTGCCGGGATCCTTCGTCCCGCCAGGGAGCCAAGAACCGCTTTGAGCGGGAAGGTTATCGCTGGAATTCTTCGAAGCGTAATACTTGCCTTCCACCGACCAGTCGAATAGATTGAATCCCGGCAGATTCAACCCGAGCATTACGGGTATCCGGCGTTTGATGTCATCGTACAGGATCGGATAATCTTTGGTTCCGATTATCGCAGCCTCCCCATAGAGGACGAAACCATTTTCACCCAGTACTCCTTTTCCGCCCAACCAAGCTTTTGGATCGAAACGGAACCGGGTCATCAGTTTTATGCCGGAAAGCGATCCGGTTATGGTATCAATGGGGATACCCGCCGAATCCTTTCTCACGATGAAACAGGGCGTAGTCTGCCCTCCGCCCGGACCCGAGCCCGCATAAGGACCGAGGAAGGCATCCTGGCAATCCTTACCTGGGGATGTCGCTTTCTCATCCGCGGCCAGATAACGGTAAAGATTCACGCCGGCGCCCAGCTCGAAGCCGGAGGAAATTTTCCAGGTAAGCACGTCCGCAAAAGACATATCATACAGGGGCTTGGCGTCCGTTTCGATCAGCGCCATCAAATCATTTGTTAATCCGCCGATTGAGTATCGTCCCCAAGCGCCGGTTCGCGAGCCGACCGAGCCGAACAGGTCGCCGTAACCCGATTCAATGGCACCGGGATAGACGTACCCTTTGAGCAGGTAAACTCCCAGGTTCTTTGAATCAGGATTGTAATTGTAGGGGAAGGTTCCCAAGGTCAATTGTAGCCCGCCATCCTTAGCGAAATCATCGGATTTATATGTGACCCTGGCTTCACTGAGGAATCCGACCCAGAACGGATACCAGATATCCGCGCCGCTATTGCTGCCGCGCGGCAGACTTACCAGAAGCGAGCCCAAACCAAGAGCGGCATCCCAATTCTCATCCACCTGATACCCGGTTACGAAAATACCGCCATAATTGGAAAGCCAGTTATGCCGGAAATCATTGGAGGCATTGGCGGTGGCATAGCTATGCTCAACCCTTCCGAACTGCATCCAACCCGCTCCATGCAAGGATAATGCCGGATCGCCCGCGGCTTCGCAAAGCCCGGCGCCCAG
>JBDSWM010000407.1:0-14467 GCA_039926685.1 Fibrobacteria bacterium | reverse complement strand
GGTTGACACCACCACCAAGGCGCCCGTGGATACCACCGCCAAGGTTGCGAAGAAGAAGAGCCACAAGAAGAAGAAGGCCGCGGAAGCCACCACGACGACGACCACCACCACCACCACTCCCGTCGATTCCACCGCCCCGGCCGCCAAATGAATAAGTCCAACTTACTCGCCAATCTGGCTATCGCAGGCATCGCCGCCGGGATGATATCGGTCGCTTCGGTTTCCGCCGAAGACGGTGCCGCTACCGCCCCTGTGGTGCAGGATACCTCCAAGCACATGGTGAAAAAGCATAAGCGCGCGAAGGCCCATAAGGATTCCAGCTCCGCCGCCGCTACACCCGCGGATACCTCCGCTAAAGCCGCCCCTGTCGCTGCCGCCGAAAAGCATTCCTGCAAAGGCATGAACAGCTGCAAAGGCCAGGGTGGGTGCCACATGGATCAGGCCGGTATCGACGCCGCCGCCAAGAAAATGGGAATGGCCGCCGACAAGGCAGGCAAAGCTCATGATTGCAAGACTAAGAACGAATGCAAAGGCTTGGGCGGCTGCAAAGGCGCCTGATTCCCTCCTGAACATTCGACCCTAGGTCGATCCTTCCGGAAGAACCCGCTCCCAAAAGGTGCGGGTTCTTTTTTTGCCATACCCGCACGGACCAAGTCCGGAAACGCTTCCTTTCCACGGAAAACACTTTTCTTGATTCTTCCCCGCAGGTCCGCAGTCTACGTCCCAACACGAGTCGCCCCACTCTTTTCCTAACTCTTTCCCGCAGGTCCGCAGTCTACGTCCCAACCCAAGTCGCCTCACTCTTTTCTTAATTCTTCCCGCAACGCGACCGCGCCTTCCCGGTCTTAACCGCCCTGTGTCGCAACCAGGGGGCCGGACTCGGGCGCGGGGGATGCGGGCTCCGGCCGAATCAAGCGCAGCCGCAAACAGCCTTTCCAAAAGCGCAAAAGCGCTGCCACCGCGCCCACGCTAGCGCGAGACGTCGATCAGCGCTTTTAAGCATCGGAACCAGAGCAAGGATTTGGAAAGGCCGACAGCCCCAATGAATGGAGCTATGAGACCGGCGCGGAGCTTGCCTTGAGGCCGGAACCCGCATCCCCCGCGCCCGAGACCAAGCTCTTTGCTTTCAGAACCTCCCCCCAAACCACAGGGAAAGACGGGATCTCCGCGTCCCATTCGACCATGGTGGCGGCGCCTCCGCATCCGGCGTACGCGGCCGCGAAGATCTCCCAAACCTCGTCCCGCACCGGATGATCATGGGTATCCAGCACGTAGGATCCGCGATCGCTGTGCCCGGCGAGGTGGATTTGGCATACGCGGGAAAGGTCCAGGCCGCGCAGGTACTCCAGCGCGTCGAAATGGTGGTTGCGCGAGGATACGTAGATATTGTTCACGTCCAGGAGCATGCGGCAATCCGCCCGCTCGACCACGGCGCGGTAGAACTCCCATTCCGGCATGGAACCGGCGGAGAACTCGGCTACCGCGGACAGGTTTTCGATGCCGAGCGGCAGTTCCAGGTAATCCTGCGCGATGCGCGCCTTGGCGGCCACATGCTCGACGGCCTCTTCCGTGTACGGCAGCGGGAGCAGATCATGGTAATGATGCGCGCCCGCTTTCGTCCAGCATAGATGATCGCTGAACCAGGGGGCTTGCGTGCGGCGGGCCAGGGCTTTCAGCTTTTTCAGATAGTCCATGTCGAGGCCGCCCGGGGCGCCCAGGGAAAGGCAGACGCCATGCATCACCACCCGGTAGGTTTCCAGGATCCTATCGAGGTTGTAGGACGGAATGCCCCCCGCGGCCATGAAGTTCTCGGAGATGATCTCGAAGAAGTCCACGGCGGGCTGCTCGGCGAAAATATGCGGATAATGCGGGATACGCAATCCCAGTCCGAAACCCAGGTGGGGCAGCTTGGCGGGCATGGGAGGAAGATAGCAAGAAGGGGAAGGGGGAAGCCCCCAACCCCGATCCGATACGCTTAGCTTAGAACAAGATGCGGAAGTTGAACCCGTCCACGATGCTGATTCTTTCCCCCATGGTGCTGAAGGCAAAATCGGGAACCAAGGTCATGCCCGCGCCGAACATGATGGAGACGGCCAGATGGGGCACCAGCAGCAGTTCCGGCTGATACCCGGCTTTGACGCTGAAGGATCCCCGGTTGGGATTGCCGCCGGGGGCGGCGCCGTTGTTGTCATCGCGGAAATAACCGCCTACGTTGAGAAAGCCCGTCAACTTCTCCCAGGAATGCAGGGCGAGCAGATAGCGTCCGGAAGCGGTGATGTTGAACTTGGAATCCCCCGAGCCTTCTCCATTGAAGAAAAGGCCTGCGCCCACTTCAAGATGGCTATAGCCGCCCAATCCGATGCGGGCGACCAATTCCTGATTGTCGCCGTCATAGCCGAAACCCTCCAGCTGCGCGTTGGCGACGGCGGTGAGGGAGAAAAGCAATGCGGCGAATAGTTGGATCTTCTTCATGTGGGGCGACTCCTAATATGGTGGTGGGACCAGGTATCCGATCCGCGGGCAAAGGTTCCTTTCCGGTTCCCTTACTCCGCGGACAACCTCGGAACCACGGTCACGGGGAGTAAATAATTTCCCCCGCGCGACATGTCAATGGGAACCTGCCGGGCTTGCCGAGGCTTTGACCGGGCAAGGGACTAATCAGGGAAAACCTTCCAACCCGCCCAGGCCACGGATCTCCTCATCCAAATAGCCGGCGGCGGTGAGGGGCGCGATGATCTCTTCTCCGGGAACGGGAAGGTAACTCAACAACAATTCCGAATCGCCTTCGGTTTCCCGCACCCGGGGATTCTGGCAGGCCGCCGGTACCAGCACGGTTTCCCCGAGTCCTATGGGCGATGCCTGCCCGTTGTCCCAGGCGATCTCGAAGGCGCCTTTTACGCAGGTGAGCACGCGGAAGCGATCGCGGTTGGCCAAGGGCACCGTGCCCCGGCAGCGGGAGAGCTTCTCCACCGCGAAATGGCGGCAGGCCACGAGGAATTCCTCCACATGGTTGGGGCGGGTGATGGCGAGGGGCGCGATGCGATGCTTGTCATGGCGCCGCAAATCGATGACCTGGGCGGATTCGCTCAAATGCAGCTGGCGGGATTTGCCGGCCGCGTCCACCCGATCCCAATCGTAGAGGCGGAAGGTCGTGTCCGAATTCTGCTGCACCTCGTAGAGCAGCAATCCCGCCGTGATGGCGTGCACGGTTCCCGCGGGGATGAAGAACATGTCCCCGGCCTTGACGGGTACGCGGTTCAGCACGTCGCGGCAGGCCTTGGTGCGCAGGGCGGCGAGCACGTCTTCCCGGCTGCCCGTTCCGGATATGCCGAGGATCAATTCGGCGTCCTTGGGCGCGTCCAGGATATACCAGCATTCGGTTTTCGATTCCCCCAGAGGCGATCCCTCTCCCGGGTGGACCTGAACGGAGAGGTTTTCCCGCGCGAAGATGAATTTGTACAGCAAGGGGAAACGCGCCAGGGTGGGGGAATATTGGCTGCCCAGGATGTCGCGCGCATGGATGGAAAATAGATCGCGCAGGTTGGCGCCCGCGAAGCTGCCGCCCACTACGACGCTGGCATTGTCGTCCCGATCGGACAGCTCCCAGGATTCGCCGACGTCGCTATCGGAAGCCCGGCCTTTGCCGAGAACGCGGTGGAGCCCGTCCCCTCCCCAGATCCGCGATTGCAGGATGGCCTTGAACTTCAGGGGTTCGCGCATGATCGCGGGTTGTACCATGCCATAAGGATAGATTTTTTTCGCGAGAGGGATGGGGCGGGGACGGGCCCTTTCAGGCTGCGTTTTTGGCCGCGCCGGGACGGTGCGGGTTCAAGCTGCGTTTTTGGCCGCACCGTCTTGGAAGCGATGCTCTTCGGTATTGACGATGGCGGATTCCGCGTTGAACAGGTTCAGGCCCAGGCCTTTGGGCTGCAGCACCTTGTCGCTGAACTCTTCGAAGGATTTGAAGATGCGGCCGCTGAAGATGATGTTGAAGCCGATGGTGGCGAACAGGAATTGGATATAGTCGGAGGTGGAGACGATGTAGATGTCGCCCCCGGTCTCCTGGACCTTTTTCATGTTGTACACCAGGGCGCCGATGCCGCCGCTGCACAGGAAGGTCACTTCGTCGAGATTGAAGATGATATGCGAGCATCCCTTCTCAACCATCTTGTTGATCTGGGTGTCCAGGATGCGGGAATTATCCCAGCCGATCTTGCCTTTGACTATGAAGAGGGAAATCTTCTCATTGCTGGTTATTCTCAGTTCCATCAGGCACTTCCGAGGTTGAAATGGCGTTGCTCCGGGCCTGTTGATTATATGCTTCCGATTCCTTGGCTTCAAGCCATTTGGACAACTTGGCGAAAACCAGATTCTTCGTGTCTTTGTTCAACTTTCCCGCCGCGCCCGGCAATTCCCCCGTGGCCTCCTTGGACTGATCGAAACCCGCGCTTATGGCATCCCTGATTTTGGCGGCGAATTCCTTGAGGTCCAGGCCGGATATTTCCGCCATTTGCGTGGCAAAATGCACAATGCGATTTGAGGTATTCTCCGCGTTCCAATAAGGCGGCACATTCGCTTCCTCTTCCGCTTGCTCCGCCTGCGCATTGCCCGTTTTTTCCCCGTCCGTCGAGGTGTAAACCAGCAGGAATTTGCCGTCGCCGGAATCCATGTGCCGGCCGGCTTGCTTCAGTGCCTGCTCCACCAATTTGCGTTGTTGCTGGCGCAGTTCCCGTTCCACTTGCTTCGCCCACTCGCGCAGCTCGGCGAGCTGCTTGGCTTTGGGGTCTTGCGCGGCGGACACATCTTTGCCCGCCACCGCGCCGTTGCCATGGCCCGTGCCTCCGTCATTGGGCAAACGGTCCGCGTGCGCGGGCGCGCGCTGGACCTTGGTTCCCAAGGCATAGGTGACTTCGCTGCTTTCCGCTTGCAACTCAAGGACGTCGCCGTCGCGGTTGGTGTATTTCATATATATGGATTCGGTATGGGCCGATATCACCGTGGCATCGGCCAAGCGTGCCGGGCCGGAAGAGCGTGATTCAGGCGCTGCCGCCGCTTCCCTTTTCGCCGCGCCTTTGGGCGCATCCTTTGAGGAGTTTAAGCCGGGCCGGGCCGAATCCGGGGCGGATTTCCAGTTATTGATGCCGTTGCTGTGCATAAAGGCTCCCAGTTTCCGCCGTGGTCCGGCTCTGCAGTCGATGCCGCGTCTTTATTCATCGGTAGAGTTGAAGCATTACTTTAACTTTGCGGCGCTGCTTGGGAAGAAACTTCCCCAAGGCCACTGAAAGCCCATAAATCAAGGGCTTCAGGGCAAAGGCGGTTTTTTGGGTGCGAGGCGGCGTAAGCAGCTTACGGGAAGAGAGGGTTTAATCGGCGAATTCTCGCGCAGGTGTTTGCGGGAGTTGAGGCGAGGGCCGAAGCGGATGGATTCGCGATCGCCATCGTCACCTTTCACCCCGATTCTGGGAGATTACCGTAAGCGCGGTATTCTAGAATCGGAATCAGGGCGGGATCAACCGGAAAGAATTTTTTTTTGTGAACAGGATGTTGGTACCGCGTGGACATTCCAGGGAGAACTTTTTTTCGGCGCTGTTTTGATCCCGGAAACGCTAAATAAGGATGATTGGCTTGTTCCAAAAAAATCTTCCGGTGCCTTGCCCATGGAAAACCAAATATTCTTAGATTAACTCGCCTAACGGCAACGGGTTGACTGCGGACAAGGGAGCATGATGGGAAGCAAGCAATGATGGGGGAGCACACCTTGATTGAAGCCGAAGAAAGCTCCTTGTGGGCGCAATGCCTTTCTGCGTTGCGATCCCAGATTTCCGAGTCAGCCCTGAACACCTGGTTCTCCGCCCTGGAAATCATCGAGTCATCCCCTGGGGAAATGGTCATCGGGGTCCCCAACGGTTTCGTGCTCGAATACGTATCCCATCATTATCGCGGCGTAATCGAGAAGACCTTGGAGGAGATCCTCCGCGTTCCGGTCCGCATCGCTTTCACCGTGCTTTCGCGCTCCCCGCATCTGGAAATTTATCAGGCCGATTATCGCGCGGGTGAAAACCGTTCGGAAATGCCGGATTTCCCCCTTCCCGCCTTTTCCGGTTCCGGGCCCTCCACGCAGGGCGCACCCTGGATCAAATCGCGCGGTCCCGTGCGCATCGAAGTCACCGTGCCTCTCAATACGCGTTATACCTTCGAGGATTTCGTAATCGGCGACTGCAACCAGCTGGCGCATGCCGCCTGCATGGCCGTGGCCGAGGCGCCCAGCCACAATAATTTCAACCCCCTTGTCCTATACGGCGGCACGGGCATGGGCAAGACCCATCTAGTGCAGGCCATCGCCCATTTCTGCATCGAGAACGAAACCGTCCGCAAGGTGGTCTACCGCACCTCGGAGGAGTTCACCCGCGAATACATCGAATTCGTGCAGAAGAATAAGGATTCGCGCACATTTTACCAGGTCTATAAGGATGCGGACATCCTCCTCATCGACGATATCCAATTCCTGGCCGGCAAACAGAGCACCCAGGACGAATTCTTCAACATTTTCAGCATCCTGCAATCGCTGAACAAGCAGATAGTGATCACCTCGGATCGGCCGCCTTCCGAGATCAAGGGTTTGCATACCCGCCTGCTTTCCCGCTTCGACACCGGCCTTTTGGCCGATCTCCAACCGCCGAACCTGGAAACGCGCCTGGCCATCCTCCAGAAGAAGAGCGAAGGCGACGGCGACAGCTGCGTCAACGGGGACGTGCTCACCTACGTGGCCAACCAGGTCACCTCCAATATCCGCGAGCTGGAGGGCACCTTGATCAAGCTGTCCGCCTATGCCAGCTTCACCCATATGCCCATCACCGTGGACATCGCCAAGCAAATCCTGGGCGATACCCTCCGCAACGTGAATCAGCCCGTCACCATCAAGCGCATCCTGGATCAGGTGGCCATGGAGTACACCACCACGGTTTCCCTGCTCACCTCCCAGACCCGCAAGAAAAACGTGGCCGAGCCGCGCCAGATTGCCATGTACGTTGCCCGCCAGCTCACCGACAATTCCCTGCACACCATCGGGCTGGCCTTCGGCCGGGACTATTCCACCGTCATCCACAGCATCAAGAAGGTGGAGATGTGCCTGGAGCGGGATCCGGACCTGAAGAAGCAGGTGGACCGCCTGATCGGCGCATTGGGATAGGGCGGCACTCGAAGCCACTTCCCATCCCTCCCCAATTTGCTAGATTGCGCCTATGTCTTTCGGGCGCTCTCGCGCCCTTCCACTCTTAACCGGGTATATCCATGCATTCGGTCGTCCTGGAAATCCTGAAGCAAGCGACAGCCTCCACCTTCACCATCGTCGGCGTCATGTTCCTGCTCTCCATCGGGTTGTGGGCGACTTTGGTCCAGAAATGGCTCGCCAACAGCTCCCGCCGCAAATCCTTCGACAAATGGCGCGAGGTGATGGGCGAACGCCCCACCTTCCAGGAGCTGCTGAAGCTTTCCAAGTCCCTCCCGGATTCGCCCATGGGCCGCATCACCAAGTCGGCGCTCTCGGAAATGGAAGGCCTTTCCGCTTATGTCAGCTACGACTCGCTGGAATCCCGCGGCGAACTGGTGCGCGAATCCATCGAACGCGCCGTCGACATCGAAAAAGAGATGAACGAGCGCAGGCTGGTGTTCCTGGCTTTCTGCTCCGCCACCGGCCCGCTAATAGGCCTTTTGGGGACGGTGTGGGGAATCATGGATTCCTTCTATCAGATAGGCAAGCAGGGATCCGGCAATATCACCGTGGTCGCGCCCGGCATCGCCGAAGCCCTGCTGGCCACCATGGCCGGCTTGCTGGTGGCCATCCCGTCCTCGGTCGGGTACAACGCCTTCGCCGGCTTCAACCGCAAGGCCGAGTCCATCATGTTCAACTTCGGTTCCGAGCTGGTGAGCCTGTTCAAGCGCGGCGATTTGTCGGCCTTGGAACGCTCCACGGCGAAAAAGGCTTAAGGCCCCGGCACTCCGGGACGCGGATATTCCATGCGCAGACGCGAATCGCTTCGACCCAATCCCGAACTCAACCTCGTCAATCTCATCGACGTGCTGTTCGCCATCCTCATCGTGTTCATGATCACCGCCCCGCTGATGAGCCAGGGCGTGAAGGTGGAGCTGCCGAAAGCCCAGGCCGCGAGCCTGGAGGAGAAGAAGGCCGTGCAGGTGACGGTGACCAAGGAACGCGAAATCCTGATCAACGAGGCTCCTTCCGATCAGGCCAGCTTCGAGAAGGATTTCCGCAATGCCTGGAGCGGGGACGAAGAGACGGCCATCATCATCAACAGCGATCAGACCGTGCCTTACGGGTTCGTGATGGAACTGGTGGCGGCCGTGCAAAGGCAAGGCGGCAAGCGGCTGGGCTTCTTGACCGATCCCGGTTCCCGGCCGGCGCCCGCACCCAAGGCCAGGCACCGCTGAAGGGCCGTCCGTAATGGCTTCCAACCCCCGAGAATCCGTACCTTCCCGCTTTTTCGAGGCCGGCCCCGTTTCAGGCCGGGAGGGTAAAGGCCCTTCCACCTTGGGCAAGGAACCTGTCTCCCAGAATATCGCGGTTCTCATCTCCGTGATGGTGCACGGCATGGCCATCATCTTCATCGGCCTCTCCGCCCTGCTCACCCCGCATCGTCCCTCCGCCGTGCCCGTGTTCGAGATCGTCAATCTGGAGAAGCCCAAGTTGCGGCCCCTGACGCCCAAGACCGTCAAGCCCCCGGAGCCGCCTCCGCCCGAGCCCGAACCCGTGAAGCCTCCCGAAGCCCCCAAGCTCACGCCCAAACCCACCAACGCCGTGCAGCCGAAAAAGCCCGAGCCCAAGGTGACCAAGCCCAAGGAAGACGACGAACCCAAACCGGTCAAGGAAGTGGTGCAGGAGCAACAGGTGCTGCCGCAACCGGAAGTATCCGTGAGCGTACCCCAGGATCCCCGGCTTTCCTTTTGGGCCGCGCGGGTCAAGAAAAAGGTGGACCAATTGTGGCATCCGCCTACCGGAATCGATGTCGCGGGCAAGGTAAAGGCGGTCATCACCTTCAAGGTTTCCCGGGAGGGTACCATTACTTCGCAAAGCGTTTCCGAGTCCAGCGGCAATTCCAGCCTGGACGATCTCGCCTTGATGACCATCAAGCGCTTGGAAACAGTGCCTCCGATCCCCCCGAACTTTCCCAATGACGAGATTGAGGTTGGATGTGAATTTCTGTATCAAGGCCAATAACAAAGCCCGCCTTTCCCGGTTCGCGCTGGGAATAGCCCTGTTGGGCCCGGTTTTCTACCTCCCCGCAGGGGCCGCGGACGTGGTCATCACTTCTGAGAACAAAGGCGCGGAGACCATCACGTTGGGGTTCGTGGACTTCAAATGCGCCAAAGGCGATCCTGGTTCGGTTCCTTTCACGCCCGGAAGCGTCATCTCCTGGGACCTGGATTTCAGCGGACGATTTAAGGTGAAGGGCGCGCCCCAGTTCGACAGTCTCACCAAGGGCGCTTTCAAGAACGAAGGGGCGCTGGCCTACGTACGCGGGGAATACACGCTGGAAGGCGACAATTTCACCCTCAACTGCGAACTCATCGACATCGATTCCCAGGAGCGCATCCTGGGCAAGAAGTACTCCGGCAAAAAGGCCGATCTGCGTCTATCCGCCCATAAATTCTCGGACGAGCTGAGCTACCAGCTGTTCGGGGAGAAGGGCATCGCCCAGTCCCGCATCGTCTACGTGAACAAACGCGGCGGCAACAAGGAAATCTCGGTGATGGATTATGACGGGGCGAATGTTACGGAGATCACGAAAAACAAGTCCATCAACCTCATGCCTTGCTGGGTGGAAGGCAAGAACAAGGTCATATATACCAGCTACGCCGGCGGCCAGCCGCAATTCTACCTGAAGGATTTCGAGAACGGCAAGAACGGCGTATACTTCACCTCCAAAGGGATGAACACTTCGCCCAGCTGGAACAAGATGGACAAGGAAATCGTCTTCGCCTCCACCTTGGACGGCAATACCGAGCTGTACCGGCGTTCCTTCCCGGACGGCAAGGCGCAAAGGCTGACCTTTTCCGGTTCCATCGAAACCTCGCCGAGCTGGTCCCCCAACGGATACGAAATCGTGTTCGTTTCCGATCGCGGTGGAAAGCCGATGATATACGTGATGGACAGGGACGGTTCCAACATGCGCGCGCTGACCCATGACGGCGATTATTACGGCTCGCCCTCCTGGTCCCCCAAGGGCGATCGCATCGCCTATGCCAACATGGACGAAGGCAACAACATGAATATCATGACCATATCCCCGGACGGGAAGGACCCGGCGAAACTCACCACCCAGGCCGGCAGTAACGAGAATCCCAGCTGGAGCCCGGATGGCCGCCATATCGTTTTCATGTCCACGCGCACCGGAAGACCGGAAATATTCATGATGAACGCGGATGGAAGCAACCAGAAGCGGATCAGCTTTTCTGGGGACAACTACATGCCTAAATGGTCCGACTATTAAAAAACGTCAAGCCGGTATTGCCCAAATGGGAAAAAGCCCGCCGCCGGCCTATCGGATAATTTTCCGCCGGGCAGGCATTCCCGGTCGCCGGACCACGTTATGACAAAGAATGCTGGGAAAAATGGCGGGAAATTTTAAATTTCACCCCTATAAGTGTTAGATTTCTGGAAAAAGGAGATGGATATGAATTTGAAGCATTGGACCCTCGTGGGCCTGGGCGCTTTGGCTATTGCCGGCTGCGCCAAGAAACCGAAGCCGGAACCCCAGGCTGAGCCGGAGCCGCCCAAGATGGAGCGCCCGATGGCCTCCAAGCCCCCGGAGCCCGGCGTGGATGAGGAAGCCTTGCGCCGCCAACGCATCCAGGCCCGCATCGCCGAGGTTTTCAAGCCCGTCTATTTCGCCTATGATCAAAGCTCCCTTTCCGCGGAAGGCCAATCCACCTTGCAGGAAATCGGCAAGCTGATGAAGGAAGTGCCGGAAATCACCGCCCGCGTGGAAGGCCATTCCGATGAACGCGGATCGAATGATTATAACCTGGCCTTGGGCGAACGCCGCGCCAAGTCCGTGAACGATTACCTGGCCAGCTATGGCATCCAGGCCACCCGTCTCAGCACCATCAGCTACGGGGAAGAAAAAGCCGCCAGCGAAGGGCATGACGAATCTTCCTGGTCCAAGAACCGCCGGGCAGAATTCACCACGACTTTCTAAGCCTTCGTGAAGCATAATCCCGGTCTTTCATTTCGGATCCGACCCCGCCGCTCCGGCGGGTTTTCGGCCCGCGCGGGTTCCGGGAATGCCCTGTTCTCCTTAATGCCGCGCTTGGCCCTGATTTCCATCTCCCTCCTGTTCTGGACCGGGTGTTCCGCCATCACCATGATCCGCACGGAAGAGCTCCGCAAGGTGCAAACCGAAGTCAAAACCACCGGCAAGCAAATCGAAAGCCTGCAGAAATCGGTGGATGAGCTCAATCTGGCCCAAGGCGGATCGACCAGCAAGATGAAGGCGGATTTGACCCTGATGCTGACCCAACTGGAGTCGCAAATCACCCGCCTGCATGCCGAAATCGATGAAACCCAATACCGGCTGACCCAGCTTAGCGCCAAAATCGAAAAGCTGGACCAGAAGAAATACGTCGTGGGCGGGACCGGAGCCCCTGGGCAAGCGACGGCTCCGGGACAACCCGGAACGCCTGCGGGAGCCCCCGGCGCGGCCGGGGCAGCCGGGACAACGGGCGCCAACGGAGAACCCCTACGCGTGGTGGAAGGCCTGGATCTGGAAGCGCTGTTCAACCAGGCCCGGGACGATTATATCCGCGGCAAATACGATTTGGCCCTGGCCGGATTCAAGAATGTGTACGAAAAGGATGCCGGAGGCACTTGGCGCGAGTTGTCCATGTTCTGGTTGGGCGAAACCCTGGTCAAGCAGGATAAGGCTGATAAGGCCCTGGAGGCTTATGGCCGCGTGGCCAAGGAGTTCCCCCGGGGCACCAAGGTCTGTTCAGCCCGGTTCAAGGCAGGCCTCATCTACAACCAGAAAAAAGACAACGCCAAGCGGGACGAGGAATGGGGCAAGCTGATCGCGGAATGCCCCGGCACCAATGAGGCCCAAAGGGCTCAAGAAATGCAGAAGGAATAGCCCTTGATCGCGATTCCTCGGTCATTGGGGTAACTGGTCGCTGGAGGCGGTTCGTCATACCGGTATCACGCCTCCGGAGATTCCATGCACCACGTCCTACCTACCCTGGAAACCTTGTTGCGCGGCTTTTTGCTGTACATCATCCTTCCGGCCTGGGTCTTCTGCGGATTCTTCGACTACCACTGCCACAAGCACACCAAAATCGAAGAGACCACCGGCCTCAGGGAAACAATGCTGCACACCCTGATGCGGATCCGAGGCGGCCTGCCCATTTACCATCCCCTTCGTGATATTCGGCTTGATCGCGTTGCTTAAATGGGGCGCCTTCATCAACCTGATCACCTTCCATTGGAAGGGGCATCTGAGCCTGGGACGCCTGACACCGGCCCCGCAGCAACCAACAATACAACGTGTTGGCCCCGGACGTGGCGGCGGATGGTTGCGCGTCGGCATGCCAACCACCATCGCTTTCCCCGCGAGGCCAGAGCGGGATTGGACGGTAGGTTCGACGCCGGTTGGGTGGCGATTCGTTGTTTGCGCAGGGTAGGCTTGGCGGAGGCTACTCGCCGGCTTTGGCCAGCTTCATGATAATCCTCAGCGGATCGGAAGCCGCATCGGGAAGGCTGGCCCGGATCATCCACAACGGGAACTTAAAGGGCGGGGAGGACTTCCCGGCGGTGATCAGTTCGACTTTCCCATTACCCAAATCCTTGCAGGTGTAGGAAACCTGATGGACGCGGAACCGCCTTTTCCCGGTTGGGGGCGCCTGGTCCGGCGCGGCTACCAAGCTGAACTCGGCGGATCTGTTCACGGTATCCCTGGAAAAATTCATGCGGACGACACAGTCGGTTTTGGGCAGGGGCCAGGGGATTTTCAGGTTGTAATACAGAATCCATTCCGTTTCCGAAACCTTCCGGACCGTCTCGCTGGCCTCATCACCGTTGAAGGTTTTGTGGTTGGAAACATTCATCAAGGTGGATATGCATTTTTCGAAACCGGCGCTGTCGGTCATCGAAGCTTTGAATTCGATGAGAGGCGCCTCCGCGCCGGCGGTATCCTTGATGCGGGAGACCCTGTATTCCACCGAAACCTTGCCGTCATCGGTCATTTCTTTTTTCCATGCATCGGCTTGGGCCAGGGCGGCCGTGGATAGGGTAGCCGCAAGCGTAAAGACCAGACGGATTGATTCGCTGGGATTCATTTTATCCGCGCGCAATTTCCGGCTCACTCCCAGCCAGGCCCGGTCGGACATGGTTTGCGGGCCGTCGCCGAATTCCCCTCGCAAGCTTTCCAGGACGCCGGCGGATACTTCCGCCCACTTCTCCTCGCCCACTTTTTGGCGCAAGAACGCGATCGGGGCCGTGGTCCTCTGGGTCTATTCCCGGAACTCCCGCAAGGTGGGGCTGGTGAAGGGATGGGCTTTTTCCACCACGGCCACCTCCCGGAATCCCGCCGCTTCCATTTCCCCGCGGAAAATCTCGGGATCGCCCAAGGGTGGTTTGCCGGTGGGGGCCGGGAGGAAAGGAGGTTTTTCCCGCATGGCCGCGGACATGGACGCTAAAGGCCCGTCCATAGGCCCCCAGGCGGATACCACGCCCTTTCGGCCGGGGCGCAAGGGCAGGGGCCTTGGAATCGGTTTGCATAGCGTCTCCTCGATCCGGTGGGTGCGTGGATCGAAACGTACTTATTCCTCCGCGGAGCGTTGCTCACGAACGGCGCTTATTGCGCTTAACCGCTCTTACTGCGCTTAAGGCGAAATACCGGGCTCCACGCGCTTGAAGAGGACAAAGCCCGATCACTTTCTTTGCAGCGAGCGCCCTACTTTTTCGCTTTCTTTTTCGCCGCCTTCTTTTTAATCGTCTTGGCCGGCTTTGATGTCTTGCCTGCCTTGGCAGCTTTGGCCGCCGCCTTCGGCTTCGCCGGCTCCCCCATAGGCGCCGGTTCCAAGAGGCTCACGCGATTGCCCTCCGTATCCGTGAAGGACACGTACCGGCCTATGCCCGGGATGTCCATGGGTTCGCCCAAAACCTTTCCCCCTGCCTTCACGACCTTCTGCATGGCTTTCTTGATGTCGCCCACCCCGATGACGACGGAAGGGACCTGGGCCGGCCAATCGGGCTTCTTGGGGAAGAAGCCCCCATTGATGGTTCCTGGATCCTTGGGGCGTCCCTGCGGCCCGGGTTCCGAGGTGGTCGCGGTCACGTAATTGCCCATTTCCTCGGACGTTCCCTGCATCTTCCACCCGAAGGCGGATTTATAGAAGGCGGACAGACGCTTCTGATCTTCATAAGGCATTTCGAAGTGCACGACAGGTTCCATGGTTG
>JBDSWM010000406.1:0-14087 GCA_039926685.1 Fibrobacteria bacterium | reverse complement strand
TCCGGGAACGGGCATAGTCGCGGGCGATTCCGTGATCGAGAAGGTACGCGCCTATCTGGCCGGCGAGCGGAAATGGGACGAGCTTTTCCAGCCCTCGCTGGTGCATCGCCTGGACAAGGATACTTCCGGCGTGCTGGTTGTCGCGAAATCTGGCGAAAGTCTGCGCGGCCTCACCGAGGCTTTGCGCACGGGCGGATTCCACAAACGCTATCTGGCCTTGGTGGAAGGCGTACCCAGACCGGCCAGCGGGGAAATTTCCGGGCTTTTGCAGAGGGTGGACAGCCGCGCCGGCGGCGCCAAAGCGGAGGTTTCGGAGGATGATGGGAAGTGGTCGGTCACCAAATACAAGACGGTAAAAGACTTCGGGAATTTTAGCCTGCTGGGAGTTATTATTGAAACGGGCAGGATGCATCAAATCAGGGCACATTTGGCGAGCCAAGGGCACCCCTTGGTAGGGGATCCGCGCTACGGGTCCTTCGAACGTAATCGCGCGTACCGCAAATCCCTGGGCTTGAAACGGACCTTCCTGCATGCGGCGGATCTGGAAATCGAAATGGGGCGCGAGCGCAGGCTGGAATTCCATGCCGCCCTTCCCAAGGATCTGACCGTCGCTCTTGAACGCATTCCGTTCGCGGCTGGACCCGCATGACCCCTCCGCCTCCTCCGCCTCCTCCCATCAATCCCAAGTCCAATCCGCCTTCCGGGGGCACCCCCGCCGTCCTTCCGCTTTCGGGAACCAATGCCCTGAACCAGGCCACGGCCAATTCGCTGCTGCAAGTGCAAGTAGGCGGCCGTCTCGGCAAATACGTCATCCTATCCGAGCTGGGCCGCGGCGGCATGGCGGTGGTCTTCAAGGCCCATCAGCCCGATCTGGATCGCCTAGTCGCCATCAAGGTGCTTTTCGGGTCGGTGCTGCAGCAGCGCTTCGTGGAGCGGTTCCAGGCGGAAGCGCGCGCCGTGGCCAAGATGAACCATCCCAACGTGATCCGCATCTACGAAGTGGGCGAGCAGAACGGCGTCCATTACCTGGTGATGGAATATATCCAGGGCATGGACTTACTGGTCTTCCTCCACGAGAAGAAGCCCAGCTTCAACGAGGTGGTGGAGATCGTGAACCAGGTCTCCGAGGCGCTCGCCTATTGCCATCGCCAGGGAATCATCCACCGCGATCTCAAGCCGACCAACATCCTCATGCGCGGCACCACTCCCATCGTCATAGATTTCGGCCTGGCCAAGGCGGTGGATCCGAACCTCAACGTCACTCTCACGCTTTCGGGGGAGGTGGTGGGTTCGCCGGCCTACATGTCGCCGGAACAGGCCATGGGCCAATCGGTGGGGACGCATTCGGACATCTGCGCCGTCGGGATAATCATGTACGAGCTCATCTCGTTCAAGAACCCATACCTGGATCCGCGCTCCTTGCATCAAACCGCCCTGAACGCCATCAAGGCCGAGCCGGTACCGTTGCGTTACCTGTCCCCTTGGCTGGACTCGGACTTCGCCGCCATCGTCACCACCTGCATGGCCAAGGAGGTCCGGGACCGCTACCAGAGCATAGAACTGCTCCTCAAGGACCTGTACTCCTACCGCAACGGCTTGCCCATCATGGCCAAGCCGCCCAGCACCCTAAACCTGGCCTGGCGCTTCATCAAGGCCAACCCCATCCTGTACCTGGGAGCCGGCTTCCTGTTGCTGATGACGGGATTGGTGTTCGGTTTCCTGAACATGCAGGAAGAAAGCAAGAAGGCGCCTTGGGGCCTGGTGCAGGAAGAAACCTTCAACAAAACCGACTCTTCCCTGAAATTCCTCTCCTTCGATCGAATCAATGGCGCATGGCTGCCATCGGAGTCGTGGAAAGTGGCGCGCGGGAGGCTGGAGGCCTTTTCCTCCGGGCAATCCTTCGCGGTTGCCAACCAGGAGTTCTTCGGCGATCTCAAGATCGAATTCACTGTCAAGGGCCTGAACGGCAGCAACAACGATTTCAACGCCTTCCTTTTCGGGGCCACACCGGACGACGCCTTCCGGTTCTCTTTGGGCGAATGGGGCACCTCCGTGGCGAACATCGAGTACGGCAAGACGGCGCGCTATTCCTTCAATACCTCGCCGGTCAAGCTCAACGGAGGGCTGGTCTACAAGGTGACCATCGAAAAGGAGGACAATGTCCTCCAGCTCTTCCTCAACGACGTGCTGCTGGTCCGCAAGTACTATACCTTGCCGGTGAAAGTGGAGCGCAGCAGCAAGTTCGGGTTCTATACCTGGAATTCCAGCCTGGCCATCGACGATTTGCGCATTTACAAAAAGGCCGTGGCGCTCTCCGCCAAGCCTACCGTGGTGGCGGACGCCTATCTGGAGGAAGGTTTCATCACCAACAGCATTCCCGCTTATAAGCATGTGATCGAGGCCTATCCTAACAAGAGCATCAGCTACGAGGCCCGCATGAAGATGGGCGAGAGCTTCATGGTATTGAAGAATTTCCAGGGCGCCATCCAGAACCTCACCCTGGCCGCCAGCAATTCCAAGGATCCCAAGATCATACCGGAAGCCTTGTTTCAGCTGGCCCAATGTTATTTCGATCTGGGCAAGGCGGCGTCGGGCTACGATAAGCTGAAGCTGCTCCCGGCGAATTATCCTGAGTCGGATTTCAACGAGATGGTTGTGCAATCGCGGATTGAAGCCGTCTATGATTGCCTTAACGCGGGCGAGAACATCGATCTTTGCTCCGCGCGAATGATCGATGAGTTCCGCTTCCTGATCGAGACCGAGGATGCGCGCCGGAACTCCTTCGGAAACCTGTATACAGACATGGCCGAGATCTTCCGCCGGCTGGGGCAGCAGTCGCCCATGCAGAATGCCCAGCATCTGCTCACCTATTTCCAGGAAAGCGACCAGATCATCTGCGCCTTGCGTCTGACGCTGGGGAAATACTATCTGGGGGTCCGTGACCCGGTGCGGGCCTCTTTCATGTTGCAATCCGCGCCGCAAGGGGAAAATGTGGGCCGGGAGCTCAAGGCCGAGAAGGATTTCCTCACGGCGCAGATGGCGTTCATGGAGGGCAAGAATTCCCAGGCCGCGGAGCTTTACGACCGCACCTATCGCCAGTTCAACTCAGTCAACGGCATGGCGTTCAAGTGCATCCTCCATTCCCTGGTCATCAAGACCATCGCCGATATCCCCGTCCTGCCGGTGGATCGCAAGCTGTACCTCAATGAGGCGGCTTCCCGCAAAGAGCGCATGCAGATGGCCTATCTGGCGGACAAGATTCCCGAGGATTATTTCCGCCGCGGGGTGCCCACCGGTTTCGGCCCGCCGGAATCGCTGGAGGACGCGCTGGTGTATTTCCTCAAGGTGAATGAAACCGATGGTCCCGTCAAGGCGGCGGCTTTCCTGCAAGCCCGCCTGGCGGCCTTTCCGGCCACCACCTTCGAGCGCCGCTATCTCGAATTCCTGCTCAAGCGCTATAAAGAGGAAAAGAGGGTGTGAAGCGCATTTGCGCTTTGAACTTTGCCCTTCGCCTTCTTAAGTTGTAAAGGTGAGCCGAATCCCCATTTCACTTCCCGCCTTCGCCCTCCTTTCACTCTTCCTCCTCTCCGCATGCGAATTCCGTTCGCGCCGGGCTAATTGGCACCTCGATCCTTCCGTAACCTACAAGGTACGTTACTCCGCCGAGACCAGGGCCACGGCGGACGGGGCCTGGGGTTCGGCTCCCTATGTTTCGGCGGCGGAAGCGGAATTCAGCGCGCAATCGACGGCGGACACTTCCAAAGGCCAGATCGAGTTCTCCCTCACGGTGGACACCTTGCAATATCGGAGTTCGGAACGTGGATCGGACGAGGATCAATACATGACCGGCCGGCTCCGGAAATACAAGGGCAAGCTGACCCTGTCCCGCACCGGACAGGCGCTATCCCTGGAAGAGGAGCCGGGACTGCCGCCCGTGGCGTTCTCGCCGCTCAACTTCGGCCGCATGCTGGCCTACGCCTTACCGACCTTTCCGGAGTTCGCCATCAAGAAAGGGTCGCGCTGGGAAATCAACCAGTCCCTGATGGATAAATTCCACCCGGATTCCCGCGTTCAAAAGCGTTTCACCCTGTCGGCCATCCGGGAGACTCCGGAAGGTGATTTGGCCCAATGCCTGGTGGATATGGACGCCTATCTCGACGAGGATCTCGGGAATGGCGACAATTCCGGAAAACCCTCCCTGTCCGGAAGCGGCAAAGTGGTTTTCAATTTGACCACGGGCAAGCCCGTTTCCGCCGAATTGGAATTGGAGGGCCATTTCCTGACCCGCGGTTCCCCTTCCAGGCCGGGCGATTCCACCCAAACCGAAGCATTTCCCATGCAATTGCGGGAAAAACTGGCCGTCTCCTTCGCGAATTGAAGCCATGATGGCAGGGGTTTTTGAGGCTGCCTGAGTTGCTGGACCGGCCGGCGATTATCCACTATATTTGGACTCCTCTTGAGCCACCGATTATATCAGAGTTATAAAGCTTTCACATCCAAAGACTGGCCATCCGCGCCCATAGGGGCCGTTTCGCCCTCGGCCTACGGCGCAGCGGCTGGGCGTTCCGCCCCTTCCACTTCCGGACCCGGCAACGTGCTCGCCTTCATCACCGGCCTCTCTGATCCCAACCACAGCATCCTAATCCGCGCCTTGCTGGATCGCGAGTCCCTGCCGGTTTCGGAGTCCGCCTCGGATTTCTCCGGGTTGTCGGCGGGTCCTTCCGCTTATGCCATGGTGCAGGAGAGGATAGACCGCATTCGCGAGGAATCCGCGTTCAAGTTCCTGGAGTTCCGCGACAAGTGGCGCAAGCGCCTGGCTTTCGCGCAGTTGCATCCCTTCCTGCAGCGCAACCAATGGTTCCAGCAGGATTTGGCGGGGTTTTCCCTGGTGGGCAAGGGTACGCGCAAGGAAGCCAAAATGCTGTATCTGCAATCGTTGCACGACATGGCGTCCGACGGCGAGCGCCAGGTTTCGGCGCTGAGCGGGCACATGTTCCGCTTGCAGGGGGAGCTGGCCGCCGTGTGGCATCGCGAATCCGTGCGTGATGATCGCTCAAAAATATTGCCCGCCCTGGAGGCCGCCCTGCGCAACGGGGAAGCGGAACTGTTCAAGCGCGTGCGCCTGTCCCTGGGCGATTTGGCCCTGGAAACCTTCACCGAGGGCGTGGCCCGCTGGGATAAGCGCGTTTACGGAAGCGAAGAGGAGCTGTTCCAGGGCATAGCCTGGCCCTGGCAAAGCGCCCGCCATCGCAGCGGTTTCGAGGGATTCCTGGAAGCCTTCGCCGATCTGGCCGAAGCCGTATGCGGAGCCATGCTCGCGCATTACGAAGGGAAATGGGATCTTTTCCTGCGCGGCCTCACGCCGCCGCAGCTCTCGTTGTTCCCGCGCGCGGCTGCGCGCCCATCAATCACGCCTTAATTTTTCGCCTTTTCGCCATTACGCCATCGGGAGAATCATCCATGTCACAGAGAAGAAATTACGGAACGCTGCTGCTGCTCTCCAGCCTGGTGCTGGGTGTATTCCTACTGACGGGATCCTTCATCTGGATGCAGGACAAGGCAAATATGATTCTGGCGGTATTCGTGCTTATCCTGTACGGCATCGGGCAATGGATGACCGTGGTCTATTGGCAACGCATCCAGACCGAATGGGAGTCCACGGGCGAATATCTGGGGCGTTTGCAACAGGCCGTTAGCGATATCCCCGCCGCGCTGGACGCCAATCTTAAATCCATCGCCACCCGGCTCACGGAAGGGCAGGCCCAGGCGCTCGATAAGCTGCAGGCCGAGGTGAACGTAGGCGCGCGCGCTACCCTTGAAAAAGGCGCGGCCTTGATCGGCGACAGCCTCGCCAAGAACCTGGCGGCGCCGCTCGCTTCCATGCAAGCCATGATGACCGGCTTCGCGGAAAAGTCCGCCGTCCAGTCCGCGCAATTGCAGGCCCTTACGGAAACGGTGCGCGAAGACTCGCGCCAGTCCTTGGCCCAGGGCTCCGTGCTCATCGCGGAAAGCCTGGAAAAGAACCTGCGCGCGCCGCTGGCCTCGCTGGAAACGGCCTTGGCCTCCTGGAGATCGCAGGCGGAAATCCAAGGGGAAGCCTTCCGCGCCAACGGCGATGCCTTGCGCCTGGCCCAACGCGAATGGTCGGAAAAGGCCCAGCGCATCGCTGATACCCTGTCGGCGGAGTTCGAGGAGTTGGCCGCTGCGGCCGCGCATGCGGGCGAAGACGCGCAAGCCGCCTGGACGGAACGCGCCGCGCAGGCGCAGATGGCTTGGGAGGGCAAAATGGATGCCTTGCAAAGCCGCCTGTTGGAAGAAGTGGTCGGCCGGGTGCAGTCGCTGCAATCCTCCCAAAGCGAAACCCAGGGCAAGATCCTGGAGCGCGCCCTCACGGGATTGGAAACCCAGGCCAAGCTGGCGCAGGAGGCCGCGGCCGACCAGGCCCGGCAATTGCAGGCGGCCGCCGCCAACCAGGGCAAAACCATGCAAGATGCAGCCGCCGCTTTCGCGGACGGATTGGAGCGCGCCCGCGAAACTTCTGCCCGGATGATCCTCGAGGCGCAGGCCAAAGCCGATACCGTCCAGGCCACTTTGGTGGAAGCGGTCTCGCAAGGCCAAGCCCGCTTGGTGGAAGAGATTTCCGGTCTGCAACGCACCTCCTTGGGCGATGCGGCAAAGAGCCTGGAAGCGCAGGGCCAGCTGGGTTTGGAGGTGGCGGTCAAGGTTTCCGATTTGGCGGAGCAGCTCCGGCAAGGATCCAAGGACATGGCCGAACTTGCGCATTTCTCAACCGTCAACCAGACGGAGATGCAGGCCAGCGTGGCCATGCTGAACACCGGATTGTCCTCCATACTGGATCGGCTGGAAAAGCAGGCCGACGCCGGGGACGGCTACCAGACCCTATTGGCCGAATTGGGGCGCACGCTTTCCTCTTTCCAGGAAAGGGCCGGGGAAGTGCTGGTGGAAAACGCCATGAAGACGCAGGAAATCCTGATGGAAGTGCTGAACCATCAGGAAGGCCGCGCCGCGCCGTCTTCCTCCGGGCAGGATAGCGAAACCACCCTGGCCGGGGTGGGCTGAGCCCATGTCCGAGGACGCAGTCCAGGGGGAAGCTCCGGAACCGGAAGGTTTCGCGGAGAGGCTCGCGCGTTTTCCCGGACCGGGTTATCGCAAAGCCTATCTTGCGGATTTGCTGGCCAGCGGAAACCGTTTCCGCGCCGCGGGGAATGCGCGCGGTGCCGAGTATTGCTACGCCAAGGTGGCGGAAGCCCTGGCCGCATGCGGCGGGGTTCCGTCGACAAGCGCATCCGACTCGATGGCAAGCCAAGCGGAATCGGATGCGGCCTCGCCCCCGGGATCTTCTCCCGATTCCCGCCCCCAGGCCAAGCCGCCCGCTCCGCGTTCCCAGCCCAAGGAAAAACCCCTCACTCCGACCGAGCGCTTCCGCCGCCAGTGGCGTCTGGAGCGCATCCGGGATTCCGAAAACGTGCTGGCCAAGCATGCCGGCCGCCTATCCCTCCTCGAACATCAATCCTATCGGGATCGGCTGGAAAAGCTCCGCCAATCCGGCCAGGCGGCGATGACGTCCCTGCAGTCGGATAAAGCGGATGCGGCTTTGCTGGAATTGCGCCGCCGGCTATACCAGCGCGTGCTCAAATCCCAAAGGCTCGCCCTATCGCGACGTCGCATGCCCGTTACCCTGGCGCGCCTCGCGCTGCCCCCGATCCAGCCCGGCGTCCGCTCAGCCGCCGCTGCCGCACCGGTCGCGCCCGCTGTGCCCGCCCTGCCCGTCAAAGCCGGAAAAAAGCTTCCCGTCGTCAAGGCGCGCGTCGATACCGAATGGCAATCGGCCACCGGTCCCTACAACGATCGCTATAACATGGAGGATTTGCTCGGACTGGTGGCGGATGCGGACGCTGCCTGGGTCCAGGAATTCCTGGATCTGTATCGCGGCCTAGCCGGGTTGCAGGGCTTGGCTACCGGCTTGGGCTCTGTGAAGAAATAATCGCCGCAAAAAAAAGCCCGGCTGAAAGCCGGGCCCAAGCCTGATGTCAATGCCCGCGGCTATCGGCCGCGAGGCGCTATTTCTTGGAAACCCGCGCCTGGATGCCCGTGCCCAGGAAAATGCCCGATACACCCGTGAACTTCTCGCCCACTTGCAATCCGCCCGCCTCGATCTTGTATTCGCGGATGTCCTTGTCATGATCGCTGCCGCGCATCTTGAGCACCATCAGGCAACGCTTGATTTCCGACTCCATTTCCAGATACCGCAACAGGATATACGTGTCCACGATGAAAGGGATTTTGTTCGAGGAAACGTCCCATTTGCCGAGCACGTTGGCGTTTTCCTTTAGGAAAATCGCGGTCATGCCTTCGCGCTTGACGCCGTTGACGATGTCGGTTTCGATGCTGCGCAAATGCCCGATATCCTTGGAAAGCTTTTCGAAGTGGGTGATGCTGTCCAGCACGATGCGCTTGGTATTGAACTCGCCCAGGATCTTGGCGATTTTGCCTTCCGGATCGTCCAGTTCGTCCAGGAAATCCTCCGGCGTGGTGAACACAACGTGGATTTTCTTCGCTTCTTGCAAGGCGCGCAGATCCCAGCCCAATTCGCCCGCGCAATCGTAATACTGTTCCGGGAATTGCTCGAAAGTGAAGATGAGCCCATGCTCGCCTTCTTCCACTCCCTGCATGATGAATTGCAGCGCAAGCGTGGTCTTTCCCGTGCCGGCGGAGCCTTCTACCAGCGTGGCCGATCCTTCCAGCAATCCTCCCCGGAGGATTTCATCGAGACCGGTGCATCCCGTTTTGACTCGTTTAGTGGTGACGCTCACCGTGTCCTGCCTTTGCAGCCAATCCTTGGCTTTAAGTTGTTGCCCGAAACGGGTCCGACCGGAGTTCCCATCAGAAAATACTATTAAACCATGGCCGCGAACGCCATTTCAACCTCGAAGCGATGCGGATAGCGCCCCATCTTCAATTCCGACTCGAAGCGCGCCAAGCGCGTGAGAAGTTTCTTCCAGGCGTCCGCGGAACGGGAATTGGCCTGTTCCAGATAACGTTCCTTCTGGACGATGAAAGGCGGGCGCTTGATGGTGGGAATGATGTCCTGCTCCCGCATCCCTTGATCCAGCTGGACGCGGATTTTCAGGAGGGTGAGGAAGTGCCCGAACAGCATCTGGGCCACCACGAAGGGCGCGTCCTTGAAATCGTTTTCGAGCAGGTTGCGCAAAGCCGGCAGCATATCGGCTTTTTTCCGCAGGCCCATGGTCTTCTGGAATTCGAAAATCCCCACGACCTTCAAGGGGCTCACCAGATCCTGGATATCCGGCGCATTTATGGCCGCCCCCTTGGGCAAGAACGTATCCAGCTTTTCCAACTCATGATCCAATTCGGCCAGGTTCTTGCCAACCGTGTCCAGCAGCAATTGCGCGTCCACCAGGGTAAGGCGGCGGCCGTATTTCTCGCGGGCGCGTTGGGCAAGCCATTGCGGGATCTTGTCCTCATAGGGTAATTTGAACTCGAACAGGGCGCCGGCGGCCTTCAGGGCCTTGGGCAAGGCTGAACGGCCGTCCAGCTTTTCCGCGGTCAGGAACACGGCCACGGTGGGATTCCCGGATCGGAAAACCTCTTCCAATTGCTTTTGATGGGAGGGATGCAGTTTATCCCAGTTCTTTACGATGATGGTTTTGCGGGAGGCGAACAGATCCTGGGTCTGGAAAGATTCCGCGGCCTGCTCCCAACGCATATCGTCGCCGAACCAGACTTCCCGCTGACAGTCCTGCAGACCGCCTGTTCCGGATTGCCCCTCCGCTTGCCAACGCGCAACCGCCGCGTCCAGGGCCTCTTGCTTACGGAGATCGTCGTCCCCGATGAAAGCGAATAAGCTCATGAAAAGCTCACCGGCGATTCACAATCGGCCCTTGCTCGGGTCCGTAAACGACACGCGGACCATTCACCGGGAGCGGCTCACTTATAATCCAGGATTTCCAGCTTGAGAAGTCCCTTGGGAATCTGCACCTCCACCACATCGCCGGGCTTCTTGCCGAGCAAGCTTTTCCCGATGGGCGAGACGGAGGAGATTTTCCCCGTGACCACGTCCACGTCTTCCGGACCTACCAAGGTGTATTGCATCACCTTTTTCGTATCCAGGTTTTTTACGGAAACGACGTTGCCGAAAATGATATGGTCGCTGGCGATGGGTACGGAGGAGAGGATTTCCGCGCGATGGATTTTGTCCTCCAATTCGCTGATCTTCGCTTCCAGGTGGCCTTGCTTTTCCTTGGCGGCATGGTATTCGGCGTTTTCCGCCAAATCACCCTGAGCGCGGGCGGTGGAGATTTCCGAAATGATATCGGGCCGCTCCACCTTTTTCAGCACGTCCAATTCCTGGGCCAGCCTATCATAGGCTTGCTGGGTCATCGGGATTCTATTCATTCTATCCGTCTCCAGGAAAGTTCCCGAGCCATGAAGGTTTTGGGCAATTCGTATTGCCGCCTTCACCATAAGGGAAAGACCCGCGTCTTCCCCTCTATTTCGGGAAATATGAAATCAGGTCACAATCGTGAAGGGGTCAAACTTTCACGCATGGCAGAACGCCAACCGATCAAATAAGTAGAAAATTATCCCTTTCCCTGCATAATTTCCTATCTATTTTGCAAAATTTAAGGGTTTTTCCCCATAAAATGGAGTTATCCCTTATCAAAACCCAGCCTTAGGAGACCCTGCAGCTATGGATGATGTATCCTTCCCCAAAGGCTTTACCGCCAAGGGCTTGGCCTGCGGAATCAAAAAAAACGGCAAACCCGATTTGGGCGTGCTGATTTCCGACCCTCCCGCACAGGTATTCAGCGCCTTCACCCGCAACGCCGTAAAGGCTGCCCCGGTACTTTATGATCAGAAGATCGCTTCCGCGGGCGGCAAAGTGAGCCATGTGCTGGTCAATAGCGGCAATGCCAATGCCTGCACCGGGAAGCGCGGTTCCGAGGACGTGTTTGCCGAGGTGAGGATGTTGCGCGAGGCCGCCGCTCCAAAAGGCGAGGTGATGGTCTCCTCCACCGGCGTCATCGGCGAATATCTGCCCATGGAAAAGATCCGGGCCGGTATAGCCCGACTTTTCGCGCCGGATTCCGCCGAGGTTTACAGCCCTTTCATACACGCCATCATGACGACGGATACCTTCGAAAAGCGGGTCCGGAAAACCCTTTACTTGGACGGCCGGGAGGTGAGGCTCGGAGGCGTCGCCAAAGGCGCCGGCATGATCCGACCCAACATGGCGACCATGCTCTCCTATATCACCACGGATATAAGCCTGGAGGCGGCATACGCCCCGGCCTTCCTGGGGGCGGTGGAAAAGACCTTCAACTCCATTTCCGTAGACGGGGACATGAGCACCAACGATACCGCTTTGTTGCTGGCCAACGGCGCTTCCGGGGCGAGTTATACCTCGCTTTCGGAATCCGCCCGCCAGGCCTTCGATCAAGGCTTGCGCGACGTGATGGAGGAATTGGCGAAGCTCATCATCCGCGACGGGGAAGGGGCGACCAAGCTCGTCACCATCGAAACCGTGGGCGCGCGCACGGTCGAGGATGCCAAGGCCGTATGCCGCGCAATCGCCAACTCGCCGCTGGTCAAGACCGCCTTCTTCGGCGGGGACGCAAATTGGGGCCGCGTGCTGGCGGCCGCGGGCTATTCCGGCGCCGAATTGGTTCCGGAGAAAACCGCCTTGGAATTCTGCGGCGTCAAGGTGATGGCCCAAGGCGGCGCCCTCGCTTATGATGAGGACGATGTCGCCAATCGCATGAAGGCCAAGGATGTTTCAGTGAAAGTGGACCTGGGCCTGGGCAAGGAAGCCTGGACCTATTGGACCTGTGATCTCAGTTATGATTATGTGAAGATAAACGCCGCCTATCGCACCTAATCCGGGACCACCGGGGACTTTGGAGAGGCCCGGCGATCTCCCGGGCAGGGTGGGCGGAATCCGCGCCCCTGGATTTGCCGCCGCTCTCTCCGGTGCGCCGCTTCCGGACGGCGGATCAAACTTTCCAACCCTTTGAATTGAATGATTTTCCCGCCGCTCCTCCGGCCAGCCGGGCCAACCGGGCCCTTTAATCGGGTTTGCCGCCGGATTTGCTACCTTTCCGCCCACACTCCAATGGGCAAGGACAGTATGCAGCACCTCAGGGAAACGGACCCGGAAATCTACGCCATCATCGCCAAGGAAACCCTGCGGCAGGAAGACGGCATGGAGCTGATCGCTTCGGAAAACTACACCAGCCAGGCCGTCATGGAAGCCATGGGTTCCGTGCTGACCAACAAGTATTCGGAAGGTTATGTCGGCAAGCGCTATTACGGCGGCAACGAAGTCATCGATGAAATGGAAGCGTTGGCGATTTCCCGTGCCAAGGAGCTGTTCGGAGCCGAACATGTCAACGTGCAGCCGCTCTCCGGTTCTCCCGCCAACCTGGCCGTGTACATGGCAGCCGTCAAGCCCGGCGACAAGGTACTGGGCCTCAAGCTCGATCATGGCGGGCATCTTTCCCATGGCCATCCGGTGAATTTTTCCGGCCTCAATTATTCCTTCTCCCAGTACGAAGTGGACGAAAAGACCCAGCGTATCGATATGGACAAGGTGCGGGAAGTGGCTCTGCGCGAACGCCCCAAGATGATCATAGCCGGGTTCTCCGCCTATTCCCGAGACATCGACTGGAAGGCGTTCAAGTCCATCGCCGATGAAATCGGCGCCGTCACATTCGCGGACATCGCGCATATCGCCGGCCTCATAGCCGGCAAGGCGCTGGAAAGCCCCGTGCCCTTTTTCGATATCGTCACCACCACCACGCACAAGACCTTGCGCGGCCCGCGCGGCGCCATCATCATGTGCAAAGCGAAGTTCCAGAAGGACATCGATCGCACGGTTTTCCCCGGCATCCAGGGCGGACCGCATGATCACGTGAACGCCGCCAAAGCGGTTTGCTTCCTGGAAGCCCTCAAGCCTTCCTTCCGCGACTATGCCCGCCAGACCATCAAGAACGCACAGGCCATGGCCGGAGAATTGATGAACCGGGGGTACAAGATCCTCACCGACGGCACCGACAACCATCTCATGGTGGTCGATCTGCGCAGCAAGGACGTCAGCGGTAAGATCGCGGAAGTGGCCTTGGAAACCGTGGGCATCTCCTGCAGTCGCAGCACCATCCCTTTCGATACGCGCAAGGCTATGGATCCTTCCGGCATCCGCTTGGGAAGCCCCGCCATCACCTCGCGCGGCATGGGCACGGGCGAAGCCGTGGCGGTGGCCGGCCTCATCGACGACGCGGTCAAGAACCACACCAACGCGTCCAAACTGCAATCCATCCGGTCGCAAGTGCGCGAGCTGGCCCAGAAATTCCCCATGTACAAGGGCAAGGCCTAAGGCCCGGAACCCCGGCGCCTTTATGCCTTCGCGCCTTAGGGACCTTCCGCCATGACTGCGGCATTCCGGCCGGATCTGGCGAACGGCTCTGGGGCAAAGCTCGTGGAGCGGGCCTCCCGCATCACCCGCAAATACCAGGTAGGCGGTAAGGATATCTTCCCCAACGTCTATCTGGCGCCCATGTCCGGCGTCACCGACATCTCCTTCCGCCGCCTGATTTCCCGCCTTGCCGGCGGACGCACCGGCCTGCTGGTCTCCGAGTTCATCACGGTCGAAGGCCTTACGCGCCTCAATCCCCGCATCTGCCGCCAGATGGCGTTCGCCCCGGAAGAGCGGCCTTTCACGGTGCAGATCTACGGCGGTGAAGCCGACAAGATGGCCTGGGGAGCGGCCATGGTGGAACAGGCGGGCGCGGAATTCGTGGAAATCAATTGCGGCTGCCCGGCCCCGAAAATCGTCCGCCGGGGCGGCGGGTCCGGCCTGTTGCGCGATCTGGACAATCTCAAGGCAATCATCTCCGGCGTAAGGAAAGCCGTGGGCATCCCGGTAACCGTCAAGGTACGGGTGGGCTGGGCCGAAGATCAAATCAACCTCCTGGAAACGCAAAAGGTGGTGGAAGGCGAAGGCGCTTCCGCCCTGGTCATCCACGGCCGCACGCGGCAGCAGGGCTATA
>JBDSWM010000405.1:0-6864 GCA_039926685.1 Fibrobacteria bacterium | reverse complement strand
AATCATTTCTTCACCTTCTTCACCATGTCAGTACACGAGAGTTTACACCATCCGCTGCATTCCGTTGTTCGGCGTCCAATAACGTGTTGGCGTCGCCGATCATCATGCCTGATTGTACGCGCTCTCGAGCGCGGCGACGTCGAGCTTCACCATCGTCATCATGGCGTCCATCACCGCCTGTACCTTCTTAGGGTTCTGATCGCTGATGAGCTCCATGAAACGCCGTGGAACAATCTGCCACGTGACGCCGAACTGGTCGGTAATCCAGCCGCACTGCAATGGGGTTGCGCCGGCGTTGACGAGCTTGTTCCAGTACTCATCAACCTCCTCTTGATCCTCGCAGTCGACAAAAAGCGAGAACCCTTGGGAAAAACTGAAATACGCGCTGCCTCGAGTTGGTCGTTGAACATCAGAAATGGAGTCACTTTGGACATCGGTATATCTCCTTTTTTGTGGCCGCCGCCTTCCCGCAATGCTAATGCTAGACTAGGGAAGGGGACAGACTTCCATGGCTTGAATCAAGCCATCCTTAAGCGTAAAAAGGTGGCCAACATGAGCATCGGCAACCACGGTCCCGGTCAAATCAAGCACGACCTGGTGCACATCGACCAATACCTGCCCAGGATCCTTCGGGTAAAAGGCAATCGGTTCGACGTGTGGATTGATTTCGCTCCATTGCTCTGTCCAGTATTTGCGGATTTCCTCAGGCCCACGGACAAAACCGCCTTTGAACGCCATCGGCCAAGCGACGTCGGGAGTCATGAGTGCGAGGGCGCTGTTAATGTCGCGCGCGTTGAAGGCCGCATAGGCTGCGCGTAGGAGATCATTTGTTGGGTTAGGTTGATTTTGCATTGCGTCTAAATATACGCCGCGACGCGACCTCGCACAAGAAAAGCGCGCGACTGACATGACTCGATGCAAGCCGGCCCTTCATGCTGCCATGAAGCGGTTGGCATCACCCCGTAGCTGACGACTTTGACCCGCCTTCAAGCCATGGATCTCATCGGAAGGGGGAAGTCTCGCTCTCAGGACCGGGTTGCCTGCAATTAGGGTTCTATATTTGGGAAATGGGACGATTCGCGCACGCGCATGATTCTCTGGAAACCCTCAGGCGGGTCCATCCTGCCTGGCGCTTGCTGGCGGCCGACCATGCGCCCTTCATCATCGGGTTTCTCGATAGCGCCTTCATCGAACCCAACGTCAGAAGCCTCCCCGAACCGGAACTTTTGACGCGGCTGGAGGACCATCTCTTCCATCTGCGTGAGCGAAACGGCGGGGAAGCGTTCAAGCGGACGCCCAAGGAATACCTGGATGAATGGGCCTCGCCCGCGCGCGCCTGGCTCCGGAAATTTTATCCGCCCGAAGGCGACGAGCCCCATTTCGATTTGACTTCCGCCACCGAGAAAGCCATTGAATGGGTCAAGGGCCTGGGCGTCAGGCAATTCGTGGGCACCGAGTCCCGGCTGATGACCGTCTTCGAGCTGCTGCGGCAATTGGCCGAAGGAACCGAAGAGAATCCCCAAATCCGCATCGCCGAGTTGGAAAAGCGCCGCGATCGGATCGAGGCGGAAATCCGCGGCATACGCGAAGGCCGCCTCAACGTCATGGAGCCCACCCAAATCCGCGACCGGTTCCTGCAAATGGCGTCCACGGCCCGCGGATTGCTTGGGGACTTCCGGGAAGTCGAACAGAACTTCCGGGGGTTGGACCGAAGCGTGCGGGACAGGATTGCCGCCTGGGACGGAAGCAAGGGTTCCTTGCTGCAGGATGTTTTCGGCGAAAGCGATGTGATCCGCGATTCGGATCAAGGTCGCAGCTTCCAGGCTTTCTGGGACTTCCTGATGTCGCCGGCGCGGCAGGAGGAATTCACATCCCTGCTCGCAACAGTAATGTCCCTGCCCGCCTTGGCCGAACTGGCGCCGGATCGGCGCCTGCTGAAAATCCATTTCGACTGGCTGCTGGCGGGAGAGCAGGCGCAACGGACCGTCGCCCGGTTGTCCGCCCAACTCCGCCGCTATCTGGACGACCAGGCCGCTTTGGAGAACCGCCGCATCATGCTACTTCTGAAAAGCATCGAACGGCATGCCATCGCTGTCAGGGAATTTCCCCCTGCCGGCGATTGGATGGAGATGGACCATACGGCCCCTTCCATGGAAATCCCCCTGGAACGTCCCCTGTATTCGCCACCCTTGAAGCCGGTAATCTCGGATGTCGATTTGCGGCCCGGTGAAGGCGGATTCGATGCCGATGCCTTGTATGACCGCAAATTCGTGGACAAGGAATTGTTGCAGGCGCGCATCCGCAAAGCGCTGCAGGTCAAAGGCCAAGTCAGCCTGGAGGAACTGGTGGAATCCTTTCCCTTAGAGCAAGGTCTCTCCGAAATCATCGCCTACCTCGCCTTGGCCGCCGAAGATCGCGCCGCCGTCATCGATGACTCGGCCCGGCAAACCCTGGCATGGACGGATCCTGCCGGTACCAGGCGCAAGGCCGTCCTTCCCTTTGTCACCTTCCACCGATAGGCTCCCGAACCATGCAAGCCACCGACCGCGGCCACCAGCTTTCCCTGCTCCTGATTTCGCTGATGAAGGGCGTGACCTATATGGAGGCGGATCCCCCGCTTTGGCAATCGCTGCTTGGCCTGCAAGCCCGGGTGCGGGAACACCTGGCCGTGCTGGGTTTGGATCTCATCTTGGACGAAAGCGAAGGGTATGCCTTTTTGCGTCAAGCGCAAGCGCGGGAAGGGGAGCCGGATCTTCCGCGTCTGGTGCAACGCAGGCAATTGAGTTATCCCGTCAGCCTGCTGCTGGCCCTGATCCGGAAAAAGCTAGCCGAATCCGATGCCCAAAGCGGGGACACTCGGCTTATTCTGGGGCTGGAGGAGATTGTCGATCTGGTGCGTACCTTTTTCGCCGACAGCCCGAATTCGGCCAAGCTCACCGATCGGGTCGCCGCGAATGTTTCCAAGCTGGCGGATATGGGTTTCCTGCGCAAGATGAGAGGGGGCGAGGAAAGGTATGAAGTGGGACGCATGCTGAAATCCTTCGTCGATGCTCAGTGGTTGCAGGAGTTTGAGTCGCGCTTGGCCGGATATCGCAACCATTCCACGGATGGCGGGGATGGCGCGGGCGGTGCGAGCGGTGCGAGCGGTACGGAAGGTGCGGATGACGGGACGGCGGAAAGGAAAACGAAATCATGAGCCGGTTGGATGAGTCTTCCGAACCCATGCTGGATTTCGTCCCGGACAAGCACAAGGCGGGGTTCCGTCTGCATCGTTTGGAAGTCTATAATTGGGGAACCTTCGATAAGCATATCTGGTCCCTGGAACTGGGCGGGGAGAACGCCTTGCTGACCGGCGATATCGGATCGGGAAAATCGACCTTGGTCGACGCGGTCACAACCCTGCTGGTGCCGTCGCAGAAAATCGTCTTCAATAAGGCCGCCGGGGCCGAAAGCCGCGAACGCACCTTGCGCACCTATGTGCTGGGCTACTATAAAAGCGAACGGGGAGAGGCCGGGCTTTCCGCCAAGCCGGTCCCCCTGCGGAACCACAACAGCTATTCCGTCATCCTGGGCCGGTTTTACAATGACAGCCTGGCGCAATCGGTGACGTTGGCCCAGGTCTTCTGGATGAAGGATTCCGAAAGCCAGCCTGCGCGCCTCTTCCTGGTCGCCGACGGCGCCCTGACCATCAAGGATCACTTTTCCGGATTCGGGAAAGACCTGGGCGAACTGCGCAAGCGTATCCGCCGGATGCCCGGGGCGGAAACCTTCGATGCTTTCCCGGCGTACTCGGCCGCGTTCCGGCGACGCTTTGGAATCGAGAATGAGCAGGCCCTGGATCTCTTCAACCAGACCGTCTCAATGAAATCCGTCGGCAACCTTACCGATTTCGTCCGGCAGCATATGTTGGAGCCCTTTCCCGTGGAGCCCCGCATCGAGGCGCTCATCACCCATTTCGACGACCTGCATAAAGCGCATGAAGCCGTGCTCCGGGCCAAGTCGCAGATTGAAAGACTCACTCCCTTGGTCGAGGACTGCGCACGTCATGCCGGGTTGTACACGGGAATCCAGGGCCTTAGGGCCTGCCGCGAATCTTTGCGGGCATGGATGGCGGGCATCAAAGGCGATCTTCTCGCGCGCCGCCTGGAGATTCTCGCAGGGGACGCCGTCAAGCTGGAAGCCCGCCTGGAAGGGCTTACCGGGCGTCGCGATGGCCTGAACCGGGAACGGGATGATATCAAGCAGTCCATCGCCGAGAACGGCGGCGACCGTTTGGAGCGCTTGAAGTCCGACATCGCCGCCCGCACTACCCTAAAAGAGGAACGGAAAAAAAAGGCGGATCGGTATGCCGCCTTGGCGAAGGCCGCCGCTTTGCCCGCCGTGGATGACCTCGACGCCTTCCTCGCCAATCGCGGTACCGCGCTTACCGAAATCCAGGCCTCGGAATCGCGCGAAGCCGATATCCAGAATTCCCTTCGGGAAATCGGATTCGAGCTTAAAGGGTACCGGGATGAACATGAAGACGTCTCCCAGGAGTTGGTATCCTTGCGCGGACGCCGCTCCAATCTTCCCGCCCGCATGCTAGCCCTGCGCGCCGATCTCTGCCGGACCCTGGATTGCGACGAGGAGGACATCCCTTTCATAGGGGAATTGGTTAAGGTCCGCGAAGGCGAGGAGGCCTGGGAAGGAGCCATCGAAAGGCTGCTGCACGGCTTTGGGCAATCCCTGCTTGTGCCCGAAGAAAAGTATTCCGGCGTGACCCAGTGGGTGGAAAAGACCGACCTCAGGAACCGGTTGGTTTATTTCCGGGTGCGCGGCCCTGTTAGTGTGGCCCGCCGGATATCGGAACCCGGCACCTTGGCGGAAAAGCTGGCCATTAAGCCCGAATCGGATTTCTATGCCTGGCTGGATACGGAAATCGCCCGACGTTACGATCATGCCTGTTGCGAATCCCTGGAAGCGTTTCGTAGATCGCCCAAGGCCATCACCCGCTCGGGCCAGATCAAGGCGTCCGGGGAGCGGCATGAGAAGGATGACCGTTCGCCCCTCGGAGACCGCTCGAAATACGTGCTGGGCTGGTCCAATGAGGCGAAGATCGCGGCCCTCGAAGGACGTACGCGCATCCTGGAAAAATCCATGGCGGGCCTGGCGGACCGTAACACGGCCTTATACGCGGAGCTGAAGGCCCTCCGCACCCGCTTGGAAAAGATCCAGCAGCTCATGGTGTTCGAGGATTTCCGCGATTTGGATTGGAAGCCCTTGGCCCTGGAAATCGCCAGGTTGGAGGAATCCCAAAGGGCCCTGGAAGCGGAATCGGATCTCCTGCGCACCTTGCAGGAACAGCTCGCAGGGGTGGAGGCGGGCCTCAAGCAAACCCAAGCGGATCTAGACAAGGCCCGGGACAGTCTGACCGAGACCCGCCTTAAGCGGACACAAGCCTCCGAAGCGGCCAGGGATTCCCGGCTCATTCTGGATTCCCTTGCGGAAGAGTCGCGAACCCGGGATTTTCCCATCCTAGATAAAATGCGCCAGGTAAAACTGGCCGAAACGTCCTTTACGGTAGAATCGTGCGACAACAAGGAAAAGGAAATCCGGGAATCACTCCAGGGGGAAATCGACGCGGAGGAAAAGAAGATTTCCCGGCTCGCCGAAAAGATCGTGGCCGCCATGGAATCGTATCGCAGGGACTATCCACTGG
This sequence comes from Fibrobacteria bacterium, assembly GCA_039926685.1. Taxonomy (GTDB): domain Bacteria; phylum Fibrobacterota; class Fibrobacteria; order UBA11236; family UBA11236; genus Chersky-265. The sequence goes on along the minus strand of JBDSWM010000405.1, from coordinate 1,166 downwards.
AAACGCGGGAAGCGGATGCCCGTCTCGAATCGGCGGGTGAATTTTCCGCCATGCTGGCCGCGCTCCTCTCCGACGATTTGCCCCGCTTCGAGAGCGAATTCAAGCGCCTCCTGAATGAAAACACCATCCGGGAAGTCGCCAACTTCCAGTCGCAGCTCCATCGCGAACGACAGCAGATCACGGAACGGATCGATGTCATCAACCGTTCCCTGCTTGAGATCGATTTCAATCCCGGGCGGTATATATTGCTCGAGGCCGAGGCGAATCCCGACGCGGAGGTGCGGGCCTTTCAGCAGGACCTGCGCGCCTGCACCGAAGGCGCCCTGACGGGTTCCGGGGACGAAGCCTACTCGGAATCGAAATTCCACCAGGTGCGGCAGATCATCGAGCGCTTCCGGGGCCGGGAAGGGACCGGAGAACTGGACCAACGCTGGCGGGAACGGGTGACCGACGTGCGCAACTGGTTCGTCTTCTCCGCTTCGGAGCGTTGGCGGGAAGACAACCGGGAGCAGGAGCATTACACCGATTCCGGGGGCAAGTCGGGCGGGCAGAAGGAAAAGCTGGCCTATACCATTTTGGCGGCGAGCTTGGCCTACCAATTCGGACTGGAGGCCGGCGAGACGGGCGCCCGTTCCTTCCGTTTCGTGGTCATCGACGAAGCCTTCGGGCGCGGCTCGGACGAAAGCGCGCGCTTCGGGCTCGACCTCTTCAAAAGCCTGGGTCTGCAGCTCTTGATCGTGACGCCCCTCCAGAAAATCCATATCATCGAACCCTATGTCGCCTGCGTCGGCTTCGTCCACAACCAGGAAGGCAAGCTTTCCCTGCTGCGGAATCTGACCATCGCGGAGTACCGGGCAGAGAAAGCGGCCTGGAACCGATGACATCCATGTCGTGGACCTCACCCACCGACATTAAGGCCAAGCTCCAACGACTGTGGGACAACGGTCGCCTACTGACTGTAAAGAATACCGCGGATCCACTTTACCCGATTTCCATAGCGCTGAACCATCCCGGCCCCCAGGACGTTTCCCATCGTTTCGAGGAAGCCCGGATCTGGGTCCGGGAATTGGAAGAAGGCGCCAAGCCCGTCAAGGGTTATGGCTATGAAATCGTCTGGACCGAAATCAATAACCGCCACATCGGCAAGAACAGCCTCCCGACCTCAG
>JBDSWM010000404.1:0-7076 GCA_039926685.1 Fibrobacteria bacterium | reverse complement strand
ACCGCATGCTGGAGATGATGCCTTCAGCGGAATTGGTGGATATGTACGTCAGCGAAGAGGTCGATCGCATTTTCGAAAAAGTGCGCAAGGAATACCTGACCCGCCAGAAATCCTTCGGGATCGACAGCACCCAGGTATCCGCGGGCACCAGGCCCGCCTCAGGCGGGACCCAGGCCGGCATGGACAAGAGTACCGCCCATCCCAATTCCGCAGCGGGGGAGACTTCCGGGCCTTCCGGCGAATACCTGGCCGCCACGCGCGAGGACAAGCGCTCCCCGTATTGGAGGAAGAACGGCTTCTGGATCGCGGGCGGGCTGGGCCTTTTGGCGGCCGGCACAGCCGCCTACTTCGTCTACTCCCAGCAGGAAACATCCTCGGGAAAAACCATCACCATTGGGCAGGACACCAATAAGTGACGGCGGTGATGCGTAGGCTTCCCGTTTTCGCCGCTGTTCTCATTTTCGCGCTCACGCTTTTCTGGGCTTGTAACGATTCCTCGTCCGGCGAGAACCATTTCAACGTGATCGGCGACACCACCTGGATCGAATGCGATAACGTGATGGTGGAACTGGTGGACAAGGACGGCAAGACCGTGGACACCTTGTTCAACGGGGTCCTGCATTCGCTTTCCCAGCTCAAGAACCTTTCCGCGGCCAAATACGATGGGACCAAGGCGGCGCTGGTCATCACCGGGACCAAGGGCGACGGCGTGTGTTTCGAGGAAAAGCGCTCTTTCGAAGGCAACGGCGAATCCCTGGTCATCGACACCGTCAGGAACGGCAATGCCCCGGTGCAAAGCGTCACCACGGATCCGGAATCCCTTTCCATCGCCCTGGGTTCCGAAGCGGCCGCGGTCAAGGCCTCCGTCAAACCGGCTTATGCCGATCAGGCGGTGACCTGGTCCATTTCCGGCGACGGCGTGGTGGCCCTGGGTATCCCCACCGGCGGCGACGGCACGGAAATCCGGATCATCCCGACCAAGGCCGGTATCACCACGGTTACTGTGAAAAGCGCGAAGGATCCGGGGAAGACCGCCCATATCCGCGTGAACGTCACCGGACCCGCCTGGGAAACCATCGGGTTGGATCAGGATTCCCTCATCCTTTACACGGGTGGCGCCGGGGAGAGGCTACATGCCGCGATATCGCCGCTCGCGGCCGGTCAGCAGGTGGAATGGAAATCGCTGGATCCCTCCGTGGCCATCGTCGACAGCACCGGCATGGTGACGCCGGTGGGCGTGGGGGATATTTTCGTGGTCGCCAAATCCGCCGCCAGCGGAAACCAGGCTTCCGCCCGGGTGGTGGTCATCCGCGACGCCCCCGTGCTGACCGTGGCCTCCAAGACCGGGGCGCCCGTGAACACCAGCATCACCTTTTCCCCAAAGAGCGAGCAGAAGTACGGAATCATCGCCATGTATAAATGGGACGTGGACGGCGACGGAGCTTGGGACGATTCCATCGCCGACCCCGGCGTCGAATTGAGCCTTGACCTGCCGCCGCGAACGGCCAGCTACTCACAGGAGGGCGCCTACACCGCGAGCTTCCTGGTGCGCGACGGCGAAGGCAATGAAGTCGTGGAGGCCGTATCCCTGTCCATCGGCAATCAGGCCCCGGAAATCCTCGCCATTCGCGCGGATACCATCATTTCCATCCGCGATTCCATTTCCATGGACGCTTCCCTCCGGGACGTGGACGGGAAGGTGGCCTGGTGCGGGTGGGATTATGACGGGGACGGGTATTTCGACGACTCCCTGGCATTCCTGGATTCAGCCGTCGAAGCCGCGTTCGGCCATCGTTTTCCCGATGCGGGATTTTACCGGCCCGTTTTCAAGGCCAAGGATGAAAGCGGCAAAACGCGCCTGGACACGGTGAAGGTGAAAGTGGAGATGGATCCGCCCCTTGCCGATATCGGCAATGACACCACGGTGATAGTCGGCACGGCCGTCCTGGTCCACGCCAAGGCAACGGACAAGCTGGGCGGAATCGTGAAGCGGGAATTGCTCATCCCCGGGGCCGGCCCCGGATTCATCCCCCTCTCCGGAGCGGATACCGCCATCACCGCGCCCGGGGCTCCCACCGCGTCCTTCGTGATCGTCCTGCGCGTGACCGATGACGACGGCCTGACGGAATCGGATTCCCTCAATGTCAATGTGATCTTGAGCGCCAGCGCCGATTTGGCGAAACTGATCTATTCGGCCGGACCTATCGATCCCGTGTTCAAGCCGGAGATTTCGAATTATTCCGCCCATGCCGGCTACGGGGACAGCCTGGTCACCGTGACGCCCAGCGTCAACGATCCCGCCGCCAGGATCCTCGTCAATTCCCTTCCCGTGCCTTCGGGCAACACTTCCGATCCCGTGAAGATCGGCCTGGGCGCCAACGTGAACGCGTTCCGGATCGAGGTGACCTCGGAAGACGGGGCGCAACGGATTTATTCCCTGTCCATCACGCGCGATCCCAGCGCCGATGCCAGTCTGTCCAAGCTGGATGTCACCGGATTCACCCTGAGGCCGGCCTTCAAACCCCTCGTCCTGGACTATGCGGATACGGTGGCCAGCACGGTAACGGCCATCACCTTGAAACCCACCTTGGCGGTGGCGGTTTCGGCCCTGACCGTGAACGACAGCGCCCTGGCATCGGGCATCGCCACCAAGCCCCTGCCTTTGGCCATCGGGGCCAACCTGTTCCGCATCTCGGTCACGTCACAAAGCGGTTTGATAAAGACGGTATATCGGATCAAGGTGGTCCGCCGCGCAAGGCTGGTGGTATTGCGCAGCCTGGACGGCAAAACCGCGACCCGGACGGATTCGCTGGAAGCGGATCCCGGCCAGCCGTACCGCATCTTAAGCGCTCCCGTTACCGGATACCATTTCCTGAAATGGACCTTGTTGGAGGGAACCGCGGCCTTTTCGGATTCGGCCGCCAATCCCGCAGATCTGACCTTGAAATCGGTTTCCGTACGCGCCCAGGCGGAATTCGCCATCAACAAATACACCATCAAGGCGGCGGCTATCGGCGGGGGCAGCATCACTCCTTCGGGCGGCATCATCGTCGACCATGGCCATGGCCAGGCCTTCACCATCGCCGCGGCTGTAGGCAATCGCTTCAAATCCCTGACCGTGGACAGCGCAGATGCCACCGCGGAGGCGGCGGGAGGGACATACAACTTCACGAGCGTTACGTCCGATCATGCCATTACCGCCGCTTTCGTGAAGAGCGATACGATTACCGCCAAGGCCGGGGCGGGCGGCAGCATCGCCCCCCTCAAAACCATAGTGGATGAAGGTTCGGATACCGCCATCACCGTCACGCCGCTGGCCGGGTTCAGACTGGCCACCTTCACCGTCGACGGCGTGGATGCGCTGGGCAAAATCGCCGGCGGCAAATACGCATTCAAGGCCATCAAAGGCAGCCACAGCGTGGAGGCGACCTTCATCCAGGTATTCACCTTGTCGGGCTCGGCCGGCCCGGGCGGAACCATTACCCCGGTGAGCGCCAGCGTGGACAAAGGCGCTTCCCATACTTTCACCGTCACGGCGAATGCGGATTACCGGGTGCTGGGATTTCAGGATAACGCGAAGAATGCCATCGCGGGTTTGGCGGGCGGCAAATACACCTTGACGGCCATCGATACCGCGCATACGGTAGCGGTGACCTTCCTGAGGCAATTCCCAATCACCGTCTCCGTCTCGGGGAATGGTACCGGCCAGGTTACCCCTTCCGGAACCGTCGTGGTCGATTCGCTGGCCGCGAGCGAGTTCAAATTCGCCGCGGGAGTGGGTTCCCGGCTCACCAGCGTGCTGGTGGATAATGTGACCCTGTCCAATCCGGGCGCGCTTACCAGCTATATCTTCCCCTCCGTCATCTCCAAGCATACTTTGTCCCTGGTCTTCACCAAGGTCAGCTATCCGGTGACGGCCACGGTGGCTTTGGGAGCGGGCACCTTCACCCCGGCCTCCGTTTCCATCGACTCCCTGGGGAGCCAGGTTTTCACGATGACGCCCGCGGCCAATTACCGCCTCTACCAGGTTACCGAAGGCAGGACCGTTTTGGTATCGGACACCGCGGCCACCAAATACACGCTTTCCGGCGTGGCGACCAAGCATGATTTGCAAGCCTGGTTCTGGCGGAAATACACCATCACCGCCACGGCGAGCACATCGGGCACGATCACCATCCCCAATCCGGTCATCGACTCCACGGGCGCGGAGACCATAGTCTTCAAACCGAAAGCCGGCTTTCGCGTGGACCGGGTGCTGGACAATGGCGCCCAGGTGGCCGCTACGGGCGCCTATTATGGGGATCAGAGTTTGACGCTGAAGCCCATCCTCGCCAATCACGTCTTATCAGCAACCTATAAGCGCTACTACACTTTGGCCGGCTCCAGTAATGATGCGACCATGGGGACGATAACCCCGGCGACCACCAACGTGGACGAAGGGGGGAAAGTGGATTTCCTTATCACTCCAGCGATCGGCTACCGCCTCGCCTCCTTGACCGATAATGATGTTTCCGTCAGTCCGGTAGGCTCCTTTTACACCGTTGCCGGAGTCGCCGCCAATCATAAGGTGGTGGCGGTATTCGCGAAGATACCCACGGCCACCCTTACGGTTACGGATTCAGCCGCTGGGCTGGGCGAGGGCTATGAGGCTTCCCCAGAAATCTGCATTACAATCGTGAAAAGCGAGGAAACGCTATGCGGGGAAGGGAGAATCTCGCTGGAACTGGAAACAGGAACGGAATTCACGGTCTCAACCGATCCTTCCATCGTCTATTCCAATTGCCTTTTGGGTTTAATATGCGATAACGTCGATGCGAATTTCGCCGCCTGGGTGCAAACCAATCCCAAGGGAGGCCCCGAAATCCCCAGTGTCAATCCGATGGAGAAACCCATACCCTTGAATGAAAGCATGACCATCAAAGCGGTTTATTCCAAGGGATTGAGAACAGGTCTCTGAAGCGTTGCATACTGTACCTAGAGTGATTGATGCTGACGGGAGCCTTTCAGGCCAGCCCGCGTATGGCCTTCCTCACGGCTTCGGCGGTTTCCGCCATCACCGCGTCGTCATGCGCGGCCGAAAGGAACGCGGCCTCGAATTGCGAAGGCGCCAGATAGATGCCCTGGTCCAACATGGCGTGGAAAAAACGGCCGTAGGCGCGCGTATCCGCAGCGATGGCGGAGGCGTAGTCGCGCACCGGATCGGCGGCGAAGAATACCGTCAGCAGCGATCCCACCCGGTTGATGCGCCAGGGTAGGGGCGCTCCCTGGAGCGCGCCGCGCAGATCCCTCTCCCAAGCCTCCGCGCGGCGGTTCAGGGTTTCGTAGAAACCCGGCTTGCGCAATTCCTTTAGCATGGCCAGGCCGGCGGCGGTGGCCAAGGGATTGCCCGCCAAGGTCCCGGCCTGGTACACCGGTCCCACCGGGCTCAACTGATCCATGATATCTGCCCGGCCTCCATAGGCCGCCAGGGGAAGTCCGCCCCCGAGGATCTTGCCCAAGGTGGTGAGATCGGGCGTAACGCCGTAATGGCCTTGCGCGCCCGCCAACCCCAGGCGGAATCCGGTGATGACTTCATCGAAGATGAGCAAGGTCTTCCGGCCGTCGCAAAGCGCCCGCAGCCCTTCCAGGAATCCCGGTTCGGGGACCAGTACGCCCATATTGCCGGCCACCGGCTCCACGATTATGGCCGCGATGCCTTCGTCTCCGTCCCCGCAAGCCTGGAACAAGGCGCGCACCGAATCCAGATCGTTGTACTCCGCCAGCAGGGTATCCTTGGCGCTACCCCGGGTGACGCCGGGACTGGAGGGATTGCCGAAGGTCAGGGCGCCGGAACCCGCCTGGATCAGGAAGCTGTCGCCGTGGCCGTGGTAGCAGCCGCGGAACTTGACGATTTTCTCGCGGCCGGTATAGCCGCGCGCCAGCCGCACGGCGCTCATCGTGGCTTCCGTACCGGAGCATACCAGGCGCACCTTTTCCACCGACGGCACGCAATCCCGCACCGCTTCCGCCATTTCCGTTTCCGCCTCCGTGCAGGCGCCGAAACTGGTGCCGTCGGCGGCGGCCTTGATGACGGCTTCGATGACGGACGGATGCGCATGGCCCAGGATCATGGGCCCCCAGGAGCACACGAAGTCGATGTATCGGCGCCCGTCCGCGTCGGTGATATAGGGCCCTTTGGCCGAACGCACGAAGACGGGCGCGCCGCCTACGGATTGGAAGGCGCGGACGGGCGAATTCACGCCCCCGGGAATCACCTTGGCGGCGCGGGCGTGGCGGCTTTCATGGGAAGCGGCGGTCATGCTTTTTTCTCCAGATTCTTTTTGAGCGCCTTGGTGGCCATGCCGCCGAACGCGGCCTTCAGGGCGTCTACCAGGCTGGGGTTGTCCGCATGCACGGCTTCGCGGGAATGCTCCACGCCTTTTTCCGCCAGCGCCTTGGTCGTGGAGGGACCGATGGAGATGGCCAGTGGCCCGGACGGCTTGCCGAGACGGGCGGCCAAATCCGGCGCGGCTTGGAAGAAATGTTCCACCGCCGTGCCGGAACAGAAAACCACCGCGTCAGCATCCCGGCCCGTTTCCAGCAAGCGCTTGCCCGCTTCCGGAGCCGGGCCGGGGCGGTAGACGGGGATGTTTTCGACGCCGATGTTCTTCTTCTTGAATTCGGCGGGATCGAGCCGGGTGGAAGAGGAGCAGGGATGCAGCCAGCGCTGCGAGAGGATGAGTCCGGTGCCCAGAAGGCCCGCCGCGGCTTTGGAATGCGCGACCGAAGCAGGCGTGTATTCGTTCAGGAATCCGTCCAGAGAGGCTGCTTCGGGGTAGAAGGCGACCTTGCCTCCCAGGTTCCGCACCAGGTTAGCGGATTTCGGCCCGACCAGGTAAAATGGTTTTTCCAGCCAGCCTTCCAGTTCCGTGGCGAGCAGGCCGGATTCCATTTGCCGCAGCCCGTTGGGGCTGGACAGGAATATGCCCGTGAAATTCGCCGGGGACAACTTGCGCAGGCGCGCCAACCCCTCTTCATCCGGAAGGATCTCCACCAGAGGGATATCCAACGCCTCGAATCCGGCTTGGCGGAGCAGC
>JBDSWM010000403.1:0-52193 GCA_039926685.1 Fibrobacteria bacterium | reverse complement strand
CACGCCCGGACGCCTGTATATGCTGGCCGGCACGGACTATTGGAACCTGGGCAAGACCATGATCCTGCGTTCCGCGGACTATGGCGAGACGTTCGATACCATCAACGTCACCGCCCAGTTCAAGACGCATGGCAACGGCTATGGCCGGCAAAACGGCGAACGCATCGCCGTCGATCCCAACCAACCGGATATCCTGTTATGCGGCACGCGCGCCGCCGGGCTCTGGAAAAGCGCCGATCGGGGATCGACGTGGAGCCAGGTCTCGACCTTCGCCAAGCCGGCCTCCGGCGACGGCATCGGGTTCGTCCTATTCGACAAGACCCGGGCCGCGGGCGGCGTCACCCAGCGGATCATCCTGGGCACCTTGAACGCCGGGGCCAATCTCTTCCTCAGCGAGGATGCCGGAAAAACCTGGACGACGATGGCCCTGCCCGCGCTTTCCAAGCAAGTCATGCCCCAGCGGGCGGTCCTGAGCCCGGGAGGACGTTACTTGTACGTTACTGTGGCCAACGGCTCCGGCCCGGGCTTCGGCAGCGGCACCACCATCAGCCGCGGGGCGCTGTTAAAGTGCGACCTGGCTTCCATGACCTGGGAAAACGTCTCTCCCGAGAATTCCCTCGATGATCCCCCCGATCCCGCCCATCCCGGCCAAACCCTATGGGACGCCCATCTGGGCGGCTTTGGCGGCCTCTCCATGGACGCGTCCGATTCGAACCACATCATCGTGGCGTCCATCAATACTTGGAAGCCGCAAATCTGGGAGCAGTCGGGCAAAGCGGCCTGGGGGGACAAGATTTTCGCGAGCGGCGACGGAGGGAAAACCTGGAAAAGCGTGTTCGGCGATTTGACCGATGCGCAGATAGCGGGCGTTACCGCCGACGCGCCCATCGCCGTGCTCGGGAAGGCCGGCTACGACTGGATCGAAGGCGAAAGCATCCATTGGGCGGGCAGCCTGGAATTCGATCCATTCAACCCCAAGCGCGTCTTCGTAACGTCCGGGAACGGCATTTACATGACCGACAATCTGGCGCCGGGCCAGCGCTTCGCCTGGAATTTTTGCGCGCGCGGGCTGGAAGAAACCGTCCCCCTCGACATGGTCAGCATTCCGGGAGGCCCCGTCATCACCGTCATTGGCGACTATGACGGCTATGTGCATCACGATATCACCAAGCCCCCGCTCAAGCGGCATACCCCGGCGATCGGTTCCACCAGCGGCGTCGACTTCGCCAAGGCCAAGCCGAACGTCGTGGTGCGGGTGGGCGGCAACGACAAGACCGCCGACAATGCCGAATACCTGTTCCCCCTCTATTACTCGACGGATACGGGAAACACCTGGACCAAATTCGCCACCCATCCCCTGCCAGGCCAGAACTATCGCGGCAAGATCGCCGTATCCTCGGATGGAAAGGCGGTGCTGTGGAATCCGGAAGGCAAGAGCACCTTGTATCGCACCGTCGATTGGGGCGCGACCTGGGTCCCCGCCACCGGCGCCACCGGCATGAACCTGCGCCCGCTGGCGGATCCGGTGAACGCCAATGTCTTCTACGCCTTCAGCAACGGCATCCTCCGGAGTTCCGACCAGGGCGCCACCTTCGCCAAGGTGGACAGCCGTAACCTCTCTTCCACCACCGATTTGCAGGCGACTCCGGGCAAAGAGGGCCATCTCTGGGTGACGGGCTATGCCTATGACGGCGTCAACGGTGGTTATCTGGCCCGTTCCACCGACGGCGGCAAGACCTTCGTCAACGTGGATCCCGCCGAAGACGCGGCTTATACGCAAAAGGTGCAGCATTGCGAAGCCGTCGGCTTCGGCAAGGCCGCTCCCGGGGCGGCCTACCCCGCCATCTACATGTACGGCACCATAGGCGGCGCGCTGGGAATGTACCAGAGCGTGGATGATGCCAAGACCTGGACGCGCATCGACGATGCCAAGCATCGCTTCGGGGCCCTGGCCAACGGGGGATTCGTGCGCGGCGACGCCAATACCTTCGGCGTTGTCTACCGCAGTACGGCCGGGCGCGGTATCGCCGCGCGCATGCCCGCTGACTGGAACAGCGTCGGCGTCCGGCCGCAGCCCGCCGGTCGCGCCGGCTTTCCCTGGTCCCTGGCCGGCAGCCGGCTTAAGATCGCCCCGGGCGCGGTTGTCCTGGCCGAAGTGCTGGATTTGCGGGGGCGCGCCCTCGCGGTCCGCACGGTTAACTCGGAAATCTCCGCGGCTCTGAGCGATTGGATTCCCCGATCGGGAACCTATGTCATCCGCTTGAGTCAGCCGGAAACCGGCCGGCGCCAAACCCTGGTTCTGCCGATTATGAAATAAGGGTCCGTTAGGCGCCGGGGCCGGCGGCCTCGGTTCAGGGAACCATCACCTTCAGCGCCGTGAAGCGGCCCTTTTCGCTTACCATGACATGGTATAAGCCGCTCGCCCTGCCCGCAAACGCTATTCCGCCGGTGGCTTCGGGTCCGCCGGAAACGGCGGCGAGCCTTCCCCTGGCGTCCAGGATCCGTATCTTGGCGGTTTCCCCCACCCCGCGCAGGCGCACGCTGCCGCGGGAGTAGAAAGCCTCGACATCCGGATGGTCCCGACGGGCCGCCGCGGGCGCGATGGCCGTGGTGCCGCTGAGAGTGAACTTCTTGAAGAACGCCCACACTTCCTCGCTGTTGTTCACCTTGGTCTGGGTATCCATAGGCCATTCATGCGGCCCGCCCTTGATGGAGTCCGCGATCACTTCCGTCCCGTTCTTGCAAGGCCCGTAGGTGATGCGCGTGACCAGGGAGTTCGGATTGGTGGAGGGATACGGCCGCACCACGGTCGGCGCGGCGGGGCAGTCATCGAGTTGGGCCCAGGCCGCGGCGCTGGCCATGAACTTATCCGGAGTGGCTATGTCCTTGGTCCCGAAGGTCAGGAACATGGGGATGGCGCGTTTGGGGGCGCAAACGGCGGGAATGTTCCCGGATACGGGGGCGATGGCGGCGAATTTTTCGGCATAGCCGCAGCCTACGGCATGGGTCATGCCCGCGCCCTGGGAGAATCCCGCGGCGTAAACGCGGTTGCGATCGACATGGTACTTGGCGTCGATGGAGTCGAGCAGGGCCAGATAGAAAACGAAATCGCTGGTGCCGGATTGATCCCAGTTCATGTCTATGGCATCCGGATACACGACGATGAATTTATCCCTGTCGGCTATCTTATCCATCTGGGTATCTTTTTGCTGCTGCGCGCCGGTCATGCCATGTCCGCAGAGCACGAACATGAGCGGCGGATTGGCAGGCACCGCGGCGGGAACATGCAATACATAGGTCCGGTTAACCCCCCCGGACTTTATCGACAGGTTCTGGGCGGATACGGTCATGCCCAAGGCGGCTATGCATAAGGCGGCCAGGCCGGTTTTCGTTCTCATAAGGGAGCCTCCGATAAAATGGGGCGAGATCCGTCCCAAGGCAATCTGAACCATCTTAACCCGGGTATCGAATTCAGGCGGGGGATCTTTGCTTACGTCTATCGGGAGGCGACCAGAAAACCCAAAATGAAGGATATTTTTTACAAGGCGGCCTAAAAAACGGCGCGCGAGGGGAAGGTTTTCGCGAACCTACGGGTAGGTTGCTTGCAAGGGCCTTTCCGGAATATGCGGAGACACGGCGTCCCGGCGCCCGTCCGCCGCGAAGCAACGGTATCCCTGGCACAAAGCGGGAAAACCGTTCAGGCCCATCCGTAACACCGGCGTGTCCGCCCTTTTTGCGACGGATGGCGATATCGCCGTTACCGGGGTCCGGAATTTGGTGAGGTAATTGAGCGCGAATCCGCGCCCCAGCGCGATCATCCCGTCCAGCTTATAATGCGTTCCATCGGTGGCGAATCCCTTGGTATCCACGAGGCCGACATTGGTCAGGTTCTTGGCCACGTTCCTCTCCGCGGTGCGGATGGTGCCGGCGAATTGCCATGAATTGGAGGAATCGATCATGCCGATGATGAAGGGGAGATCGGCGACGCTCAGCTTGGAGCGGTAATCCTTGACCAGGTTCCCCAGGTTGGTCTGGTATTCGTTCGCATAACCCTGATTCTGTCCGTCGAACTCGCCTTGCATCCAGAGTATCCCCGACCATTGCGGGGTGTATTGGGCGTCCAGACTCGCCAAGCCCGAGGTTACCGTAGCCAACGAGGCGGTGAACAAGGGCCCGACGGTGCCCCCGGAAGCGGGCGGCCGCCAATTCGTGGCCAGATACGTGCTGCCCACGGAATGTTTTATCAAGGCGATTTTCGTGCCGGGCATGGAATCGGAAAGGGTTTTGCCGAACATCAATTCCGGGCCGAACCAACCGGCGGCATGACCGAAATCCATGCCGTTATTGAGCCATTTCTTCTTCTTGGAGCCATCGATTTCGCCGTCGGCGTAAATGAGGACGTTCGGCTGGCTGGCCGTGTTCGCCGCCGGCATGCCGCTGGAGTTGGTCCATCCCGACATGTTGGACTGACCGATCAACAGGAACACCTTGATGGGCGTGGCCGCCAGGACGGGAACCGCCATAGCCGACGCCGCCATCAGCCAACCCGCGCATCCGAGGCGCGCTACCAAAACCGACATGTCGAATCCTTTCCTCATCGGGACCAACTCACGCAAATCCCCGCCCCATCCCAGCCCGGCGTATCATGGCACCATGACCAGGGACAGGCTCCGGGAATGCCCTGAATCTAATTCCAAGCGGTACATTCCCGGGGCCACCTCGCCCAATGGGAATTGCGCCGTGGCGCTTCCCTCGCTACGCGCCTCGCCCTGCCAAATGAGGCGGCCCGACAAGGAGGTCATCCGCAAGGTATGCGAAACCGGGCGATCGGAGGACAAGGACACGTACAGTACCCGGTTCGAAACGAATTGCCCCTGGAAAGCCGGCCCGACCCGGTTCCCGCGGGAGCCGACGGCGGTGGTGGCCAGGGAGAAAAAGTCGGTGGCCTTGATCTCCTTCCAGAAGGCCTCCGCCGTGGCCGTGCCGCCCGCCGGGGTCGGGTGGATTCCGTCCGTGGTATATTGGGCGTAATGCCCTTCCCAAGTCGGGCGCAAATCGATCCATTGGCATTTCGGTTCCAGGCTGGCTTTGCAGATCTTCTCGACCTCGGGATTGTAAATGTCCTGGTTCTTCTTCAGGTTGACGTAGTTGTTACCCTGCGGATCCGGATAGCGCATCCACATGACCTTCTTTACGCCGCTGGTCTTCATCTCGTCGAAATACAGCTTCACCGTGGCCAAAGCGTTCTTGATGGACGGACAAGTCGCATCGGCGGGAGTGCAGGCATTCATGATGTCATTACCGCCCCCGTCGCTGATCACGAAAATCGGCTTGGGCGTGCAACTCTTGAACTGGTTCAGGATCCCGGTCATGACGGCGCCGGACTTGGCGATTTGCCGGAAGCTCTCCGAGGCGCCGATATAGCCGTCCGCCCGGGCCAAGCGCGTCAGTTCGTCCTTGATGTTCGACAATTCGAAAAAGGATTCGCCGTTGATGACCATGTCATTCGCTTTGGGTTTGGTCTGGGCCCGGATGGTCCCGTAGGCGCAAAAGAGGGCCGCGAGCGCGAGTATGCGATATTCAGCCATGCTCTACCTCCCTTATACTGGGTTCGTGCTTGGTTTGTGGGAGTGAAGGTATAGCCTGGCTTTCAGTGGCGGTGGTAAAAAACACCCGGTCACGGAAGTAATCATGATTCTGGGGGAAAAAAGAACAAATCGAGGTCGAATCTATCCCGCCGTCCTTTGTCAGGGCGGGATTTCGCGTCCGACGGCGGGTTTATTTCTTTTCATAAAAGGTGATGGAGACGCCGCCGCTTCCCGTGCCGGGGGCGGAACTAAGGTATTTGTTCTCGTTCAAAAACGCGTAGGGTCCGTCCACGCGCGCCTCGAAAACGGGAACCAGTCCGCCCGTTCCGCAATTCCTGACGATGATAAGCTCCCCATCGTCCGGCGCCAGGGTATAACGGGCGTCCAGGCCCGTAAGCTGGTAATCCGCTCCTCCGGGGAGGATCTTGCCCTTGACCTTGCCGGTGGTGGTGCCTCCTGTGATGGGAATGATATTGCGGCTTCCGCGTTTGCTGGCGCCTATGGAGATGGATGTTCCCAATGTCACATTCTCGGTGAACACGCTTGCGCCTTGCCCTCCCGTCAGGGTGAAGCAATCCCAGGTCTGGTTGGGCGCGTCCCCGGGATCTTTGAGGGTTATGCGCGCGGCGGGCGGCGCCGTTTTGGAAATGTCGAATACCTCTAGCCGGATGGTTTTCGCCGCGGTATCCACGATCCGTGTCGCGGCGAATCTCCCGGTGTTGAGCCACGCGAAAGCGCTGGAGTTCGGCGCTTCGAAATCCAGCACCACCCTCGCGTTCTTCGCTCCCGGCGGCGCCGCTCCCGCATTCCGCATCAGGATGGGAACGTTGTCGGCGCGGAGAATGCCGATCTGCTCCACTTCGGTCGATCCGTTGGAAAGCGTCAGTTCATAGTCCAACCCACCGATCAGCACCGTGCCGTCTATGCGGCTCCCCTTTATGGCGCCGCCCTGGATGTCGAATTGCCGGCGACGGCCGAATTTGGTGAGCCCCACTTCGCGGATGGCGCCGATCTGAAACGTGAGGGTGAACGCGGCTTCTCCCAGCGAGGGCGGCGGAATGCCCTCGGGCCGATAGCAGGTCCAGGAAGGATCGGGAATCAGGGTCGCCGCATCCAGGTCCACTACGGCGGAGTCCTCGAGCGAAATGTCCATTCCCTTTTGCGGGAAACCGGCAATGGGCACTTGGGCCGGCCGGTAGCCGTTTTTGCTGATCCGCAAGGAGTCCACCGGTGCAGCGGAAGCTTTCGCCGCCCCGCCCGGCGATGGAGGGATGCGGGAAACCGGGCTCTTCCCTTCCCGATGGGGCGCGGCCTCCATTCCCAGCGAGGCCAGGAACCGGATCCGCCGCCGCCCTTGTGGGGTCGCGAAGTCGCATAGGTATGTTCCCGGCGGAAGAACAGGGAGGGAAATATTCCAATCCCCGCGCGCCAGCGGCCCGGAAAAAACCACGGCCCGCTGCCTGCCCCAAAGGTCGAGCACACGGATGTGGATGGGACCATCGGACTCTTGACGGTACAGGATGGATCCGGACCTGGCTCCGGCGAGGGGCCCACCCTTAAGGAGCGGCTTTCCCAACCCTGACGCGGCGGTCAGGGTGAAACGCCCGCCGGTATCCGTGCTGGCGCTGAGCCCGAGCCCCAGCAACCTGACCGCGGCGCCGGAAATCGGCTGGGAAGTGCGGCTGTCCCGCACGATGCCGGAAACCTCCCCCTGGGCCGTGGCCTGGGAGAATGCCAGGCCTATTAGGCCCAGGAATACCATACGGCGGGATTTCCGCGCCATTGTGAACCTCCTTCGCAAACACCCGGAACGCGCCCGAAGCAATGCGGACCTCAGCGCAATACGACGTAAATCGCGGCCACGAGCGCCAGCACGATGACTCCCAGAACTTTCGCCAAAGGGCTGGAGCGCAGATCGATGGCGCCTTCCCGGCGATCAAGCCGCACAGGCTCCTTCAGGGGCATGATGGCCGTGACCATCCCCATCAATAGCAGCAGGATCACGAAGGTGATCGCCATGTGGTTCAGAAAGGCCACGTTGGGGAACATCCACCGTTGGAAAAGATAGATGAACACCCCGCCTATCAAGGCCGTCATGGCCGCGGCGGTGGGGGCGCGACGGAAGACCAGGCCGAACAGGAAGGCCGCCGTGATGCCGGGCGAAAAGCAGCCCCACAGTTCCTGGACATAATTGAACACCCCGTGGAAACGTCCCGGCAGGGGGGCGAGCAGGCAGGCGATGACGGCGAAGAGGACGGTGGAAACGCGTCCGACGAAAACCTCCTTCTTATCTCCCGCATCGGGGTTGATGAAGCGCTTGTAGAAATCCAAAGTGAAGATGGTCGAGGCGGAGTTGAGGATGGCCGCCAAGGCGCTCATGATGGCTCCGGACAGGGCGGCCAGGAGCAGGCCTCTGAGGCCCATAGGGATGATTTCACCTATGAGGGTGGGATAGGCCAAATCGCCGTTCCGGATCCTATCCCGGAACAGATCATAGGCTATAATGCCCGGCAGGACTATGATGAAAGGGATGAAGATCTTCTGCAAGGCCGCGAACAGGACGCCCAACTGGCCCTGGGCCAGGGTCTTGGCGGCCAGGGCGCGCTGGGTGATGAACTGGCGCCGCCATGCAGCAGGTCGGAATAGGCCACGGCCTTGAGCCCTCCGAACGCGGTATACAGCCCGGAGCGAAGCCCCACGATCCATACGCCGTAGGCGGGGTCCAGGCCGAACATGGCCTGCAGGGCGATGGCGCCGGCGTACAGTACGGTCACCATCACCACGCCGCAATAGGCGACCAGCATGCAGTTGCATGTCATCACGGTGAAAAGCGGCGGGCGTTCGCGAACGAGCGCCCCGTATTCACGCCTGGATAAATCAATCCATAACCAGAAATCGGAAGGCGCGATTTGAAGCACCGGGGATAACGACCGAGTAGAGTCCGCGGCCCAGGTTCGGCACTTGGATCCCGGCATGGAATCCCGATATCGAAGCGGTCATCACGACCTTTCCATTCGGGTCGATCAGTTTCACTTCGGCAGGGTCGGCATTCACGCGCTCGATGTTGATCATTTTGCCTTGAACCTTGATTATCGGCTGGGCGGGTTCAACCATGGATCGGATGGCTACAGGGGTGAACGAAGGGATCAATTTGGCATCCGCCCAATCGGCATTGTCGTTGCTCGTTCCGTCGCCATTATCCGTTACGACCAAGGTCAGGGTGTCCACCCCTTTCACGGAAACGTCGACGGGAAGGGCCGCGGATCCGGATTTGCAGGCCGGGCTCTCGAAAAGTTTCTTGCCGTCGCCGAACACTTGAAAGATGGCGCTTCCGCCCGAGGTGATTTCCGCATCGATACCGACATCGGCCTGGAATTTATCGAAATTCCTGTTCAAGGGGGCGACGATGCGGGAGGCCGCGTGCGCACCCAGGCCTTTTGTATAGGTCTTGGTTCCAATCCGCATGGCTTTCCCACCGGAACTGCTATCCACTTTGACGAACCTCACCGCGTTTTCGAGAGAGGTAAAATGCAGGTCGGATAGCCACCAGGAAGCGGTAAGATCCTGCTTGCCCGTGACCTTGATCAGGGTTAAGCCATGGGAAGGAACCTGCGACGAATAACCATCCTTCGTCACACCGAGATCCTTTTTCTCCCAGACATCCCGTACCGTGACCGTGGCCGGATCCAAGCGAAGGTCGCTCCATTTTATCGTCATGTTCGCCGTCGAAGAAGACCGGTTGAAAAGCCCAATCGCGTAAGTGTCGTAATTCTTCCCCAAGGGCTTGGCCCAAACCTCGAGGTCCCCGGTTTTCTGGATCCGGCGCCCCTGGATTCCCGCCGAATCCTGATCGATGGCGATGACTTCCGAATGGATCATGGTGGCCAAGGTGGTCGCGGACATTTTGGTCAAATTGTTTCCGGCGATGAGCGGGGCCGCGACCAAGGCCCAAAGGCCGATATGCGCCTTGTTCTCGGTATCGTTAAGCGGACTATTGCCCACTTCAAGCATATCCGGATCGGCCCAGGCGCCGGGATGGGTGAAAATGAAATTGCCGACATTTTGATCGAAATTCTGGAGCACGGACCAGCCCTTCGGCTTGGAGGCATTATACCAGGTGCTGGTGATGTCCTCGGTCGAACGCCAGAGCTGGCCGGTCAACGGCATCCAGTCTTCGGTGTGCCAAGCGCAAATGGAAAAAACGATTTTCGCTCCCGTAGCCTTGATACCGTTGGACATGGCCGTGTAATCGGCCTTGATCTCGCCCTTGGCATTGCAATTATCGTACTTGAGATAATCAACGCCCCAGGATGCATAGGTCTTGGCGTCCTGGGCTTCATGGCCGTACCCTCCGCTGTTGGGGATGTTCATGCAGGTCTTATCGCCGCGATCCGAATAGACTCCGAGCTTCAAACCCTTCGCATGGACATAATCGGCGATGCCTTTTATTCCGCTGGGGAACCGCGTCGGATCGGCTTGGATATTCCCTTGCCCATCCCGCGTGGGCGACATCCAGTTATCATCGATATTGACGTAGATGTATCCCGCGGCTTTCATTCCATTGGAAACCATGAGATCGGCGGTTTGCTTGATTTTGGTTTCATCGATATCGCCCGCAAAGGTATTCCAGCTGTTCCAGCCCATGGGAGGGGTCAGTGCCAACTGGGCATGCGTGGACATGACCAGACCCAAGGTGCAGATGGATATCAACGCTTTCCCGATTATGCTTTCCATGCCATGCACCCCTGATTTTGGAATTTCGTATCCGATTGGCTAAAAAAAATTGTTTAGGCGTAATTTACCCGGTATGGCAAAACCTAGCCCTGATTACAGCGGCCATGTTCCTGTTTTTGGATTTTTTCCGGGGGCGGAGTCGGCCTTGACGCGGGTGAGCGCATCGCCCATGGAATTGCCGATTCCATGAACAGCTCCCGTTTTTAAATTAAACTCGGGTGCGGAAACTTTACCTAATTATGCGGCATCTTTACTCGAACCCAAGAAACCAAAAGCCTAAGTTCTGTGGCTCTGCAAGGGTCGAAGTGCGTGGTTGCCGCTTCCGCTCCTCGAAATGGACCGAAAAACGGTCGAATTGTCCGTTTCTCCTGCCGGGCTCGGCTGCGAATTCGTTGTCCGAGGGTAAATTTAAAATGATTAGATGTAATTTTTCGTCCTGAATTACGCAAAACCCTAAGGGCCAAAATTTACGTCATGCAGAATTTAGCCTGAACGCCTATAGTAAGCCTATATATGGCCGATCGATAGGAGTGGCTCGGGACGAGGAGTCTTGGAATGGTCAACAGGTTAGGGTACGTATTTCTACCTACACCACCCTGTTGGCGTAAATGGGAGAGCTTGGATCATTGGAAATGATCGTAGGCTCGAGCTCAACTGATCGGTTTATCCATATCGTTAAAGGAAATACATGAAGAAGATTGGTGTGACCTGTGCGGGCATTGGGATTTTGGTGGCCCTGAATTTCGCGGATGACTTCAAGGTGGAAGTAAGTCCCGTCCATTTCGGAGCCTTCTCGTACGTAGGCGTCATAGAGGCGAGAGGTGATACGTCCAAATCTTACGGGACCACGGGAGAGCCGATCAGGAATCAGCCTTACAGCCGGTTCGGGGGATGGGTCGGAATGGACGCGACGATAGAAGACAGGACCGAAGTCTCGGTACTGCTCGCCATGATGACCTTTAATTCTTTGCCTCTGACGACGGGGTCTCCCTTTACCCGCATGCAATCATTGGGTTCCAATCTGGGGTATGGTTTCATTTCCCATAAACTGGGAGATCCTAAATCTCCTTGGCTCACGATAAAGGCCGGCGCGTTCCCCTATGGTTATTCCAACTCCAAGAACTTGGGCGGTTATTTGTTCACGGGAGGGACCTATCCAGGCACATTGACAGGCAACTTCTGGACGCTGATTGATGGCAATGATTACGCTGCTCAAGGCGCAATGGGGCATTTTTCGTTTCTGGAAGACGCGTTGAAGATTGACGCGACGCTTTTTTTCGAACACGGCCTGGAACCGAACTATGACCTCTCACCAGGCATCGTGGCCTCCTATAATTTGTTAGGGCTGGTTGAAATAGGCGCCGGCGCCGTCTTCTCCCATTTGATTGCTTGGGATGAAAAGGCCGTTACCCCCAAGTTGCGCAGCAACTCCTACACTGGATCCAACACATCGGGCCAGAGACTGCCCGTGTCGGATTGGAACAAGCCGGGCCTTGAGAGTACCGATACCCTGATCGTTCAACCGGGAGATCCCAGACTCACCACGGGCACCGTGGATCCCAATACGCGCCCGGATTTGACGGCGAAAGGCCTGCCGGTCAAATATTACACCGCCGCCGAGAATGGCACCCCAAATTCCCAGTTGGAGTATTATACGTTCCGAGGCACCAAGGTCATGGGGCGGATTGCCGTAACTCCTTTTACCATCGGGGACGCCGCGAAAAAGGTTTCTCTCTATTCGGAAGTCAATCTGCTGGGCGTACAAGATTACCCGTTCTTCTATGAAAAGAAATCCGAGCGTATGCCGATCATGATCGGAGCCAACATTCCCCTTCCGGGCGGCTACGAAGTGACCGCGGAAGCGGAGCATTATAAGAACAAATTCCAGAACAACGTCCATACCGTATATGAATTCGTGGTTCCCCAGTGGGAAGAGAGCCAGAGCAGCTTTTTCGAACCCGCGCGCGATGCGAACGGCAGCCCCATCCCTGATGGGAATGGCGGTTTTGTCCCAAGTACGACTCCGAGAGACTCGCATGAAAACGGAGAATGGTTTTGGAATTTCGAGGCGAAAAAGACCTTCTATGACCACATCACCTTCACCGGGAAAGTGGCGCATGACTTCCTGAGGCTTTACAACTTTTTCGGAAACCCTTCGAGTAATCCGGTTTTCGAGCATAACTACGGGTGGTATTTCGCGTTCAAATCGCAGATTGCCTTCTAACGAAATGATTAAACGGTATGAATATCAAGGAAAATTCAAGGGGAGTAAACGATGAAGCGTCAGTTCAAAAATGGGGTGGGTGCGATGAAGTCTAAATTCAAATTAGCAACCGTGTTCTTTTTGACTTTGTGCAGCGGGTGGGTATCCGCGGAAATCAAAAAAGTGATGCTCGTCATCAATTACGGGGATGGGACAGCCATTGAGCATATCGAGGCGGTTCCGGCTTTCACATCCATGATGAATGCCTTGAGCACCGAAAAGGGATTTACACTAACAACCACCAAAAAAGGCGATCCCGCCGCATCGAAGCAAGCCGCCTTGGCCGCAATGAAAGACCAGGACGTGGTCCTTTTCGCGAATATCGGGAACCTGGCTTTCACCAATACGGCGGACCAAGCCATCATTAAGGCCTTTTTCGCGAACGGCGGAAAGGCCATCGGTTATCATGCGACTTCCGACTCCTTCCATGGGGGCTATTAGCCTTGGTGGACGGATTCCTTGAACGATGGTTCGTATTTTGTCGGCCATGGCAACAATACATTCTCACTGAATGTGGATCCCGAATTGAACGCCGATCCGGACCTCAAGAAAATGTGGGAGGATAACAGCCTGGGGACGGCGAATATTTCCTCATCGACCGAAATTTATGACTTGAACAAGTATCCCCGCGGGAAAAAAGGCATTACCATCATGCAAACCGTAGCTCCGCCGCGGACCGTGCATGAATTCACCTGGCTTAAGAAATGGCCTTCCGGAGGCGGCAAGTATATCTATACCTGCTTGGGGCATGGATCCGCTGATTTCGTAGGCGACTGGATGAAGAAGGGCACCTGGGCCTGGATGCAATACTTGAACGGGAAATACGACCCGGTGGTGACCGCTCTAGGCAGGCCGAAATTGGATGGTGACGCCATCGCATTTTCCTTGAACCGTCTGGATGTAAGCTATGCGAAGCCGTATTCCGTCAAGGTCATGAACCTGAACGGAGCCGTGGTACTTTCAAAAAATGGCCAGGGCAGCCAAAGCTATGATTTGAAAGGCCTGCAGCCCGGGTTTTATTTCGCCAAGGTATCAGGACCCTCGAATTCGAAAGTCAGAAGAATCCTTATCAAGTAGTGATAAGGAGCCAAGGGGGTTGGAGCAGGGGGAAACGAAGACCCCTTTCCAACCCCCTTGTCCCCGCCTCAAACCGACATTTTCTCTTCCCCCGCGATCCCCGCCCGATTCTCGATTCTCTTTTCAGCACCCGCGAATTCGCCTTAAGTATCGTTCTCTTTTCCGCCCGAATCAGTTCATACTATGGGGAGGGTGCGATGAAGCATAAGTTCCAATTAGCAACTGCGTTCCTTTTGACTTTGTGTAGCGGGTGGGTATCCGCAGAAGTCAAAAAGGTAATGCTCGTCATCAATTACGGGGATGGAACCGCCATTGAGCATGAGGAGGCGGTTCCGGCTTTCGTAGCTATGATGAAAGCCTTGAGTGCCGAACATCAATTTACGCTTACAACCACCAAAAAAAGGGATTCCACCGCACAGAAGCAAGCCGCATTGGCCGACATGAAAAATCAGGACGTGGTGCTTTTCGCGAATATCGGGAATCAAGCTTTCACTACTGCGGCGGACCAAGCCATCATCCAGGACTTTTTCGCGAACGGCGGAAAGTCCATCGGTTATCACGCGACCATCGACGCCTGGCACGGGGGCTATTGGCCTTGGTGGACGAATGTCCTGCACGATGGTTCGTATTTTGTCGGCCATCCCAACACTACGTTCTCATTGAATATGGATCCCGAAGTGAACAACGTTCCAGCCCTCAAGAAAATGTGGGATGAGAACGGTCTGGGGACGGCGAATATTTCCGCGTCGACCGAAATTATGGACTTAAACAAGTATCCCCGCGGGAAACCAGGCATTACCATCATGCAAACCATAGCGCCGCCACGGACTGTGCAGGAAACCACCTGGCTTAAGCAATGGCCTTCCGGAGGCGGAGAGTATATCTATACCAGCCTGGGGCATGGAGAGAATGATTTTGTGGGCGACTGGTTGAAGAAGGCCACCTGGGCCTGGATGCAATACTTGAACGGGAAATACGAGGTGCCTGACGCTCTAGGCAGGCCGAAATTGGATGGGAATGCCCTCGTCTTTTCCGCGAATCATCTGGAGGTAAGCTACGCGAAGCCATATTCCGTGCAGGTCGTGAACCTGAAAGGAGCCGTGATCCTTTCGAAAAAGGGCCAAGGCAACCATAGCTATGATTTTAGCGGCCTGAAGCCCGGGCTTTATTTCGCCAAGGTATCAGGACCCTCGAATGCGAGAGTCAAAAGAATCCTGATAAAGTAGCGAGAGGAAGCCAAGGGGAGTGGGGCATGAGGAAACGAAACCCTTTTCCGCCCGAATCAGTTCATAAAATTGGGAGGGTGCGATGAAGCATAAGTTCAAAGTAGCAACCGCGTTATTTTTGACTTTGTGCAGCGGGTTGGTATCCGCAGAGGTGAAAAAAGTAACGCTCTTCATCGATTACGGGGGGAGCGAGATGCTGCATCCGGAGGTGGTTCCTGCTTTCGTAGCCATGATGAATGCCTTGAGTACCGAACATCAATTCACGCTTACCATCACCCAACCAAAGGATTCCGCCGCACAGAAGCAAGCCGCCTTGGCCGACATGAAGAACCAGGACGTGGTCCTTTTTGCGAATTGCGGAGAATATGCGTTTCCTAATAAGTCCGACCAAGCCATCATTCAGATCTATTTCGCGAACGGCGGAAAGGCCATCGGTTATCATGAGACTATCCATAACTACCCTTACTCGGGGTATTGGCCATGGTGGACGGATTCCTTGCACGATGGTTCTTATTTTGTCAGCAATGGTCACGGTACGTTCTCACTGGATATGGATCCCGAAGTGAGCAATGTTCCAGCCCTCAAGAATATGTGGGAGGAGAACAGCCTGGGGACGGCGAATATTTCCGCGTATACCGAAATCTGGGGGTTAAACAAGTATCCCCGCGGGAAACCAGGCGTCACCATCATGCAAACCGTAATGCCGACATCGGCGCTCGATAGCGAGAGCGTGCATGAATTCACCTGGCTTAAGAAATGGCCTTCCGGAGGCGGCGAGTATATCTACACCTGCCTGGGGCATGGATCCAATGATTTCGTAGGCGACTGGTTGAAGAAGGCCACCTGGGCCTGGATGCAATACTTGAACGGGAAATACGATGCGGTTCCCGTTCTAGGCAGGCCGAAATTGGATGGGGATGTCATCACATTTTCCGCGAATCATCTGGACGTAAGCTATGCGAAGTCGTATTCCGTGAAGGTCATGAACCTGAACGGAGCCGTGATTCTTTTCAAGAATGGCCAGGGCAATCGGAGTTATGATTTGAGCGGCCTGCAGCCCGGGTTTTATTTCGTCAGGGTATCTGGACCCTCGAACGCGAGAATCAAAAGAATCCTGATCAAGTAGCGGGAACGCCTTTTTACGTGCTTTCCCGGATGATGAGGCGGGTGCGGCACAGCCACCTCCCAAACCGATTCCTTGCGCTCGGAGCTGATGTTGGGATGATCCCGCAGGGCGCGCGATACCGTGGCGGCCGAAATCCGCAACTGCTTCGCTATATCCTTGATGGTGACGTTTTTCATCATGGCGGTATTATGGCCTCGTCGCCCGGCCGTCGGCGGGATTACTGCGGCGTGGTCCGAAAAGATAGTCTGGAGCCGGGTCTGGCGCGGCGGAGAGGTGTTTTTTTCGTCAACCGGGAGGCTTCCCCTAGCGGGGGAAGCGCTTAGGTATTCGTTCTCATTGGAAATGACGGGGGGCCATCCCCCCTGGATTACTTGCGGGCTTCCGATCCGGATCGCTCACGTAGCCATGACATGACTTCGCGGTAGAATCCGGGATGATCCTGCCAGGTACGGGCGGAGATGAGATTTCCGTCACGGACGCTCTCGCTGTCTTCGTACTTTCCTCCGCCGGCCACCACTTCCCAGCGTACATGCTCGTAGCAAGTGACCCGCCGGCCCTTGGCCAAGCCGGCCGCAGCCACGATTTGCACTCCATGGCAAAGGGCGAAAAGGCCCTTTCCGGCTTCGTCGAAAGCCCGCACCAGGGAGATCACTTTCGGATCATTGCGCAGGTATTCCGGGGAGCGGCCTCCGATGAGGATCACCGCCATATAGTCGCGCACATCGACTTCCGCGAAGGTGATATCCGCGTCCATGCGGTAACCGATCCGTTCCACGTAGGTATCCCAACCCGGCTCGAAATCGTGAATGACGAGGTGCAATGACCGCTTGGAGGGAGCGGCCACGACGGGCGTAAAACCGTCTTCTTTCAGGCGATGATTCGCGTACAGGGTTTCATAGCTTTCGCCTCCATCGCCGACGATGATCAATACTTTACCAGGCATTTTTCCCTCTATTGAATGGGTCCATTAGCGGACTTGGATTTAAGCAACTTATCTTCTACAGGCCATATGTAAGTAGCAAATTTCCACCTCCCGGTTTGCGTAACCTAAAGACCCGGACTAGGCTTGACCAGGCAGGTATCGCCGAATGTATAAAATGGACGATGGGGGGTAATTTTTGGCGGGAATCGACCTTTGGGGCAGGTCCCCGTCATTTTCCCGACCTTGGATTGTCCGTGCGGTCAACCTTTGCTATTTGAGTTCCGTCTCAAACCGTGCCGGCCAAGGAGGCGCTTCTGGTATCCCCATCCATGCCCTCGGGATCCGATAACCTGGTGCTGCAAGCCTCGGGCCAAGGCCATACCTTGCTTTGCCTGCACGGCATAGGCGGCTGCGCGGAGTGGTTCAAAGGATTGTCTATCCGGCTGCAGGACCGCTTCAGGGTGGTGGCGCTGGACCTCCCCGGCACCGGCGCGAACCGGGTGGAGGGAGAGGCTTTTTCCGTGGAGCGGTGCGCCGAAATTCTAGCCGCATATATCCTCGAGCATGAAGCGGAACCGATCTCGATATTGGGGCATTCCTTGGGAACCATTCTGGCTTTGCGACTGGCCGCATCCGTGCCCGCCAAATTGCGGTCATTCATTTTCGTGGGCGGAATGCCGAAGATAACCGATTCCATCCGGCAGCGCCTCACCGAAAGAAGGGCGGTTATCCTCAAGTCGGGAATGGGCGGGCTGGGATGGAAGGTGGCGATGGGGAACTTCTCGCGGTCTTCCTTGAACGGCAACCCGGAATGCGCGGCCCTGTTCGCCCGGCTCTGGGAATCCCAATCCCAATCGATTTACCTGGAGGAAATCGAATCCTTGATGGCGGTCTCGGCGGAAAGCCTGGTGCGCCATGCCGAACTGCCCTGCCTGGTATTGCGGGGAAGCGAGGACGGCTATGCGCCGCGCGAGGAGTCGCTCCGGTTGGCGGCATCCTTGCCGGGCCCGGCGCGCTTTCTCGAGTTGGAGAATTGCGCGCACATGCCTTTCCTGGAAAACCCGCCGGCCTTCTCGGCCGCGGTGCTGGAGTTCCTGACCGCTACGGGGTGACCTCGGATTGAAGATCCGGTTTGGGCACGGGCGCTTGGGTTTGCAAATGCTTGTTCCGGAAGGCGGTCGGGGATAGCCCGGTGTATTTCTGGAATTGGTGCGCGAAATGGCTGCTATCGTAAAAGCCGGTTTCCCGGCTGATCTGCGCGATGGGCAGGCGCGACATGGCCAGCAGTTGCCGGGCCGCGTCCAGCCGGATGCGCTGGATATAGCGTACGGGCACTTCCCCGTATTCCTGCTTGAACTTCCTCTCGAATTGCTTGACCGATAAGGATATCATCGCCGCCAGCGCCGGGATATCGATTTTGTTGGGGTAATTCTGGGTGATGAAATCAATGACGCCCGGCATGCTGATGAACTGGTTCAGCGGGGCGTTCGCCTTCTTGAAATAGCGGCAAACCCCTTCCAGGCCGATCACCGAACCCGATGCGTCCAGGAGAGGAACCTTGGTGGTGGTGAACCAATCGGAGGAACGGTCGCGGCATAGCACCAATTCGATGCGGTTGACCGTGGGCTCGCTCGTTTCCAGTACGCGCGTATCGTCCTTGACGTAAAGTTCCGCAAGGAAGCGCGGCCAGATATCGAAATCCGTTTTGCCCAGGATTTCCGGGGCTTTCTTCAGGCCCGCCATCTCGATGAATTCGGAATTGGCCGCGATGAAGCGGCCTTCCAAATCCTTCGCGAAATAAGCCATGTCGGAAAAATACCGGAATAAGGAATAGCCGCCGGCCAAAACAGACTTTTCCATATTTCGAGTGTATTCCTAAAAACGCCAATGTGGCTTAGATGTAAAGGCCTTATTCTCCGGTTATTCCGCCCAGACCGGGCCCGGAAAAAATTCTTCCGCCCATAATCCGTGACTGCCCCGGGTGGGGGCCGGTATGGATCGGTTTGATTGAATCTACTCGAGGATCCCTTGGTCGGCAGGCCATATTCCGGGCCGAGGAAAAAGAGCCGGCGCGGCAACGCCGCTGTCAATGTTCCGGGGCAGGTGACGAATCAGCCATATGGGGATATGCGGGCATCCCCACATTTCCAACATTCCCGCAACAAGTCAAATCGAAAAACCGGATCTGTATAATTTCGACCTAGGACTGTACGCTATGGACCGGGATCGGAATTGGGGGCACTCAGGGAAAAACATGGGAAGCAGAAAAAATGGGTCCGCCCTAAAATGGCGCAGAGGGTTTCCAACATCCTTTCTGCAATTGATATGATGGGCCGGCATGAGCCCGATCTTAATCCATGGAGCATTTATGACCCGCCGTTCAACCTCCGCTTTACTGGCGCTTTCCCTCTCGGCCTCGATCGCTTCGGCGCAAACGGCAACCACCTTGAAGGATGCCGCGGCCGCGGTAGGCCTCAACATCGGCATCGCGACCAACAGCAACCAGGTCAACAACGCCACTTCCGCCTACGCCACCATCGTCAAACAGCAATTCAACATGGTCGTATGCGAGAACGAAATGAAGTTCGAGGGCACCGAGAACCCCATCGGAACCTACAAGTATACGGGCGGGGACGCGGTTTACACTTTCGCCGCCGCCAACGGGATGAAGATGCGCGGCCATAACTTCATTTGGCGCGATCAGGCCGGCCCGGCTAAAAACGCGATCCATGATCGCACCACGGGGCTTACGATCATGCGGAACCACATCGAAAACGTGGGCGGGCATTTCAAGACCAAGATCCTGGAATGGGACGTGTTGAACGAGATCACCTCGGGCTCCAGCCTCGAAGTCAACTTTTGGCGGACGAACATCGGGGACGATTATCTGGACTCGGCGTTCGCCATGTCACGGCGCGCCGTTGGAAACAACGGTTATCTGTACTACAACGACTTCGGCGGTGACGGCGTCAACGGGAAGTCGACGTCCATGTTCAACCTGGCGAAGAAGTGGCAGACCAACAAGGTGCCCGTCGACGGCATCGGCCTGCAATGCCACCTGGGCAGCGGGTTCAAGAAGGACGACATCTCGGCGAACATCAAGCGTTTCGGGGATCTGGGATTGCGGATTTCCCTTACGGAAATCGACATCACCAACGCCAAGGCCTCGGATTGGACCAATCTCCTGACCGCCTGCCTGGAGAACTACAATTGCGTGTCCTTCGTGACCTGGGGCCTCTCGGACGCCAATTCCTGGATCGGCAGCAATTGCGGTTGCCTGCTCTACAGCGGAAGCACGCCCGCCCCCAAGACGGAGATGATCCAGGCCCTTATCACCGCGATGGCAGCTGCTGATCCGGCCATCAGCGCCAAGCGCAAGGAATTCGCGGCGAAGGGCCCGGGCGGCGTGACCGGAATCAATTTCCCCACCATCCAGCCCATGCGCCGGGCCTCGGGTAACCTGCAAGGGACGGCCTCGGTACCCGTATTCTCGATCGGGAGCGGGGCGGTCGTGGACATCCTGGGCCGGGTCCCGGTGGTTCCGTCCGCATCGGCAAAGAGCCTGGACGTATTGCCGAAATAAGCACGGATTCAGTCAGGTCATTAGCATTCAGAGGGGTTTATATGTTCCGTCATGGTATCCTGGCGGCCCTGGCCTTTTTGGCCGGAGCCGCAATCGCGCCTTCCCAAGCCGCTCCGGCGGATTCCTGCCAAGCGAGCAGCACCAAGATGTCCGACGGCAAGGACATGTTCTTCCGCCTTTACGTCCCCAAGAACATCTCCACCCAGAAGAGATACCCGCTGGTGATGAACCTGCACGGGATCGGGGAATGCGGCGTCGACAACAAGAACCAGGTGAACCAATCCGAAATCGCCCGCCAATGGATGCTGGACAGCGTCAAGACCAAGTACCAGGCTTTCGTACTGTATCCTCAATGCCCCAGCTCCTCGTATGAGTGGGGTTACTTCAATACCGGGACGGCCGCCCAAAAGGGGTTTGCGGGCCTTCCCGCGGTCGCGGCCATCAAGGTCATCGATTCCCTGATCAAGATTTACCCCATCGACACCACCCGCCTTTACGTCGGAGGCCTTTCCTGGGGCGGCATCGGCACCGAGGCCATCATGATGAGCTATCCGGACAAATTCGCCGCCGCTTTCCCATGCGCGGGGGAAAACAAACTCAATACTGTAGACGTCATGACCAAAACGCCTTTCTGGATTTCGCACGGCAACGCCGACGGAACCGTTCCCGTGGCCCCGGATCGCCAGCTGGTGACGGCCGTGGAAGCGGCCAAGATCCCCATCGTACGTTTCGTTTCCAGCCGCAATATGGCCAATCCCACCGGCATATCCGTGGATTCGCTGCGTAAAGCGGTGGCCGGCGGTTCATTGTACCTGTACTCGGAAATCGTCAACGGCGATCATGGTTCCGGTTGGTTGGAGGCTTATGAAAGCCCCTTGCTGGTGCCTTGGCTGATGTCGAAATCGAAGGTGGGTGGCAAAACGACGTTCACCTGGCCCGCGCCCGGCCCCGGTTCCGCGACCACGGCACTGGATAAAGGCGCACGGCTGACGCAGCAGATTCCCGGCAACGTAAGCCTCAAGAGCGGAATCATCCGTTGGAACGGCGTTTCCCTTTTGCCGTCGACATTGAATGTGTACGCCAGCAACGGGACCCTGCTTTTGCGCCAGGAAATCGATCAGCCCGATGGCAGCCTGGCCAGCCCGGGATTGGCCGAAGGCGCTTACCGCATCGAGATCCATCGCCGCTAAAGCGGATTCGATTCCCCGAAATTGCTACACTTTTTCCCCACACGCCGGCTTTTCCCTGATAGCCGGCCAATGCCGGCATCCGGCCCGCGCCGGAAGATCCTGGATCGCGGCTCTCGGATTGCCCCGAATGGAGACGGACGATGGATCTTCGCGAGGTTAGGGAAGGCCTTGCGCAACGCCACCCCTGGGAAAGGGCGCGGGCCCGCTTGTTCGGGGAACTCCTCGCCGCCCGACGCACCCTACCCGCCCCTTGCCGGATCCTGGATATCGGCGCCGGGGACGGGTTTTTCGCTTCCCGTCTTTTGCCCCGCCTGGCGCCCGACAGCGCTATAGTCTGTTTCGATCCCAACTATTCCCCTTCGGCCTTGTCGCAATTGCGGAGCGTCGCGTCCCCGGGCATCTCCTATACCGCCGAGCCTCCCCGGGGCGCGTTCGATCTCCTGCTGTTGCTGGACGTGATCGAGCATGTGCCGGACGACGCGGCCACCCTGACGGGATGGGTGAAGGGCGCCTTGAAGCCCGGGGGCAGGGCGCTGGTAAGCGTTCCCGCCTTCATGTCCCTGTTCACGGCGCATGACGTGGCGCTGGGGCATCATCGCCGCTACCGACTCTCCGAGCTGCCGTCCCTTTTCTCCCGCAGCGGTCTTAACCTGGAAGCCCGCGGTGGCGCTTTCCATAGCCTGATACTGCCCCGCTTGCTGGCGAAGCTGGGGGAGAAGCTGAAGGGCATCCATTCCCGCCCTCTTCCGGAACAAGCGGCCGCGCAGGCGGAAACGGATGCGGGGGCGTGGAACGGCTCCCGATGGCTGACCCAGGGCGTGGACCTGGCCTTGCGGATGGATAATGGCCTGACCCTGGCTCTGGCGGCATCGGGGACGGTCTTGCCGGGCTTAAGCGCATGGGCCTTGGGCCGCAAGCCATGAACGGCCGCTGCACCTTGGTGGTGCCCTGCTACAACGAGGCGTCCCGCCTGGACGCCGAGGCTTTTCTCGCCTTCGCCGATTCCCGCGAAGGCGCGCCGGCGCTGTTGTTCGTGGACGATGGATCCAGGGATGATACGCGGATGATCCTGGCTGGGCTTTGCTCCCGCTCGCCCGGAAGGATTTCCCTGGTGGCTCTCGATCGCAATCAGGGCAAGGCCGAGGCGGTAAGAACGGGATTGAGGGCGGCTTTAGCTGGAGGTGCCTCCGTGGTCGGCTACATGGACGCGGATCTTTCCACCTCTACGCCGGAGATGCAGCGCTTGATCGAGCTTTACCATGCGAGCGGGATGGAGGTGCTGATGGGCGCCCGGGTTTCCTTGCTCGGAAGGGAGGTGCGGCGCCAACCGGCGCGCCATTACCTGGGCCGTATTTTCGCGTCGGCGGCCTCCTGGGCCCTCAAGCTGCCGGTATACGACACCCAATGCGGCGCCAAGCTTTTCAAGAGCACGCCGGCCCTGGAGTCGGCCCTGCAACGGCCTTTCCTATCCAGTTGGGCCTTCGACGTGGAGTTGCTGGGCCGCCTCCTGGTTGGGGACGGATCAGGGAATCGCCTGGCTCCCGACCGGATCCTGGAAGAGCCTTTGAGGGCATGGAGGCACAAGCCCGGTTCCAAGCTCAGCGCCTGGCACATGCTCCGGGCGGGCCTGGATATGGTCCGGATCGCGCGGGTGATGGCGAGGGAGCGCCATGCATCCGTCAAGCGGGGAGCAGGCGTTTCGTCCCCAGCATGGCATTGACCATGTAGATGCGGCGGGGTACAATCCATATCAGCCCGAAATCCCCGCATCCAGGAAGGACTTCCCATGTACGCATCTAACTGGAAAACCTTGTGCATGTCTTGCGCTCTGGCGATCTCGGCCTTGGGCACGCAAGGGTGTTACATATACTCCGCGTTCCAGGGAGCCAGAACCTTGGAGGAGGGGCGGTATTCCGTCAGCCCCTCCGCCTCCGTGGTCACTTTCAGCAATAACGGCGAATCGAGATGGATGACCTCCCAGTTCGGGTTGCAAGGCGGCGTGGGCCTTGGTAACGGACTGGAGCTGCAATCGCGTTACGAAAGGGTGGAAGGCCACTATAGTTTGATCGATGACATGGGATACAATTACCTCGATGTGGCTTTGAAGTACGGGCTAATCAAGGACAAGCTGGCCATCGGCATGCCCATCGGCTTCATGTTCGGTGAAAATGTGGACGAAGGGGAAAGCTGGCAACTCCACCCCTCCCTGTACCTGACCTTCCCCGCGGCCCGGTTCCTGGATATCAACTTTTCCACCACAGGCCTCTATTTCCTGAACGATTCCGACGACCATTTTTTGTTGGCATTCAGCGGAGGCTTGGGCATCCGGCCTGGCGAGGATGGATTCACCTTGATGCCGGAGGTAGGAATACTCACCGACCCGGGTGAGGATGGCCATTTCTGGCATTGGGGGCTGGGCGCCTCGATGGAGTTCTAGGAGGGGGGAATCCGGCGAAAACCGAGGGGGGTCCCGATGTCCATCCGAAAATACGCATGCAAGACTGCCGCGGCCTTGGTCCTTCTCGCCGGCATTCGTTTCGCCCAGGCATTCAATATCAGCGGCACCGTAATCGATAGCGCTGGCTCGCAGGGCATCGGCGGGGCGAGCGTGAAGCTTTTGGAAATCACGGGAGCATCTACAACCACATCCGCTTCGGGCGCCTTTTCCCTGACGGGAACGAATGCCATTCCGGATCGGAGGCGCGGCCGTGCTTCGATACGCGTCCTTCTACGCGGTAACCGCATGATGATCTACTCTACGATACGCTCTAAGCCTGTATCCGTCGATGTATACGCAAGCAACGGACTCCGTGTTTTCCATGCGCTCCGCGCTACCGATGACGCGGGAAAACTCGAAGTGCAGGGGGTGGGGCGCGCGCCGGGAAGATATACGGTGGTTATGATATTCCCGGACCGTACCTGCATGTTCACCGGCCTCGACATCGGGGATCGCAACGAGCGATGGATGGACCTGCGTAAAAGCGGCTCCAAAAAAGACCATATGGGCGGATCTTCAAGTCCACGGATGCCGGGATCAGCTTCGATACGCTTTCCACCGGCGGCTTCGACCCTTATTCGTTCGCCATAGATCCATACGATCCCGCCCACCTCCTGAGCGGGCTGCATGAAGCCCCGGACGTGATTGAATCCACCGATGGCGGGGTCACCTGGCATAAGGCGGGCCCAGGCACGCTGGGAGGCGGGGTTTCCGTCTATCCCTTCTTCATCGATATGGGCAATGCCGCCGCCACGCGTACCACTTGGCTCGCCATCGGCCAGAACGGCTCCAGCCCGGGGAGAACCAC
Source organism: Fibrobacteria bacterium (assembly GCA_039926685.1). Taxonomy (GTDB): domain Bacteria; phylum Fibrobacterota; class Fibrobacteria; order UBA11236; family UBA11236; genus Chersky-265. The sequence continues at coordinate 27,179 of JBDSWM010000403.1, read as the reverse complement.
TAATAGTGGTGTTAACTGGAGCACGCCCTCCGGTCTGAGCAGATTGGAACATCCCCATGGGAACGCCCGGATATTCCAACGAGGATCGAATATGTGGGTGGGCGGCGCGTATGATTTCCAGGGTACCATAATGCGAAGCGCCGACTACGGGGTTACCTGGTCCAAGGTCACCAGCGATGAAAGGCCGGAAGCGGTGGTGTGGGGAACGGAAAAGAACGTGTATTCCATGTATGCCTGGGCCTGCTCGCGGTGGGCGGAAGGCCTATGGCGCTATGTGGAGCCATAAACCTTTAACCAAAGCCCTGGACCTTCGCGTCAGCCATGGGCTTTCATAGGGAGGGCAGCCAAATTTTCTGCGTCATCGGCCCGAGGGAGGATTTGAATCGCAGCAGGCATAGGCCGCCCCGGCTGGAAACCCGGCTCAAGGGTATTTCAATGCCGGCCTTTCCCGCCGATGAGGGGAAGCTTTCCGAAAAGAGAAGCGATCCCGCTATATCGAAGATCTCCACCTGAACGGTACCCGCCTTATCGGAATTCCGGGCGGCCAAGTCCCGCGCCTGCGGGAGCTCCAGCAACAAAAATCGGCCCTTGACCCGGGCGAGCGGCGACCGTGCCTTGGCCTGCCTGGCGGAAACTATTCCCGCGGCGAGTTCCCGGGTATAATCCGGATAGGCCGCCGCGGACGGGAGGTAATATTCCCCCGCTATGGGCATCGGCATGAAGGCACCGGCTTGGCCTATTCCTTTGGGGATGGGACCCGATTCCCTTACCGCATCCATCACCACTCCGAAATCGAATCCGCCGCGACCCGCATACAGGCCGGAGTTTCCATAATTCCAAATCCTTTGGGGCGGATTTTCCAGGATCCATTCCGAGGCCGGCAGGGAAAGCAAATCCTCCGGGCTGGCTTTGATTTCAGCCGCGGATAAGGGTGGTAGGCCCGCCGAGGCGTACCGGTCGGCTTCGACAGCGGTCAATTTGTCCTCCTCCAAGGCGACCAGTGAGTAGGTGCTGTCCACGAAACCGACGGCCGCGGACAGGGAGCGCGGCAATCGCGCCGCCATGGGCGTCAACGCGCGGGAAGCGCCCAGCAATTGCGCCAGCGCCAGCGGATTTTCCACCGGAACCAGGCCGGCGGTTTCCTCGAATTCGGAGATGACCTTGCCGTCCCGGGTTATAGTCCAATGAACCTTGGGAAGGAGAACCGGCGCAGTGAACACATGCTTTTCGATTTCGCTTTTCCCGCTTTGGTACGGGTTTTTCAGATCCGGCGGACCCGCCACCGCAAGGCTGCAGAGCTGATTCCCGTTGCTGATCACCGCCGCCACTTCCAGGTTGAGGGTATTCTGGATCAGGATACCGGAAAGGTTGGCGCCAGGCCAATAAAACGCGCGATCGTCCGGATTGATGGCCAATCCCAAATCCATATGTTCAGCATAGTCCACCAGACTGGCCACTTGAACCAGGCTGTCAATCTTCACTTCAACCGTTGCGGAATAGTTGTATATCAATTGAGGCCCGGCGGTCAGGATCAACAAGTGCCGGATATTCCCGCTTCCATCGAAAAGTTCCATAGCGGCCTTCAAGGCGGATTCAAACTCGGCTTGAGCCTTGACCACCTCCGCCGCCAATTGATAATCCGGCCTGTTGGCCACCACCGGCGGTTCCTGGACGGCCAGGGTCGCGAGGGAATCCAGGTAGGCGATCATCCTGGCATGGCCCGGATCGTCGGCCTTAGCCAGGGCAAAAGTGATCCTTTCGCCCCCTTCCTTGTCGATGATCAACGCGGCCCGCTTGTTGGCTCCTTCGAGCTTGGACAGGAGGGCCTTGAGCAGCCTGCTTTGGCCGACTATTTGGCCGGCATAGGCGTTCAAAACGGCCGTATGGCTCCAACGCCAGAGGATGACGAAGTCCTCTTTCAAATCGCTTTGCGCGATGATTTTCCGGGCGTCCATCACCACGATATGGGCGGCCTGGCCTTTCAGATCCGGTTGATTCACCTCTCCCACATAGAAGCGGGAACCTTCCGGTTCCTCCGCAAGCACGGGAACGATGTATTGGACCCGGGGCGCCTGGGATGAGCCGCCATTTGCGCCATAGGCCTTGAAGGAGAATTCGGTCTCGCTCAAGGGCAAGGGGGATTTGTTGCTGAAGGGGACCATCGCTTTCCCGGCCTCGATTTTATAGGATGCGATATCGGATCCGGCCTGGATGGTCACCTTGGCGTTTTCGCTGAAGGCATAGGGATAGGGTATCTTCACGGTTCCGCCGATCGAGCTCGCGGGAATCAGGTAATGGATGCGGACTTTCCGCGTGTCACCGAATTTCGCGGGGAAAATGGAGATATCGTAATTGTCCAGCCCCCATCCGTATTCGATCAACACCGGATCGCGGGGCGGCGGCGGGGCGTCGGCATCCCGTTGCACCACCTCTTCATAATCGGCGCGCGCCGTTTTGGAAGTTTTCAATTTCCCCATGAGAAGGTCGCCTTTCCACCAGGTCAGCATGCCCACCACCACCGAGTTCTTGGCCAGATTCAGATTGCCGACGATTTCCAGGGCGTCCTGGAATTTTTCCGGCCCTTGTTGATCCTTACCGCCGACCCTGAATACCCAATCGAGTTCGACGTCCAGATAGTCTGGGTGGACCGTGATCCGGAATTCCTCATCCTCGATGACGGCCGTCCCCATCCATTGGGCCCCTTGGGTGGATTGGCTGCGGAACAACCCATGCTGATCGCCGATGGCGAGGGCGTTCTGGATCGGGAAAAGGAATCCAACGGCAAAAGCGATCAGGAATTTAGGGGGGACTCGCATAGGCACCTCATTAGCTTCGGTTGGCAATAAACGCGTACGATCCAGGAAATCCGCCCAGTAAAGAGGCTGGGGTTCATACCTCAAGATAGCGTAGTGTAAAATATAAGTCAATAAGTTTCGGATCTTAAAATAGTGGTCTAAATTAATGTGAAATTGAGATATTCGTAGTGTAATTCCTGCTCTCAATTTGGTTGAGAGCGCTGTATCGGGCCTCTGTTCGACACTCTCTTTAAGCTTGCCATTAAAGGATCAGCCCCTGATTTGAAGGCATGACCACAGCCTTGAAAACAGGCCATAGCGATTCCCCTTCGCAAAAGGAGAAGACATGCTCAAGAAACTGTTCCTCTTATTGGCAATGACGACGGCATGCGCCCCGAACGACAAGGCGGCCGCGTCGGGAGGTGACGCCATGTCCGCGACTATGAAGACTGGAATGAGCGGAAACGCGACCTTTGCCGCATCGGAAGACGGAACCAAGCTGGCCTTTGAAAAGGCCGGCACCGGACCGGCGCTAGTAGGCCGGGGCCTGCCGGCATCGGCCCGGCGGCGGACATGGATAGTGTCATCCAGGCCAGGGACACGGTGATCGCCGCCGCATTGTAGCTCCTTGAAACCCGATTGAAAACCGGTTGAAGCATCTCGCGAGCCGTTTCAAAATCGGTTCGGTTAGATTCCCTCCACCGGTAATAATTCCATGTTGTTCAATTCCACTCACTTCGCGATATTTTTTCCCCTGCTGCTCATCGCCTACTTTTCCCTCCCTCACCGGCTACGTTGGGTGCTGCTGCTGGCGGCCAGCTACTACTTCTATATGTGTTGGCGTCCGGAATATGCCCTGCTATTGCTGGGCTCCACCGCCGTCAGTTGGGCCTGCGGTCATTGGCTGGGGCGCACCCAGGATGCGCAAAAACGGAAAGGGATTCTCCTATCCGGAGTGGCGGTACTGCTGGGAACTTTGGTTTACTTCAAGTATTGGAATTTCTTCGCCGATCAGTTGAATGCCGTTTTCGGCCTATTGCAGATACCGCGCGCCTTGCCAAATCACAGTATTCTGCTGCCCGTGGGCATTTCCTTTTTCACCTTCCATACCCTTAGCTACCTCATCGATGTTTACCGGGGAACTACTTTACCCGAACGCCATTTCGGCTTATACGCCCTTTACGTCTCCTTCTTTCCCCAACTTGTGGCGGGACCGATTTCCCGGGCTCCCAAGGTGCTGCCGCAATTCCGTATTCCCATGGCATTCGATTATGATCGGATCAAGAGCGGGCTTTTGCTCATGGCCTGGGGCTTTTTCCAGAAGGTCGTGGTCGCCGATCGCCTGGCGGTGTTGGTGGATGCCGTTTACAAGAATCCGACTTCCTTTTCCGGGATCGCCCTGGCGGCGGCGACGGTTTGCTTCGCCTTCCAGGTCCTTTGCGATTTCGCGGGATATACCGACATCGCCATCGGGACGCTCCAGATCATGGGCTTCGATTTTCCTCCCAACTTCCGGCGGCCGTACCTGGCGGGGTCGCTGTCCGAATTCTGGAAGCGGTGGCACATATCCCTGTCCTCCTGGCTCAGCGACTACGTGTATACCCCGCTTACCATCGCCTACCGCGATTGGGGCATGGCCGCCATCGTCGTGGCCTCCCTCTTCACCTTTCTCTTGAGCGGAATCTGGCATGGCGCGGGTTGGACCTTCATCATCTGGGGGGTGCTGCACGGAATCGGTTTGTCCGTGGAGGGTATCACGCGCAAGGCGCGGAAGCGGGCCGGAAAACGCTGGCCCCGCCTGTTCGCTTTGGCCGGCTGGGCGGTCACATTCGCCTATGTCTGCTTCACCCAAGTATTTTTCCGCGCCGCGTCGGTGGGAGACGGCTTTTACATCGCATCCCATCTCTTCGTCGGCGGAAGCCTGAATGACCTGCTAAACCTGGGCGGGGACAAGTTCGAGCTTCTGATAGGCTGCTTCGGCATAGCCGTGGTTCTCTGCGTCCACCTGATCCAGGAATACGGAACGCCATCGGGCAGCGGTCTCCGCGCCTGGTTGGCGACCCGGCCCGCTTGGCAGCGCTGGGGCGCCTATTACGCGGGCGCGTCCTGCATCTTCCTGCTGGGGCGCTTCAGCCAGCATCAATTCATCTATTTCATGTTCTAGCGAGCGCGGAGGACATGTGCAACGCTATCCAATCCAAACCTTAACCGACCTGAGCAGTGAGACGCCACCGGGCCGAGCTCCCGCAAACCCTACACCCCAAAAGCGCTCTCCGGCCACCTTGCTCCTCAAGCTCTGCCTGTTCGCGGCAAGCTTCGCGGCCGGCATCCATTTCTATTTCACCTGGGTGCAGGACGGTGACTGGATCCACGCCAAATTCTCAGCGCCTCCCTCGCCATCGCTGATAATCGGCTCCTCGCGCGGGCAAATGGGCCTGCAACCCTCGATCTTCAGCGATTCCCGGCTGGAATTCGAGCGTCCCCTCTACAATTTCTGCTTCAACGGCGCGGCCAAATTCGGCCCGGATTATTATCGGCATGTCATGTCCAAGGTGAAACCGGGTACGCGCCACGGCCTTTTCATCATCGAGGTGGGACCGCTGCTGTTCGCGGCCAAGAGCGCGAACGCCCATGCGGACTCCTCCACGTTCGTCGAATCCAACTCCTTCGTCCGTTCCAAGGTGGTTCCACCGGGCCGGATCAACTACGATTATCTGTTCAAGTATTTCGACGATTCCTATTATCGTCCCCTTTTCATGAAGGCCCTGGGTAAACGGGGAAAAATCAAAAGAAGCGCCGACGGATGGGTGGACGCGGAAATCCAGCCCATGGACAGCGCGACCCATGCGAAAAGGGTTGCCGATAAGGTGAAGCATTACAAGGCCGACTATTTCCCCGGAGAGGAGCTTGCCCCCTTACGGTTGGAATACCTCAAACGCATGGCGACGGAGTTGGGTAAGATGGGCCGCGTGGTGCTCGTGCGGACGCCCATAGACCCGGAAATGCTGCGCGCGGAAACGGAATTCCTGCCCGAGTTCGATTCCCTTATGGTTTCCATGGCCGATGAGCTTTCCATCACCTTCCTCAATTTCTCCAACTCCAGTCTGCGCGATTCCACCTACGATGGAAGCCATCTCTATTCCCAGTCCGCGCGAACCCTTTGCAATTGGATTGTGGATTCGCTCGCCGGCGATGGCCGCCGCGCTTCGGTGGAATAGGCATGGCTGAATAGAACGGCCTCGAATAGAACGCCCGGGAGGTCGCGGAATCTATTTAGCGAATACGTAAAACACGTTCCGGGCGCCGATTTGCGTGCGGGCATAATCGTGCGGGATGGGCTGCTTGTGCTCGAGCCTCAAACCCAGGGCCGCTGCCCGCCGCTCGAAATCATCGTCCGATACGAAATTGCAGCGATGATCGAATTGCGGCACGTTGGTCGCCGTGGTAACGACGAGTTTGCCCGCGGGCTCCAGTGAATCGCGGCAATCGGCCAGGAACGCGTAGGGATCGTCCAGATGCTCCAGCAATTCGATGGCGTAAACTGCTTGATAAAGCCGGCCGGCCAACGGGCGATAAAACTCCTCGCGCAGATTCCATTCCGGGAAGGTTCGGCGGGCGTGGGAGTTGATATAAAGATCGTACGCATCGCTGCCGGCCGGCGCGCCGATGAAGCCCAGTTCCACTCCCGACCCCACGCCGATGACCAGCGCCTTTCCCCGGGCCGGGAATTTGAGGAGTTCTTCCATGATGGCGCAGCGATGCTTTGTGACGAGAATGGTCAGGATCAGGAACACGTCATAATCCAAGCGGGGTAGCATCGGCAGAGCGGGATCAAGTTCGAGCGGATATTTGCCGGTTTGGATGAATGCGCGGATGTCTTTCGCATACCCGCGCACGGTAGCCATGTAAGACGCTACCGCCGCTTCCGGGGAGATCTTATTGAAGGCGGCATAACCTTCCAGGAATTCGGCGACGGTCGCGCGGACGCGCGCGGCGCTTTCGGGCGCATCCTGCAGCGCCTGCTCGTAATCAAGTTCGAGCTTGCGGCTGGTCGTTACCAAAGCATCAAAGAAGGAGACGCGGCTTTCAATCATCATGCCCGAATTTAGCTTCGATCCCGGGATTGTGTTCAACCGATTCATTCGAGTTGTATTTCAAAAGCAGCATAATCGCATCTCAGCCTCCCCTTCGCAGGTTCGGAATCGGATTTTGGAGACCCAGGATAACGCCTGAATCCGGGGTCTTGTGAAAAGATAGCGGCCCCCGGCCTAGAGGAAGCATTGGCCGCCCCAATCACCAACAGCGATGGAAGTTAGGGGGAAACCCGGTATCTGGAGGTTGCCCTCAAGGCCGGCGCGGAACGGACAGCCAGGCGACGAGGCAGAGGGAGAGCCCGCTTACCGGCATCAGCACGGCGGCGAATAAGGGCGTGACCCAGCCGGCCAGGGCCGCGGCGATGGCGGTGGCATTGTAGAAACCCGAAACCCAGTAACCCCGGCGCACGCCTCGGGCTACGCCATCGGCCAAAGCGAAGAGGGAAGCCAGGGCCAGGGGGCGATCCCCGGAGGAAAGGATGTCGACGCTTTCCAGGCGATCGGCCGCGCCGCCGGCGACGGCCATGGCCAGATCGCTGGATCCGAACAGGAGGCTGTCGTTGAAGCCATCCCCGACCGAGAGCAGCCGCCCGTAACGCCGGCGATACTCCTCGGCCGCGCCGCGCTTGGCTTCCGGCGAGAGGGAGGCCCGCCAATCCTTGATCCCGCAGGCTGCGGCGAAGGCCCGCACCTTTTCCGGATTGTCCCCGGAGAGGAGCGCTACCGGCAGTCCGCGCTTTTCCAGGGCGGCGACCAGGCGCGCCGCTTCGGGCTTGATCTCCTCGGTGAAGCGGATCAGGGCCGCCAGGGAGCCGTCCACAAACAAGCAGGCATCGGCCGGAACCAATGGCCAAGGGCCTTCCGGGCAGGCGTAGCCCAGCTCCTGGAAGGGTCCGGGTCCGACTCCGTCCTTGTTCCAGGCCCCGAATTTGCAAAGGCATATCTCCCTTTCGCGTCCATCGGCGCCGGGCACGCGGGCCAAGATTCCGAAATGGGGCAGTTCCCGCGGGGCATGCGCCCGCAGGCCGTCGGGAGGGAGGATCTCCAAGGCGGTTTGCACCGATAGGCTGACGGGATGCAAGGAAGCGGCTGTCGCGGCGCGCAAGGCCCGGAGGGCGGCATCCTGGAGCGCGGCGTCAGCCCGCCAGGCTTCCCTCCATTCCCACCCGTAAACCGTGCGCCGGGTGAAGGTCAGGGTGCCTGTCTTGTCGAACAGCACGCAGCGTACGTCCCGCAACGCCTCCAGGGCGGCCTGGGCGCGGAAATGGAAGCCGAGGGCGCGGGCGCGCTTGAGCCCCAATCCCCGGTTTATGGGGGTGGCCAGCGCCAGGGCGCAGGCGCAGGAGACGATGAAAACGCTGGCCGCCGATTCCAGCGCCCGGGGAAGGCCCGCAGTTAAATGCAAGCCGAAGGCCAGCGCCGCGCATAGGGATACGGCCAAAGTGAAGCGTTGCGCCACGGCTCCGGAACCGTCCGGGACCGGACCGCGGCCGGCGGAAAGGGAAGCCAGGTCGCGGCGCAATCCCGCAATGCGGGTCTGTCCCCCCGGGCCGGTCAAACGCAAGGAGGCGCGCCCCTTCAGGTTGAGGTAGCCGGCGAAAACGGAATCGCCGCGCCGGAACCGGGCCGCGCGGCTTTCCCCGGTCAAAAGGCTGGTGTCCATCCAAGCCTCTTCCGCCTCCAGCACGCCGTCCACGGGCGCGTATTCCCCCGCGCCTATTTCCACCACATCCTCCGCGCAGGCCGCCTCCGCGGGTATGCGCACCAGGCTTTCGCCCCGCCGCACGCTGACATAACCGGGGGCCAAGCGCTCGAACCAGCGGCTTTCCAGGGCCAGGCCGGCCTCGAAGCGGCGCACAGCCCAGCGCCCCACCAAAAGGAAGAAGACCAGCCCGGCCAGGGAATCGGAGAAATTGCCTCCCCGCCCGGACCAGACCGCATGGGCCGAGGCCAGGAAGGCCACCAGTAACCCTAATGTTACGGTGGAATCCACGTTGAACCGGCGCGCGCGCCAGGCCCGCCAGGCTCCCTGGTAGAAAGGCTGGGCGCCGTAGAAAAAGGCGGGGAGGGCTACCGCGAAGCCGGCCAAGCCGAAGGCGCGCTCCCACGCGGGCGACATGCCGCGCGGCAGGCCGGAGTAGACCGCCGCCGCGAAGGCCATGGAGTTCATGAAACAGAAGGCGGATACCGCGATGCGGTAAAGCAGGGCTCGATCGGGTCCCGGGCGGGCATCCCCCGCGCCATCCACCGGCTCCAGGCGATAGCCGAAGCGGGCCAGCCCTTCCAGCACGGCGCGCAGGGAGGTCCGATCCGCGTCGTACTCGAGATACGCTTCGCCATGCAGGAAGTCGACCTCGTAAGCGCTGACGCCGGGGCAATCGCGCAGGAGGGACTCGACCAGGAATCCGCAGCCGGCGCAGGTCACATCGCGCGCGCGCAGGTTGACCGCATGCATCCGGCCCTGCCAACGTCCCAGGCGCGCGAGCGCTTGGGGATCATCGAAGGCGGCGAGCCGATCGCGGAAGGCATCGCCCACCCAGGCCCGCGGCGCGCGTTTGCCGCCTTGCTCCATCAAATCCCGATAGGGCGCCCAACGTTCCCCCGCGAGGAAGGCATGCACTTCCCGGCAACCCTCGCAACAGAAGAAGCCGCCGTCGGCTCCGGGAAAGGCCGTGCGCAGAAGCACTTGCCCGCAATGGGCGCAAGCCTCTGAGGAAACGGCCCGCGGCTGCGCCGGGGTCGTAACGGAAGCCGCCATGCTAAGGCTCCGTCAAATGAAGGGACTTCTCGCTTACATCAACGCCGTCGCGGTCCCAGATGGCGGTGACGATCCATTGGCCGCGGCGCATCTGGGCCGCGGGCCCGCGCCATGTCTCGCGTTCGGCGGAGACGGCGGCGCGGCGCATGGTCACCGTCCTATCGGCGCGCCCATCGTCGGGGCGGTAGAAACGCAAGCGGCAACCGGTGGCGGATGCGGCAGCCGGCGCGGCCTCCAGCAGCCAGTCGGAGCCGTCCCGTCGCAGGGAAACGGATCCGGCCGCGGCATTGCGGGCGATGACGCCGTCCTGCTTCAGGCCGGCGGCATAGTAATCCTCGCGGACGAGATCGCGATGTCCGTGGGAGGATAGCCAGACGAAGATGCCGTTGGCGATCCCCACGATCCCCATGAACAGGACCAGGATGATCATCCATGCGGGCATGCCGCGCGGGGCCGGGGCGGGAAGGGTCGTGGTCGTCATATCGTCTCCTTCAGCGGCCCCAGGGCCCGGCCAGGCCCAAAGGGATGCTTTGATCCAGGCCCTCTCCCTGGAGCGCCAGGACGGCATCCTTGCGACCGCGGGTGAATGCGGATGCGGGCACCATGATATCGACGGGAAGCGAGGCGGCGGCTCCCCCGGCGAGGGCGAATTCGCGTCCATCCCAATTGGTGCTTCCGGCCGCGGTCCCCTGCCAGCCGATGCGTATCACGCGGCGACGGGAACCGTTGTTGCGCAGGAAAAGGGTATAGACGTTGCGGACGGAATCGGCGGCCACCTTCTCATACGGGGATTGGCCGCGGCGGACCAGATCGGCGGAGATGGCGGGCCTGCGCGACAGCAGCGCAAGGCATACGGCCGCCATCAGGAAAGCGAGGCCGCCGTAAGCGTATAGGCGGCCGTTCCCGCCGCCGGCGGGCTTGCCTTGCAATTCCCGCAAGGAGGCGTACCGGACCAGGCCTATGGGTTTCTTCCAGGCGGTCATGGTCATATCGCAGGCGTCGATGCAACGCGCGCATCCGATGCATTCCAACTGGTTCCCCTGCCGGATGTCGATGCCGGTAGGGCATACCAGCACGCATTGCCGGCAATCGGTGCAATCGCCCAACCCTTCCCGCGTGCCTTTCGGCCCCTTCCCGCGGGGTTCGCCGCGCTTCTCGTCATAGGCGATGAGGGATGTGCTCTCGTCGAGCAGGACCGACTGCAAGCGCGCATAGGGGCAGAGCATGATGCAGGCTTGTTCCTTGAAGTAGGCGAAGATGTAATAGAAGACGGCCGTGAACGCCGCCACCAGCGCCAGTCCTGTGAAGTTGCCGGCCGCGGGATGGCGGATGGCCCATACCAGGTTGTCCATGCCCCAGAAATAGGCCAAGGCGGTATTGGCTATCCACCACGAGATGGCCAGGAACACCCCGTGCTTGATCGCCTTGCGCCCTATCCAATCCATGCCGGAGGGGGAGGAATCGCGCCGCTTGCGGACGGCGGCCTTGCCTTCGATCAGGCGCTCGATGGGACCGAAAAGGAATTGCAGGAAAACCGTTTGCGGACAGGCCCATCCGCACCATAACCGGCCCAGGCGCGCGGTGGTCCCGATGGCGATGATAAGCAAGGCGAAGATCCCGGGCAGGAAAATCGGGATATCCTTGGGCCAGAAATAATGGCCCAGGAGCATGAGCTTGCGCCCGAACCAATCGATTTCGAACAGGGGCTCGCCGCGCCAATGGATCCAAGGCACGCCCAGGTAGACGGCCATCAGGACCCACGCCAGGGCCCGGCGGGCGCGGGTGAATCGCCCGGCGGTCTCGCGGGGGTAAAGCCAGGCTCGTCCGCCCTCGGCGGTGATGGTGCCCTGGATCTCCCCGATACGAAGGCCCGACTTGGTTCCCCCTGCGGGCTGCGAGCCCGTAAAATCGGGGGCCGCGGGCGAAGGCGTGTTCATCGTTCCTCGATCCCTTGCGGGGCTTTGGGATTCGCGACGTTGCGTCCTTTCAAGCTGAGCACGTAGGCGGCCGCCAAGCGAACCTTCTCGCCGCCCAGTACGTTTTTCCAGGCAGGCATGCCCTTGTCGGGATAGCCGTGGGTGACCGAGGCCAGGATGCCTTCCGGGCCGCCGCCATGCAGCCAATAGGCGTCCGTCAGGTTGGGCCCCACCACACCCTGGCCATGATCGCCATGGCAGGCCACGCAATTGGCCTTGAACACGGCCTCGCCGCCGGAGATGGACGCGGGGGCCTTGAGGATCTCGAGCAATTCATCCCGGTTCAGTTCCGTCGCGGGCCGGGCATGATGCGCCTCTTCCTCCCGCCGCACCGCCGCCAGATAATCGCCGCCGCTGGCGCTGAGGTTCGCGCCCACGCCGCCCGCTTCCGCTATGGCCCTGTTATACCCTATGTAATAGGGGTAATAAAGGCCGGCGAAAAGGATGGAAGCGTAGAACATGTACAAGAACCAGCCCGGGAGGGGATTGTCGTACTCATGGATGCCGTCGTTATCCTGTTCGGAATCGTGCAGCTTGTCTTTCTCCGACATGTTACCGTCCCTCCTTCGCGCGGGGCGCGTTCCCGTCCTCGTCTTCCAGCGCCATCCGCGCCATGCTTCCGTAAATCGACGAAGAACCCGGCCGGTACAACCACGCCAGCATGAAGGCGCATGAGGTCAGGAATATGAGGAAGGAAAGGACGGGCCAGAACGTGAGTCCGGCCCCTTCCATGACTTGGCGGATCATCGGGCCGCTCCTTTGCTTGCGGTCGCGGCCGCCGCGGCCGGTTCCGGGGTGACTGCGCTGGCGGCCGGTTCCAGGGCCGTGGCCGCTTCGCGCCATTTGATATCGGTGCCCAAGCGCTGCAGATAGGCGATGAGGGCGACCACTTCCTTGTCCTCCATGCCCGATACGCCTTCCTTGGCCAGATCGTCGCCGACGGCCTTGGCCTGGGCCAGCGCCACGGCCGTGCACTCCTTCTCCATCTCCTTGGGATAGGGCACGCCCAGCTGGCGCATGACCTTGATCTTGGTCGGGGTCAGGGACAAATCGAGTTTCCGCTCCAGCAGGAACCTATAGGCGGGCATGATGGATCCCGGCGAGGTCAGGCGCGGATCGTCCAGATGCCGCAGATGCCAGAGATTGTTGTACTTGCCGCCCACGCGGTGCAGGTCGGGACCGGTGCGCCGGCTGCCCCATTGGAAGGGATGGTCGTAGACGAATTCCCCCGGCTTGGAATAGTCGCCGTAACGGGTCACTTCGTCGCGGAAGGGGCGGACCATCTGGGAATGGCAATTGTAGCAGCCTTCCCGGACATAGATATCGCGGCCCTCGAGCTCCAGGGGGGTATAGGGCTTTACCGCGGTGATGGTCGGCACGTTGGATTCGATGAGGAAGGTCGGGACCATTTCCACGATACCGCCGATGGCGATCACCACCGTGGTCAGCAGGGCCAAGGCCAGGGGCTTGCCCTCCAGGACCGCATGCCAGTACTTGGGCTTGGGGTAGGCTTGTTGGCTGGCCATGAGATCCGGGACCTCCGCCTCCTCGTCCCGGAACACGGGCGCCGCCCGGATGGTCTTGAAGACATTGTAGACCATGACGAACAGGCCGACCAGGTAGAGCGTGCCGCCGAGGGCGCGCAGCCAGTAGAGCGGATTGATCTTGGTCACGATTTCCAGGAAGTTGGGATAGGCCAGCAGTCCTTCCGAGGTGAACTCCTTCCACATCAGCCCTTCCATGATCCCGGCTATCCACATGGAAACGATGTAGAACATGATGCCGATGAAGGCGATCCAGAAATGGACGTTCGCCAGCGGCCAGCTATGCAACGGCGTGCGCCACATGCGCGGCACCAGCCAGTAGATCATGCCGAATATCAGCAACCCCACCCAGCCGATGGCGCCGGCATGCACGTGGCCGATGGTCCAATTGGTGTAATGGGAAAGCGCGTTCACCGACTTGATGGACATCAGCGGCCCTTCGAAGGTCGCCATGCCGTAGAAGGTAACGGCCGCGGCGAAGAACTTGAGGACGGGATCGGTGCGCAATTTGTGCCAGGCCCCGCGCAGGGTGAGCAGGCCGTTCAGCATGCCTCCCCAGGAAGGCGCCAGGAGCATCACCGAGAACACCATTCCCAGGTTCTGGGCCCAATCGGGCAAGGCCGTATAATGCAGATGATGGGGCCCCGCCCATATGTACAGGAATACCAGCGCCCAGAAGTGCATGATGGAAAGCCGGTAGGAATACACGGGCCGGTCGGCCGCCTTGGGGATGAAGTAGTACATCATGCCCAGGAAAGGCGTGGTCAGGAAGAAGCCCACGGCGTTGTGGCCGTACCACCATTGCACGAGCGCGTCCTGCACGCCGGCGTAGACGGGATAGCTCTTGGTGAAGGAGACGGGGATTGCCAGCCCGTTCACGATGTGCAGCACGGCGATGGTTATGACGGTGCCGATGTAGAACCATATGGCCACGTACAGGTGCTTCACCCGGCGGATGGCGATGGTGCCGAAGAAGTTGACGGCGAAGATCACCCAGACCACGGCCACCAGGATATCCGCCCACCATTCCAGCTCGGCGTATTCCTTGCCTTGGGTGATGCCGAAGAGGAAGCCCAATCCGCCCACCAATATCAACAGCTGCCAGGCCCAGAAATGGATGCGCGAAAGCGTGTCGTTGAAGAGCCGGGTCTTCAAGAGGCGCTGGAGGGAGTAGTAGACTCCGCAGAAGATGCCGTTGCCTCCGAAGGCGAAGATCACGGCGTTGGTGTGGAAGGGCCGCAGGCGCCCGAAGTTGATGTTGGCCCCCAGGTTGAACTTCCAATACGCCAGCTCCAGGGCCAGCCAAAGTCCGGCGGACATGCCGATCACCCCCCAGGCCAGGCAGGCCAGGAGGAACATGCGTACTATCTTGTCATCATACTGGATGCGCTTCATTTTCCATCCTCGGGAATGGGGAGGTTCGGGGGTAGGTGTTTTATCGGGGCGATGGCCAAGGCGATTCCGCCGCTGACGCCTCTTATGGCGCTGGCGCCGTGTTTGTCGCTTTCGCCGCTCTCGCCGAATTCGCCCCTTTCAAAAAGGACGCGCCACCGGGGGCTTTCCAGATCGTCGAACTGTCCGTCGCGGATGGACGCCAGGCACAGCAGCACGAACAGGACCGCCAAGCCGAGGGATATGGGAATGAGCACCAGGAATACGGACATCAGCGCTTCGTCTCCGGTTTCCAAGCGGCGGCCAAGGCTTCGTCCACGGGCTTGAATTGGCCGCTGACTCCCGGCAGGCTTCCCAGGTAATGGACCAGGGCCCAACGATCCTGTATCGACATACTGTTAGCGAAGCCGACCATGGCGGTGCCTGGGCTGCCTTCGCTCAAGGTGGTGTAAATCTCCATGGGCTCGCGGCCGCGCGTCCAGCGGGCTTTCGGATCGGTGAAGTCGCGGGGCGGCGGCGTGAGCGCGGCGGCGGCGGCGCCCTTGCCGTCGGCATTGGGGCCATGGCAGGCCGTGCAATTGGTCTGGAAAATCCGCCGACCGCTTTCCGCATCGTCCGCGGAACCCAGCACCAAAGGCTTATAATCGATCGCCATGGTCACGGGCGTTTGCGTCTTGGGATAAGCGATGGCTCCCGTGGCCTCCCCGCTCAAATGGCCGAGCAGAAGCGCGCAAGGGGCGCCGATGGCGAGGATTCCACCCATGATGAAGTATTCGAGAGTGCGTTTATTGTCCATACCTTGCTCCTGCTGATCTTTTGGCATTCCGTTTGCCTTAATGGCACGCTGCCGTCCCCAAGGCCGCCAAGGCATATATGCGCCAGGCGGATAGCCCCAGAAATACGCTGCCTAGGCCGCCCCGATACCAGGCGCCCGCCCGCTTGGGGATGGAAAGCGAACCGCGTGCCAGCACGCCGAAGATCGGCAAGGTCGCGATACCTAGGGCGATCATGCCCAGGCCGGCCGCTGCCGGGCTGCCCAAGCCGAGCCCCCACAAGAGCACGGCATGGGTGCTGGGGCAGGGCAAGAGGGACGCCGCGAGGCCGACCGGGAATAGCGAGAGCCATCCCCCGCTTCCCTCCCCGCTCTTTGAGGAGAGCCCCCGGAAAAGGCGCGTCGGGAAGAGGCGGCCGAGCACCCTCTCCGCGTTCAGTCCCTTGGGCAGCCAGCCGATGAGGCCGAGCCCGAACAATGCGTAGGCGAACGCCAATGCGATGCCGGCCGCATCCGTGAAGCCGCGCGAGGACAAGGCCCCGAGCGCATCGCCGGCCGCGCTCACGGTAACACCCAAGATACCGTAACCCACGATACGCCCACCATGGTAGGCCCAAGGGGCGCGGCCTCCGGGGCTTTTGGAAGCCAGGAAAAGGTGGATGGGGCCGCACATGCCCGCGCAATGGGTGAAGCTGCTGCCGAGGCCGACCGCGATGGGGAACAGGATGCCCACGGCTGGGGAAGGATGCAGGAATGCGTGTAAATCCATCTGGGTTCCTCTGGATAGAGGAAATGATACCCAGAGAAGCTTTCAGGTACAGGAACGCAATTTTGCCATAATGCCTATCCGGAGTGCCATCTTGGCCAAACCGGCCTACCTTTGTGGGGGGCCCTGATGTGATGGCGATCCCAGCCGATTCCCCGTCTGGCCGCTACCTTGGGGCCTGTTTACGGTCCCAGGCTGGCACCGGAGTCGGATTCCGTAGCCTGGATGTCCAGCAACGCCGACAGCCTGCGGAACAGCTCGCATGAGGCTTCGATTTCATCCTTGCGTATGGACACGCTTTCCACGTTCACGCCGATGGGAATCCCTTTGGACGCGGCGAAAGCGAGGATGTCCGCGAATACATGCTGCGCCAGGTCCACGGATTTGGCCAGGATGTCGGGAGAATGCCGGAGTTCGTTCTCGAGCCAGCGCGGGAAGGAGATGCCCAGCCATTTCATGAACTCCATGGTCTTGATCGATCCGCATGGGCTGAAGCTTAGGAGGATCGGGGCCGGAGCCAGGCCTTCGCGCGCGAAGCGCAAGGCATAGTCCGATATCAGGGACTTGGAGGCGCTCGAGTCGTAGATGGTCTGGGAGATGAAGAAGCGGCAGCCGGCGGCATGCTTCGCCGCCAGGCGCGCATCCTCATCGCCCTTGCGCGTATGCCGCTCCGCGATTGTTACGCCGCCGAAACAGATCGGCGGCGCGGATTTTTCGAGCAGGCCGTAAGCTTCCGAAAGGGTGAGGCTTCCCGTCGCCGCGGGATCCTGCGCGGTCGAGGGGGCGCCCACCAATACATAGGCATCCCGTTCCGGCGCGCAACCGTTCCGCCAGGCCTGGAAATCCGCGCGGCCCAGGTTGGCGATACATTTGTAGAACACTTTCGGGATGGGCAAATCCGACAGGAAGTCCCGGGCATACTCCGTGGGCTCCAAGGTGGGAAGGAATGGGAATGGCCTTTCCACTCCCGTGCGCCCGGCCTCATCCTGCAGGTCGTAGAGGACCAGGCCATCGGGCGCGAGCCCGGCCAGGCGCTGCATTTGCCGCTCCGCGACTTCGCGCAGCCTGGACGGATCCTGTCCCCGCTTGGGCGGGGTGAGGCCGTACAGTCGGATGCCATGGCTGCGGTTGCGAAGTTTTTCCAAGAGCATAGGATTCCCGGGATGGTTCCCGGGAATCTACCAATTCTCCGGTTCTTACCGGATCATCGGCAGCATTTTCACCTGTCGCCGGCCCTGGATCTCCACCTGGGCATAGAGAATTCCGGCATGCCGGGGACGGTAACCCACAAGTTCACGTTCGCGCGCTGCGAAGGCATAGACCTCCCGGCCATCGAGACTGATCAAGCGCAGCTTCGCGCCCGCGGGCAAATCGAAAGCCCAGAGATTCCCCTTCGGGATTACGGACCACCCGTCCCGGGCGACGCTCGCGCGCCGGATGCCGGAAATGGAATCGCCGGAGGCGCCCAGCAGGACCAGGTTGTCGATCCAGAATTTGGTGTCGCCTTCCCCGTAGGCGCGGAAGTTAAGGCCGTTGATCTGGCGCGCCAGCAGGGGGCCGGTGGCCACGCCGCCCCATCCCAATTGCGCGAAAGCGCTCCACTTGACCCGGATGGTCTGCCACGCGGAATCGGTATTGGGAAGCGCGAGATCGTATTCGTCATAGTTCTTGACCGTATCGGTGGTCACCTGGAGATTGAAAGCCCCCCCGGAGGCGTGCCAGCTGGCATAGTCGAACTTGACCCCGATGGAAGCGGCGACCAGGGCTCTGTCCAGGCGCAGGCCGGACTCGGCATAAACCCTATAGCCCAGGTTGGCGGGTTGTTTCAAGGAGGCCTTGGCCATGAAGGCGCGTCCTCCCCCGGTACGCGCGGGGAAGGAATAAACCAATCCCGTATTCGGCGCGCCCGCGATGTACGCCGTCCATGCCATTTTGGAAGGCTGGTCGGAAGGCAGCAACTCGTCATCGAAAAGATCCACCCGCGTCGTGGGCCTGGCCTTGCCCGTGATGGCGATGTGGAGCGAATCCGCCGCGCCCAGCCGCAGCCAACGGACGCCTTCCCCCAAATCTTCCGCCGGGATGCGAACACTGAACGCTTCCTGCGGTCCATCCCAGGCCCCATCGGTGGCGGATAGCGCGAAGGCGGAATCGCCCAATCGGGCTTCCGGCGCCGCGGCGTCGGGCGAACGGATAACCGTTCCCGAAATGGCCAAGGTGTCGCCGAACTCGAGATTGGCGTTGTTGACGGCCATCTGCACCACATGGTCGGCGGCGGATAGGGATGTGGAAGAATTGGTCCTGACCACGATCATCCCGAATCCCGGAACGGAAGCCTTCCCGGTCCACCCTGCCGGCACCGGTCGCGAGGACGGTCCCGAGTTGGGCGAGGCATAGGCGCTGGCGGTAGTCCCGTTCCAGGCGTATTGATCCGCCGAGAACGAATAGATCCAGCCGCGCGTCGGGGATTGGTCCACCTGGACCGAGCAGGGCACCGCCGATAGGTTCTGGAACAGGTAGGATGTATCCTGTCCATCGGTCAGGGCGAACGCTTCCAGGAGGTTTCCCCCCGCAACGCCCACCTCCATCGGCTTCGCCGAATCGATGGCCCAAGCCTTGGACACCATCCAGTTGCCCCAGAAAGGCGCGTTGGGCGCGAGGTCCAGCGACGAGGCCGCGCCCGAGCGCGGGGGGATGAATAGGGCGAGCGCTCCGTAGGTTCCTCCCGAACTCCCGTCGGGATTGCCTCCAACGGCCGTATACGATTCCCAATCGATCGACATGGC
Organism: Fibrobacteria bacterium; assembly: GCA_039926685.1. Taxonomy (GTDB): domain Bacteria; phylum Fibrobacterota; class Fibrobacteria; order UBA11236; family UBA11236; genus Chersky-265. The sequence continues at coordinate 8,299 of JBDSWM010000403.1, read as the reverse complement.
CGACCCGCCGAACTTCTCGATCAGCTGCGCGAGCATCATCGCCATGCCGGTGGCGTTTTCGGGACGCATGGTAAGGTCCATGGAAACCACCGAGGCATTGAATTCGGAAAGCGAGATCAGGCGCGATCCCGGATCCTGCAAGCGCCTGGCCATCATGGCCGAGAGGGTGTCGAGGTTGGGGCGCAGCTTGCGCATCGCGGCGAGCATGTCCTCCGGAGAGGGTTTTCCCTGCGGGTAGTAAGGATATGCGTGGAAGTCGAAGCCATCGAGATAGCGCTTGCCATCGGCCGTTTCGGATTCCCCTACCAGGCGCAAGAACTCCTCGGTCCAGGTGTTTCCATCGAAGCTGGCGCTCCCGGCGTACGAGAATTCCATGGTCGAAAGGGTCGGCCCGAGGATGAGAATGGACGGGTCCACCGCCTTCATGGCTCGGGCGAAGGCCAGGTATTTGCCGGCATATTGCTTGGCCGTGACGGGTCCGCCCTCCTCCCATTCCCCATCGTTTTCGTTGCCTATCTGCCAGAGGCGGATGCCCATGCCCTCTTTGACATTGGCATAGCGCACCCAGGACGCCGCCTCTTCGGGGGTGCCGGTGCCGTAGTTCACGCAAATCATGGGCTCGGATCCGGGCATGGACTTGAGATAATCCATGAAATTCGCGAAGGTCCAGTTCGGCGTCCCCGTGCCTCCCCACTCGGTCGAACGTTTGCTTCCCGGATGGGTCGACAGCGCCCAGGCCCGGCTCTGCTTCGCTTGGTCAGCCACGTTCGAGGTGACCTTTACCCCGTTCGACCAGGCCCGGATCTCCCCTATCTGGACGCCTTCGGCGCCGACTCCATGGGGAAGGACGGCCAGGTAGCGAATCTCTCGGCCATCCAACTTCAAGGTGGTAACGGATCCCGTCACGGCCTCGGCCCCGCGCGCCGAAAAACGGAGGTCGGTGGAGACGTAAAGGGTCCACCCTTCCGTCGTCAAGGCTCCCACCTCCACGCTATCCGGACGCAGCGAGCCCCATACGATGCTGACCGAATCGAGGGTCCGGGCCGAGCCCAGATCCACCGCCGCCCAAGGATCGATTCCGCCGAGCGGATCGCTCCACCATAGGGTGGAGTCGACCCCGTCGGTCAGGTTGGAATAGAAGACCGAGCCATAATTGCTCTTGGTCGTTCCCCTATAGCGGGTATTCGCTTGGAAGCCCGGCGTTACGGTGGCGCTGTCCGGGTGCCAAATGCTGGTTGCATCGTAGCTTCCGGATCCGTTCCAGTGATATTGGTTGGAAAGGCTCCCATTGGGGAAGCGGAACAGCCGGAAGCCTTGTTCCCCGAACCCCCGCCGTATGCGGGCGTAGATGTCGGGCGGGTTCCAGATGGGAAGCACCGTTCCCGTCATGCGTCCCGTCCGCAAGGGCGCGACCGCGGAACGGACCAAGCCTGGCGTCACGGTATATTCCACCGCCGTCGAAGCGACGGTAGCCGAAACTAAGGCAGGCGAAGCGAAGGCGGCCAACGAGATGGCGGCCAACGAAGCGGTATAAAACCACCTTTTCCCCATAAGAGTATCCTTTCCGATTGCGCGCGCCCGATCCCGGCATTCGGGAACACGGGATTAGCATAAATGACTAGCATTTTTTCACGCGAATATTGCCTCTCTTTCATTCTTGGATCGGGAAAGCGAGCAGGCACCGCGCTCGCCCGCGTGGGGCGCACCATCCAGGAGGGCGAAACAGACCCGCAACAAGGCTTGAGGCGGATCGAAAGACCCGATTTCAAGATTCCCCAGGAAGCGATTCCCCGCCCGCTTCGAGAGTAATCCGTTACAGGAGATATCCATCAATGCGCCATACCGCTTTTTGTAAACGAGGATTGGTATCCAGGGCCATTGCAACCGCGATGGTTATTGGTATGGGTTCGGCGCTGGGCGCGACCCCGCCGGCCGGTCTCCCTAGGGTTGCCATTCCCGTCAAGGTTCATGCCGAGCCGAATCCCGCGGATTCCATCGTGACGAACACAACGCTGACCAGCGATAAAATCTGGGTCCTGAACGGTTTCACTTTGGTGAAGGCGGGCGTCACGCTGACCATACAACCGGGCACCTATGTCGAAGCCTCCACCGCCAACCGGGGCACGCTCCTGGTGGATCGCGGCGGCTACCTGGTCGCCGCCGGAACCAAGGAGCAACCCATCACCTTCAGCGGCGAGCCCGGTGCGGAACGCGGGTCCTGAGGCGGAATCGTGGTGGTGGGCAAAGGCATCAGCAACCAAGGCGTACTCAATCAGTACGAAGGCCTTCCCTGGACCAGATTCGGAGGCGCCAATGATGACGACTCCTCCGGCGTGCTGGCCTACCTACGCCTGGACGGACCCGGTTTACCCCTCATGGTGGACCGGGAATTGAACGGGATCACCCTGTGCGCCGTAGGCCGCAAGACGGTGATTCACCATGTCCAGGTCCATCGCGACGATGATGACGGCATCGAATGGTTCGGCGGCGCAGTCAATGCCGACCATCTGGTGGTGACGAACGAGACGGACGATGGTTTCGACCTGGACCACGGATTCCAAGGCAATGTCGACTATGCCATCGGCATCCAGAGAATGGAGGCTCCCCGGCCGCGGGATCCTGGCAGCGTCGTCCCCCTCGAACCCGTGGGCGATAACGTCATCGAATGCAGCAGCTCGCAAGGAGGCGAACCGCGCAAGTCCTCCGGCCATTGGTCGCATCTCACCCTGATCGACAATGGCGTGTCAGGCGGGGTGATGGATGCCAAGGAAGACTGCGCGGGTAGCTGGGAAAAGGCCGTCATGTTCGCCAGCGGCATCGCTACCAACCTCCAATCCGATTGGGCCTTCCGCTTCCAAGGCGATTTTGTGATGAACAACCTCCTCGCGGCCAAGGCGGGCGCCATCGTGGACGGCGATCTCTGGTATAAGGACTGGACCTTCCCCGGATCCCTTGATTTCCCGCTGGGCGACGGGCCCCCCGGCGCGCCGCAACCGGCGGTCGCGATAGTGGCAACCCAAGTCCCAGCCGATCTCAAGCTGGCATCGTATTGCCCGCTGGACGATGGCTGGGCCATCCTGCAGGAGCCGTTGGAAGTGTCCCGCGTCGATAGTTCAGGATCCGTGTTGTGGTCGTGGCAGGGCGGGCCAGGGTGGAGGGGCACCCATGTCAGGCCCACTCTGGATGGCGGAGTGGCCGTGTCGGCGGTGGGCACTGACTTCAGGAATCCCCGCGCGCAATTGGTGCGGTTGAATTCGGCTGGCGGGGTCGTTTACCAAGGGACCAGGGAACTCTTTCTAGCCGCCACAATCCTGGATTTCGTCCAGGCTCCGGATTCGGGGTTCCTATTCTCGCTGTCCGGCCGCCCCGGCGACGAGGATCAAGGATGGATGGCAAAGATCGATAAACTCGGGAATACGGAATGGGAAAAGAAACCCATTGGCTTCCGAAGCGCCCTCGCGAATTCCCTTAAACCGACTGCTGACGGAGGCTATATCCTCGCCGGCGAATCGAGGAACCGATTCGGGGACCAATCCGCGGTCATTCTCAAGATTGACTCCATTGGGCAGGCGCAATGGCAACAATCGTTTTCGAACATAAGCACCCCCCGGGGCCTTTACGCGGAACCGACTTCGGATGGGGGATACCTGCTCGTGGGGGAAGTATTCAATATCACCGATTTTGATTATCGAGCCGGGATAGCCAAGGTCGATTCCCTGGGAAATCGCCTCTGGACCGAAACCTTTCCGGCCGCGGTACAAGGCATGGGCGGAAAATGGACCGGTGCGCTAGCCACGCAAGGGGGAACCTTGCTGTTGGGATACCGCGAAGGTCTCACGATTTCCAAGGTAGACGATCAGGGAGCGCTTCTCTGGGAACTGCCCCAGGTAGGGGCTTTTGGCGGTGCCGCCCCCCGATTATTCCTTAAGCCATCCGGAAAGGCAGCATTCTGTTTTTCCCGCCCTGGCCTGACCGGAAATCCCATTTCCTGCGCCACCCTGCAGGAATAGGTTCGGGATAAGGCAAGCCTATTTCTCCGGAAAAACCGGGGTTCCCCAGCGGCCGATACCAGGGCGCCCAGGCGGGTTCGGAGCCTCGATTCGCCCCCGCAACCGGCCGGTTCCGTCGAAGAGGGGAAAGGCCACCGGATTCGGAACGGAATGACGCCGGCGCGGGCCATGGATCGCGGATTGCGCCCCCGTGAACGCAATGCGCCGGATTTCCGCGGATCCCCGGTCCGAGTTGGCCACATAGTACAAGAGACCGTCCGGACCGAATCGCAGGAAAACGGGCCGCCCCGCCTCCCCGGCGAACTCTGTCGCCGCAATAGCGCGCCCGGCGGTATCCAAGCGCAAGCGCATCAGCTTGTCGGTGCCCCAATCCCCGAAGAAGAAATCCCCGCGCATGCTGTCCGGAAATGAGATCCCCGGGTTGAAGTCGCCGCCGATCACGCTAGTGCCGCTTTCGCGTCCGTAGGTGAAGACGGGTTTGACGGGGACGCTGACGGTGGAATCGAGTTTGCGGCAATTCTCGACGCCGAGTACGTCCACCCGGCGCCAGTTGGGACCGTTCCCTTCCCAGCATGGCCATCCGAAATTCGCTCCCCGCCCGCGATCGATTTCTTCGAACAGGTTCGACCCCACATCGCCGATGTACGGTTCGCCCGAGGCGTCCAATCCGAACCGGAAAGGGTTGCGCAGCCCATAGGCATAGATCAGGGAGCGGATGGATTGGGTGCCGTCATCGAAGGGGTTGTCGCCCGGCGCGCTTCCATCCGGGTTGAGGCGCAGGAGTTTGCCTTCATACCTATCCAAATCCTGCGAGCGGAAGGAAAGGGAATCGGGTTGGTTATAATCGGCGCCATCGCCGATGCTGGCGAAGAGCTTGCCGTCGGGGGCGAACAGCAAGGTCCCCACGCCATGGGAATCCACGTCCGTGCTGATGCAATCGGAACCGGCGGGAGACTGGGAGCATGGCCCTTCCTGCTTGCCCAGGATAGGGGTTTCGGATCCGGGCAAAGCCCGATCAGGGTCGGCTGGATCGGCCTGGACGCGCGTAAGCCGGCCGTTGCGCGGTCCTCCGTCGCTGGACGCGGCTCCTCCTCCCGGTTCGAAAGTGTAGAAGAGATAGACGTACCCGTTGGCCGCGAAATCGGGGTCGAGGGCGAGTCCCATCATTCCGCGATCATGGGCGGTATTCACATGATCCCGGATATCGATAAAAGGGGTAGGCAACAAGGCCCCGTCCTTCAGGATCCTTACCAAACCATCCTTCTGCCAGATGAATATCCTGCCGCCGGGACCCCACGCCAATCCCACGGGTTGGGAGGCCGGCAATACGGCCAAGGTTTCGGAGCGGAAGCCGGGATCGCTGAAACGCAATGCGGCGGCGGGCGCCGCCGACAAAAAAGCAGAGGCGCACAACAGCAGGGAAACCCTTTTGGAAGGGCAGGATATCCGCATGGCATGCTCGATTCGTTTCGGAGAAAGAAGACGCTACATCGGAAAGGCGTTCCCTGAATCTAATTCTGACCGCGGCGGAGTCAATTCCGATTCTAATTCACAGGGCGGGCAAAGGTCAAGCGCCGGCTCCGGCGCTCTGGCGGTATATTAGCGGGACACCTTTCCTGGGGGCGGATTTGACGCGACTATCCGGTATCCGGGGAGCATGCCTGGCGCTCTTTTTCCCTTCGGTCATGTACGGCCAAAAGGCCATCCCGGTCCTAACCGGGAGCAACTACATCCTTACCACCGGCGGCGCCGCCTTGCAAGTCGGTCCCGGCAACTCCGCCCGCATCTCTTCCCTCAAGTACCAGGGCGCCGAGATGCTCTATCTCAACAGCTCCGGCGGGAACGTCCTGTGGGGATCCACCGCTTGGGCCAGCCCCCAGGCTTATTGGACCGCCGCCTGCAAGAGCGCGAACACGGTGGATTGCTGGCCGCCCCCGGCCGCCATGGACGGCAATGCCTATACGGGAGGGTTGGCGGCGGCGGATACCGCGGTCACCTATACCGGAACGGCGGACAGCTACATGAAACTCCGCATCCGCAAGACTTTTTCCGCGAACCTAAAGGACTCGTCCTTCACCAACCGGTACCACTACGTCAATACCTCTTCCGCGCCCATAACCTGGGCGCCCTGGGAGGACACCCGCTTCCCTTCCGGCGGCCTGATTTTCTGGCCCACAGGGAGCGGATCCCCGACGGGGAATACGGGTCTGTTGAAGCAAGTACGCGACACCCTCGGCATCACCTGGTTCACCTACGACAGCTCCGCCGCCCTCTCGGGCACGACCAAGATTTTCGCGGATGGAGGCGCGCCAGGCTGGATGGCCCATGTGGACAAGGGCCGGGTGCTCTTCATCAAGAAGTATGCGGATACGCCACCGGCCAAGAAGGCGCCGGGAACGGAAAACGAATGCGAACTTTATATCACGTCCGCCTTGGAAGAGATGGAATTGCAAGGCGCCTATGATCCGATTCCCGCCAACGATTCGATCGCCTGGGAAGTGAAATGGTTCGTCCGCAAGCTGCCGGACGGCGTGGCGATTTCCCGCAACCGGGCCCTGGCCGATTTCGTGGACCAGGTTGTTTCCGGCGCCGCCACCGGAGTCCGCGCCCGAGAGGGTTCGGATGGCACCGGAGGAAGGGAGGAATTCCAAAGCCGCATTTCCCGGGAATCGATCCGGTTGCGCACTTCCCGTTCCCGCGAGCTCAAAATAGCGCTGGCCGATGTGAGCGGCAAAACGAGCGTCGTCTTGGCGGAAGGCCGTTTCGATACGGGTTGGCACACGTTCCAGATGCCTGAGGCGCGGCCAACCGGACCGGCTTGGCTGATCGTCAGCGCCGGGGAAGGCGGGAAGGTATTGTACCGGAAAACGCTTGCGGGATTTTGATCGGGCGGCTTTTACGGGATGGGCGCCGAGGCTATAGCAAGGGAACCAAGTCGATCTTAACGTTCGCGGAATGCGCCATGTCGTCCTGGCAACTCACCCCTTCCCCCGCGCTTCGCATGGCTCACGGCCTCGGTGGTGGAGACGGCGATCGGTAGTATCTTGTCCGGGCAGGAAATATCACCTTGCCGTATCCAGGGGTCCTATGAAATCATCTTCGCTTATCTTATCCATCCTGCTGGCGGTCTTATGCGGCCAATTTATGTTGGCCTGCAAAAAAGGATCTGAGAGTGAAAACCGGTCGGTCTCGCAACCCGCGGCTGTGCCCGCCTCCAGTCCCGACCCTACAGGCCCCATATCACCGCCTGCCGTCCCGGCTGCGCCTGCTGCCACGGTCTTGCCTGCGGTTCCGCCGCCCAACCCGGGATCCACCCGGATGGATTTCTCCATCCCTCTACAGCCCATCACCCGGCCGCAAGTGAATTTTCTGGCCTATCGCGGTAAGCCGGTTCTGCTATTCTACTTCGGGCCTACCTGCCCGCATTGCCAGGCCGCCACCCCAGAAATCCAAACCTTCGCCGGCGAGATCCGCGCCAAGGGCGTGGAAACCCTCGCCATCGCCAATATGCGCAGCGACTTTCAGGAAATCGGCGAGTTCATAACCAAGTACGGGGTGAAAATCCCGGTCTATTGGGATACGGTGCGGAAATTCGGCGAGACCTATCAGGTCACATCGCTTCCGACCCTTTTCCTGGTGGGCAAAAACGGCGAAGTCTACCGATTGGAAAATTATTCCGGCCATGCCTCCCTGGATTCCCTCCGGGCGCGTATTTAGGCAGGCGCCGGCGCCTCCCCGGCCGTCCGCACCGTCCTCGCCCCTTCGACCACTAACAATCCCAGGAGGATGGATGGATCGCTTTAAGTATTTGACCTTGCCCCTTTCACTGGCCCTTGCGGGATCTGCCTTCTGCGACGGCTTGATGGAAAGCCCCCCTTCCCGCAATTGGTATTGCGGCTACACCACCAAGCCCGATCAAATCGCGACGGGCACGGCCCAGTACGGCTTCTGTTCCACCGCCTTCGCGGCCATTCCCATGGCGGGCTACAATTTCATGACCGTGGTGACCCATTCCCAGGGGCGCGCCAAGACCACGCCCCTGCCCGCCCACGTGTGCAGCTTCGACAGCGAAACCTGGAAGGGCGTGCAAACCCCTTGGGACGTTCCTTTGGAGTGGCCCACCTCCCCCATGAGCGCGGGCCTCCAGTCCATCACCTGGAACGCCTTTTGGGGCGGGCATTTCGACGACACCCGCGACTTCAGCTATTGGATCACCAAGCCCGGTTTCGTCTTCTCCCCGTCGCGGGAGCTGACCTGGGCGGACTTCGAGGACGCGCCCTTCTGCGTCG
>JBDSWM010000402.1:0-16893 GCA_039926685.1 Fibrobacteria bacterium | reverse complement strand
TGATAAGGCGGGGGTCGGCAGTTCAAGTCTGCCCAGGCCTACCATTTACGCCCCTCTGGCTGCCGGTTCGCAAGAACCGCGGCCATGAGGGTGCCTATTTGGCCCCCAAGAATCGCACTTCCCTCTTCGACACCATAAACACCCAAGTGGACACCCCGTTCACTTTTAGCCGGGTATTCCTGGCGGGTACACACGTCTACTTAACGGAAACATGAAACCGGGCACCCTAGGTGGTTCACGGAAGATTGGTTTATCGGTGTCCATAGGGACTCCTAAACTTCCCTGGAAGTTCATTTGATCCTACGAAAATGGACGACATAATTTATCACTCTGAATTTCCTGCCTACTCTGAAAGCGCGGCTATCGAAGGCGCGCTAGGCTGAACGATTCGGCCCTGGGTGAGGTTGGTGTTGGGGCTGACCCGAATAGGAGGGCGGGAATGGAGTGGGGGGCCCGCCGCGGAGCCATGTCCAGGCATTGGTGCTCCACAGCGCCCACATTACGAGCGGGGGTTGCAAGAAGAGCCGAAAGAAACGCTTTGCATCCGTGTCAAGACCGAAGGCATCCGCATGATTCAGGTATTGCGCGATGTTCCCGGGAAAGATGGCGACGAAGAATGCGGCCCCGGCCAAGCCTATGGGAATGCGTTGCCGGCGCAAAAAGAGGAATGAGAGCCCGAGCGTGATTTCCGCGATGCCCGATGCGACAACGGTGAAGCCTTCGCTGAAGGGCAGGGACTTGGGCACCTGCGCATGGAAGTCTTGGCGCGCGAATGTGAGGTGGCTGATGCCGGTGAACACCAAGAAGGTACCGAGGAGAATGCGGCCTATCGTTTTCGGGAGCGAGGTAGGCGGCGCGGCTTGAAGCAAAGGGGGGCGGTTCAGATTTCTCATGGATACCCCTAAGGTATAGAGTAGGCGGTGGGCATACAACGCTATTAAAGTGAATTTGGTTCCATATGCTTGGCGTGAAGCGTATTTTCTTCCCACCAACGGTCCGATTTCGGCCGTTTAACGTCAGGGGCATCGCCATGTCGAAACCATACGGAACCAAAGCCACCGCGCAATCCCTGAATGCAGGTGCGCCGGTAAAAGCAGGCGCGAAGGGATCCAAGGCCGTGAAAGCGGAAGGGGACGCCACCGTCGGCGGTAAAGGCGATAAAGACGGCAAGGGCGATATCCGGGCTAAAAAATCCGGAACCAGCATTGGGAAGAGGACTGCGTCCAAGTAAGGAGTAAGTCAGGGACTTTTCCGTTTAGGGTCTTCGATTGCAGAAGAAGATCGCTCGAGTTTGCAACTCCACTCATCAGTCCCATGGACACTTTTAGCTTTCACCTATTGAATGCCTCAGAGTAAATTTTTCGGAAGGGGTTACGTCTTTCTCTTCCCTCCTCTCTAATCCCAGGATATCACAAGGGGATTAGGATGGAAACTCTCTTCAAGTTCGTATTGACCAGGCCAGCCGTCTCCCAGAGCGAGGATGCGCCGAGCATTCTGCTGGCTCAGAACACTCCTTTCCAGTCCGAGCTTGCCCAAGCCGTGTCGGCCCGTGATCGACGTGCGGCGTTCAAGGCCGTCGCCGCCCGGTTCGTCAAGGATCCGTCCTTCGTAGGGGATCCCAAATCTTTGCCTGCGGCAGCAGCGCTCCGGGCTTTGGACGGCAAACTCTACGAGCTGGAAAAACAGCCCAATGTGCTCAATGCCGATCTTCTTAAGGCCATCGAAGAGTCTTTCGGGGAAAAACCCGCCGTGCTGATCGAGAGGAAGGTCTTGGAAGCCCCAAAGGCCTTCCTAAAGGATAGCATCCTGGCGATCAAGCTCCTGCCCGAAGAGCATTCCCGCCCGATTGAAGGGTTGACCAAACAGCTTCGCGATCTGGAAGTGATAGAGAAGGCCGTGGTGGTCAAGGAATTCCCCGGGACGGGAACCCAACTGCTCCGCTATCGCCGCCGCTCCTTGCTTCTGCCCGGCGATCTCGCCCTGGCATCGGTACTCTCCACCCGGGATATGCAGGAGGCGGCGGATAAGCGGCAAAAGGAAGCGGCCGCCCAAATGAAAAAGCAGGCCGAGGATCGCATTAATATTTATAAACGGCTTTCCACCGCCATCGATGAGCTGGTACGGGTCGGTTCCGGGCATATCCAGGAAACCCAGTCGCGTGCCCAACCGGGATTCCTGGTCGCGGCCAACTTGCGGCCAGTGCAAATCTTCTCGCAAGAAATGGCGCGCAATGAACAACTCTCCCAACTGAATCTCCTGCGCGCCCAGATTTCCGTGGGCAAAGCCCAGGAACCCACCGAAGGAGTAGCATTGTCCAGGATCTCAACCGCGGCTTTGGCCGGAGTGGTGGGTCCTGAAAGGCTGGTATCTGTCCAGGCGACTCTCAAGCTTCAGAACGGCTCGCCGGAATTTACGCCTCAGGGCCTGGGAGACCTGAGTTTCCGCCTCAAGCCCGGCGTCGAATCGATCCTCTCGGCACCGACCTTATCATTCCTCCAGGAGCGGAAGCTTTCCCTTACGGAACTGCCTCTCGATCATTTGGTGGAAGGCTTGCGCAGCGAGCAAAAGGCGCTGGCCATGGAGCTCGACCAGCTTTTCGGCCGGCCCATGCAGCTGAGCCTAAAGCGTATCGGCACCACCTTGGTGAAAATCGCGACCCCGCTGGGGTCGGAATGGAATAACCTGGTCTTCGGCAATGTCCCGACTTCCCTCCCGTTCATACCCTTCGACAATCGCATCCCGCATACCCAGGGGAAAGTGGACCCATCCGGCGTCGCCGACCTCCTGATCGTCAAACAGCAGCTCATCGGATATGAGACCGCCGACGTGGCCCATATCGAAAGTATCCTCAAAGGCGAGAAGAAGGAGCGCGAGCATATGCGCCGCCGGGAGACCGAGGAGTTCACTTTACGGGAAAGCGAGACCACGACCACGGAGGAGCGGGAACTGGAATCGACCAACCGCTTCGAGCTGAGCCGCGAGACCGATAATACTCTCAAGGAGGATGCATCCCTCAAGGCCGGTCTCACCCTGTCGGGCAAATACGGCCCCACGGTGGACTTCTCTGCCAGCGCGGAAGGATCGTTGAGCCGCAGTAAGGAAGAGGCCACCAAAACCGCGGCTCAGTTCTCGCAGGAAGTCACCCAGCGCAGCGCCAGTAAGCTCACCGAGCGCGTCCTGCAGCGCGCAACCCTCAAGGTCACGGATGAGGTGATAGAGAAGAACAACCATACCCTGGACAATACGACCGGGGCGGCCAATATAAGCGGCGTCTACCAATGGGTGAACAAGGTCTATCAGGCCCAGATGTTCAACTACGGCCTCCGCACCTTGTTCGACTTCATGGTGCCCGAGCCCGGCGCCTTCCTTATCGAGGCTCTCCAGAACTCACATGCCCATGCCCTGGAATTGGAGAAGCCGATGGTCTTCCCCTTGACCCCGGATCAGATCTCGGAGACGAATTACCATAGCTGGGTCCTGCAGTACGGGGCAACGGACGTTACCCCTCCGCCGGAAATCTTCAAGACCAAATCCTTAGACTACAATGCGGGTGGCGGCGATGAAAATACCGACTACAACCACTCCGGGCAAATCCAGATCGAAGAGGGCTACAAGGCCATCCATGGGTCGGTGGGCCGGGTGGTCAATATCTGGGAAGACAACTGTTCCGTGGACGTGGTCCTGGGATCCCGCACCCACCGTTTCCCCAAAGGCGATTGGATGTGGTCCACGAACTTGGACGGCGAATTGGATAGCGTGCCCTTCGCGCTCAATACCTATAAGATCAGTCATCTGGCCGTGGCGGTCGAGGTCAAATGCCAACGCACCGACCGGGCCCTGCTCAAATGGAGGCTGGAGACCCACGCCAAGCTGGCCACGGCTTATAAGGCGCGCCTGGCGGAATATGAGGAAAAACTCGCCAACCTCGAGATGCAGGCGGGAGTGGTAATCAAGGGCAAGAACCCCGCCCTGAATCAAGAGCTCATGAATACCGAGCTCCGCAAGAACTGCATCAGCATCCTGACCGCCCAGCATTTCGACCTCTTCGACTCCATTTCCATGGGACCCAACGGGCTTCCGGAGATCAACCTTTACGAGAGCGAAGCGGAAGGGTCGTACGTGCGCTTTTTCGAGCAGGCCTTCGAATGGGAGCATATGACTTGGATCGCCTACCCTTATTTCTGGGGGCGCAAGAGCAAGTGGGAGGAACGCATCGCCTACGAGGATGTCGATCCCCTCTTCAACCAATTCCTGAAGGCCGGCTATTGCCGGGTGGTAGTGCCGGTACGCCCCGGATTCGAAGGGGCTGTCGACCATTTCATGAATTACGGAGAACTTTGGAACGGCGGGCCTTTGCCCGCCATCTCGAGCCGGTTCTACCTGGCGATCGCGGACGAAATCGCGGAGCGGCTGGCTCGGCCCGGGGAAGAAGTGCCCCAGGGCGATCCCTGGAAAGTGCGCGTCCCCACGACCTTGGTGCATCTAAGGGCCGACGACAGACTGCCCAAGTGGACGCAGAATGCCGCCGGAGAGTGGGTACCGGAGTAGATATGGCCTCCCTCCCCTTGGTTTTGGCCGGGCCGATCGTCCGTAAGGCCACGGTCGACAAGGTGTGGTTCTGGATAGCATGCAGCCAGGAAGTCAAGGGACTGCAGCCGAGCCTGGTCCCTTACCAACAGGACGGTTCCATCTGGACCCACCTGGTGGACGACGTCTTCAAGGAAATCCCCCTCCTGTTGGGGGATTTCCGGACCGTGCGTCTGGGGGAGAATATCTGGATCGCCCTCTGTTCCGCCGTCCCCAAGTCGGGGAAGCTCCCGGACGATATCCTCCTTGGCTATGAGCTCCTGATCATGACCGGGAAGTCCGATGCCATCAAAACCACTAAGCTGTCCGAACTCGGGCTCGACATCACCTATGTACCATTCAAGCGGCCCACCTTCGTGATCGGGAAATTGAATACCCAGATCGCCCACGGATCCTGTCGGCGTCCAGGGGCTTCGGGCGAGGACGCCTTCGGGGTATTCGACGAGTGGCTGGCGAAGGAAGCCCCCAATGCCTTCACCCGCCCCGCCAGTCTCATCCTGACTGGTGATCAGATCTACGCGGATGATATCGCCTTGCCCCTTTTCGAAGCCGTGCATAGCTTGGCCGCCGATGTCTTCGGATACAAGGAAGTGGTGCCTAAGGCGGACGGCAGCGGATTCACCAAGGTGGACAACTTCACCTGGAAAAATTCGCCCGCTCCGCAGCCGGGCACGGGTGCCGGTTCCAAGGCGCCGGTAGTTTCAGAAACCGATCTCTGGTCAGGCCGTAAAAAAATCACCCATCGCGTCACGAGCCCCATCGGTTTCTCCACCGAAGACGGCGATTCCCACCTCTTCTCCCTCCCCGAATTCTGTTCCATGTACCTTGCGGTCTGGAACCCGGAACTCTGCAAGACCTACAAGGTCGACGATGGGACCAACGAGGATTTGAAGGACTATCCCCGGTATGTCAAGGCCAGCCGCCGGGTATTGGCCAATGTGGCCACCTATATGCTCTGCGACGATCACGAGATCACCGATGATTGGAACCTGGATAAGACCTGGGATGCGAAGACCAAGGTCAGTGGCCTGGCCCGTCGGATAATCTCCAATGGTCTGGCGGCCTATTGTTGCTTCCAGGCCTGGGGTAACGATCCCGATACCTTCGACGACGCGTTCATGAAGACCTTGGCCACACATTTCGAAGCCCTGCGCAAGGGCAAGGGTTGGCCTAATGCTTCCGCGCCCGATTACGACAAGCTTCTCCTGGAGCGGCAGTGGTCCTTCATGGCAGCCTCCAATCCCAAGGCACTCTGCGTGGACACCAGAACCCGCCGGGAATTCAAGACCGGAAAATCGGCCATCCTGAGCGGTAAGCTCGTTTGGCCCTATATGCGCGCCCCCCTGGACGCCAGCGGCTTCTCACCGGGCGATATTATGCTTATAGTGCTGCCGACGCCCCTCCTACCGCACCGCAGCATGATGTATATCCAAAGCAAGGAGTACAGCTGGCCTCGGGACGCCTATGAAGGGGATTTCGAAATGTACGGCAATTATGCCGAGCAGCGCGCGGAACTCATGCTATGGCTGCGCGCCAACTACAAGCCTTCGGCGTTGGTGATTTTCTCAGGAGATGTGCACCATGGCTCCGTTGTCACCGGACGTTACGCTTACGGCAGTAAGCTGGACGATATCAATGCGGGCAAAGCGGATTGGGTTATTCGCGTGGTGCAAATCACCAGCAGCCCCATCAAGAACGTGAAAAAGGTGGCCTACGAGAAGAAGCGCTGGTGGACCGCTTGGCAAACCGACGCCGGTAATGTGGGAGAGTCCCTTGTCTCCCAGTACGAATACCAATACGCCACCTTGAGCAAGGACAGCTATGTCGCTATGCAGGCCAAGGTGCGGGACTTGAAAGGCGCTCTGGGACGGAAAACCTATATCTTCGAAAACCACCTCTGCGTCGTGGGTATGCCCACCAAACCCGGAGATTCGGTCAAGTCCCTGTTCGTGGGCGTGAAGAACGGCAAGTTGGCGACGGCAAATATCACCGTGGACACGGACAACGCCGCGAACAAATTTGTTGTCCAGAAGACGAATGGGATCACGATTCCCCCCTCGGATTGAACGGGACTCAATTCCCCTCCGCCACCTCCGCCCTCGCCCCCTTTCCAAACACCACAAAAGCCAACCCGCAAGCCAGTATCACATGAAGCGCGCTGTTCGGGACAATCCCGGACAACCGCGGAATGACACCGCTGCGGTAAGCGATGATTTCCACGGGAAACATCCCCGCCTGGATGAGAAGGTTCCCCAGCAGCACCGCCCTCAAAGTGGGCGAATCCTTATGCCCGCGCACCCAGAAGGCGATGAGCCCCAGGGGAATCAGCAGCACGCCCACCTGGCGCATCCATACTTCCGCCGCCGGATTGGCGACAATGCCTTTCCCGGCCAGAAGGGTTCCGGGAGAAATGACGGCGATGGTTCCCACCGCCAAGGCCGTCAGGGATACCGCGCTCAGGATGATTTTGCGGAACATATCAATGCCTTTCCTTTGCTTTGCGTTTCGGTGCTTTATGGTTCGGTTTAGCGGGAGCCGGAGGCGGAGACCCGGAAAACGCCTTATCCAATACCGCCGCCGCTTGTTTCGGGGTGCCGCCCGTGGCGATCAAGGCGCTCATTCCGTGCAACACTGCGTACAAGTAGGCCGCGTGCCCCGCCGTATCCGTGTTCGCAGGCACCTCCCCGTTTTTCTTGCATCGATTTATCACCTGAGCGAAAGCCGCGCGGACCCTTGCCCCTCCGGCTTCCACGGTGTCGCGGATGGCGGCGTCGCGCGCGATCGGATCCAGGGATGTCTTGACGAACAGACAGGCCCCAAAGCCTCCGGTACGCTGCATCGCCAACACGCTTTCCAAATACATACGCAAGGCATGCAGTCCCGCTCCCGGGACCCGCAAAGGCAGCAACGATTCTTCCACCCCCTGGCGGTACCGTTTCAATACCGCGCTGAACAGGCCCTGCTTGTCCTGGAAGGCGTTGTACAGGCTCTGGCGCTGCAATCCCGTGGCCTCGGTCAGATCGGTGATGGAGCATCCCTCGTACCCGGCCCGCCAGAAAACGGGTAGGGCCTTTTCGATGATTTCGGATTCCCGGAATGCGCGGGGTCTGGGCATGGAAGGAAATTAATTCATTATTGAACGATCGGTCAAATACAAAGATGCAACCCCCGCGATTCGCTCCACCCGGGGTTCTTCAAAAAAAACCTTGCTGAGCGGACCCTAAAATATTTTTCCAATTTACCAGGGCCCGTTAACCATCGCCCGGGAGGAAGCAGTCATGCCTAAGAAAGGCTCTCACGGGTTTTGGAAGAGCAACGGCTTATCCGCAGTATACCTGGCCTTGTTTTTAGGCGCTTTCGGGGCGCAGAGCCTTGCCGGTTGGCTCTCCTATAACGAGGACCAAAGAAGCCATTCGGAGCCGACCCTCGCCTATTCCTCGTATTGGGCCAGCGCGCATTTCTGGCAATCCGTGGGCGAGAACTGGGAAAGCGAATTCCTGCAAATGGGCACCTATGTGCTGTTCACTGTTTTCTTTTTCCAGAAGGGATCTTCCGAATCCAAGGATCCGGACAAGGAAGAGGAAGTGGACAAGGAGCCGGATAGGCGCAGGCTCGCGAAAGGAGTTCCTTGGCCGGTGCATGGCGGCGGCTGGATATACGGGGTATACAAACACTCGCTGACCCTGGCTTTCCTTATCCTGTTTCTGCTTTCCTTCGCATTGCATGCCGGCGCCGGAGTCAGGAAATTCAATGCCGAGGCGGGCAGCCATGGCCAATCCCCGCTGACCTTGGCGCAGTACCTGGTCTCGGCAGAATTCTGGTTCGAGTCCATGCAGAATTGGCAAAGCGAATTCCTCGCTGTTTTCTCCATGGTCACGCTTTCCATTTTCCTGCGGCAGAAGGGTTCCCCCGAATCCAAACCCCTAGCGGCCGCCCATTCCGAAACGGGCAAATGAATGTTGCGCGTGGGTTGCGCCGGATGGGCCCTGGAGAAGCGGCACCAACATCGTTTTCCCGGCGCGGGGACGCATCTCCAGCGCTATGCGACGATATTCTCCTGCGTCGAAATCAACTCATCCTTCTACCGGCCGCATAAGCCGGAAACGTACCGACGCTGGGCCGAATCGGTGCCCGCTGCGTTCCGTTTCTCGGTAAAGGTAACCAAGGAAATCACGCATGTGCGCAGGCTGAGGGATTGCCTGTCCTCTTTGGATTGCTTCCTCTTCGAGGCCCTGAATCTGGGCGATAAGCTCGGTCCGCTCCTGATCCAGCTTCCGCCGGGGGAAAAATTCCACGCGAGGATCGCGGAAGATTTTTTCCGGGGCCTGCGGGAGCGTTTTTCCGGGCTTGCGGCTTGTTAACCCCGTCACGAAACCTGGTTCAAGAGCGATGCGGACGCGCTGCTCCGGGAACTGCGCGTGGCGCGCGTCGCCGCGGATCCGGCTGTAGTCGCGGATGCAGCCAGGCCGTCGGGCTGGCCGGGTCTGGTGTACCAACGATTACATGGGTCTCCGAAAATGTATTACTCGGGATATTCCGATCAGAGCCTTTCCGGCTTCGCGAACGTTCTGGCGAAAGCGGAGCATGGAGAAGGTTATTGCATTTTCGATAATACCGCCGAAGGTCATGCCATCCCGAATGCCATGATGCTCGATAATATGCAGAAAAGGGGTATCCGGGCCGCCCGGCCGGACACGATTTAAATTGACCGGCTTAGGGCGAGAACGTAGTTCAAGGCATGCCCTGGAGGCGTTCCCACAGGGAAGGTTCCGCTTCCGGTAAAATCCACCTATTTCCAATGAGGATATCCATGAAGATTCAATCCCTAATCGCAGTCCTGGGAATGGCCGCATTTTGCCACTTCGTGGCGCAACCCGCCCATTCCCAGGAAGGCCAAAGCGCGGCTCCTGCGGTAAATACCGTAGTGGTCCCTGCTATACCCGATACCTCCGCGGCCCGGGAAACTTCCGCGGAGCGGACCCAGGTGAAGTTCAACGACGCGGAAATACTCGGATGGATCCAGGTCTTGGACAGCAATGAAATCGCGGCCGCCAAGGCGGCTGAGGGGAAGAAAATCGCGGCCAATGTCAAGGGCTATGCTAAGATGCTCCGCGATCACCATAAAGCGGATTTGAAAGCCACGGGGAAATTGGCCAAGAAGCTGAAGCTCGTGCCCGTCAGCAATAACGTGACGGATGCGTTGCGGGCCAAGGGCGCGGAACTACTGACCGCGATATCACAGCTGGATAGCGCCGGATTCGCAAGGGCGTACGTGGACGCCATGGTGCAAGGGCATGCGGACGCGTTGGCGGTCATCGATACGGAGCTCATCCCCAAAGCCGTGGATGCGGCCACCAAAAAACACTTGGCCGGGCTGCGCAAGCATGTGGAGACCCATTTGGAGCATGGCAAGCGTCTGCAGAAATGAAACTGCGGACATGAGGCTATGGCCATGAAACGACCATGAAGCGGCGGTAACCGGCAGTAACCGGCGGTAATTAAAAGGGGGCGGTTATGCAGGCTGGTACAAGAGACAGCACTTCCGGCGATAAGGTTTCCATTTGGACCCGATCGGCTGGGACGCCCAAATACCCAGTCGTTCCCGAAGGCTTATCCTGCGATGTGTGCGTCATAGGCGCGGGCATAGCGGGGCTATCCGTCGCCTACACTCTGGCCGGTGAAGGCGTCTCCGTGGTGCTCATCGATGATGGCGCGATCGGAAGCGGGGAAACGGGGCGCTCTTCGGCACATCTCGCGAGCGCCGTCGATGACTATTACCATATACTCGAATCCCTCCATGGCGCCGGCGCGGCCCGCTTGGTGGCCGAAAGCCATATAGCGGCCATCGATCGCATCGAAGCCATCGTGGCCTGGGAGGGCATCGCATGCGAGTTCGAAAGGGTGGATGGCTACCTTTTCGCCTCCCCGGATGAGGATCCCACCTTCCTGCGCAAGGAAAAGGAGGCGGCTACCCGGGCCGGGCTCAAACCGCAATGGGCCGAGCGCGCGCCCATCCCCGGATTCGAAACCGGTCCGGCCCTGAGGTTCCCCTTGCAGGCCCAATTCCATCCCTTGCGGTACCTGGCCAGGCTGGCCGAGGCGGTCGTGAAAAGGGGAGGGAGGATCTACACGGGCCATGCGTCCGTTATAGCGGGAGGGGATAACGCCAAGGTTACCTGCGATTCCGGCCGCGTCATCCGGTGCGGATCCATCGTGGTCGCCACCAATGTCCCTGTCAACACGCTTTTGACCCTGCAAACCAAGCTCGCACCCTACCGGACTTACGTGATAACCGCCCCCGTGCCCGCCGGAAGCATCCCCAAGGCGTTGCTGTGGGACTCGGGCGATCCCTACCATTACGTGCGCGTGGCGCGTAACGCCGACAACGCGCCCGGAGAAGATCTCCTGGTGGTGGGTGGGGAGGACCATAGGACGGGCCAAGCCATCGATTTCGAAGGACGCTACGGCCAATTGGAAATGTGGATGCGCGCGCGCTACCCGTCCGCCGGACCCATCCATTCGCGTTGGTCCGGCCAGGTCATTGAAACCGTGGACGGCATCGCCTACATAGGCCGCAATCCGGGCGATGAGAAAAACGTCTATGTCGTCACCGGGGATTCCGGAAACGGGCTGACGCATGGCACCATCGCCGGCATCCTCATCCCGGATCTCATCCAGGGAAGAAGCAATCCCTGGGAGACCATCTATAGTCCGGGCCGCATGACCCTGAAAGCCGTTCCCGAATTCCTGCGGCAGAACCTCCAATCCGCATCCCGCTATGCCGATTGGCTGAAGGGCCACGAAAGCGCGGATGAGACCATCATAGCGCCCGGTTCCGGCGCCGTCATC
This sequence comes from Fibrobacteria bacterium, assembly GCA_039926685.1. GTDB lineage: Bacteria > Fibrobacterota > Fibrobacteria > UBA11236 > UBA11236 > Chersky-265. The sequence goes on along the minus strand of JBDSWM010000402.1, from coordinate 5,457 downwards.
CGCCATGGCCTCAAGCATATCGCCACCTTCCGGGACGAAAAAGGCGGCCTCCACCGGATGTCGGCGGTATGCCCGCATCTGAAATGCATCGTGACTTGGAACGGATCCGAAAAGACATGGGATTGTCCCTGCCATGGATCCCGGTTCGATTGCCGCGGCCAGGTGCTGAACGGTCCCGCCAACGAAGGTCTGGTCCATTTGGATCCCATATCGCAACCGAGCGCGCATGCGCCGTAATTGAAGGTATCCGGCTCGGCGGAGACGCCGAAGAAGGGAGCATTGCCATGAAAATCACCCACGTTAATCCAGAGGGGCTCCGCAAGAGCCCGGCCTTTTCGCAAGCGGTTCTGGTGGAAGGGGGGAAGACGCTGTATATCGGTGGTCAGAACGGGTTCCGGCCCGACGGCTCCTTGGCGGGCGCCGATTTGGCCTCGCAAACTGAGCAAGCCTATAAAAACATCCTGGAGATCCTGAAGTCGGCCGGAGCTTCCCAGGAAAATGTCGTCAAGCAAACCATTTACGTCGTCAAGGGCGAGAACATCCAAATCGGATTCACGGCCGCGCGGAAAGCGTGGGGCGACTTTCCGACCGCCATCAGCGTCGCCGTGGTCGAGGGCCTGGGCGCGCCCGGCGCCAATGTCCTGGTGGAGATTGAAGCGGTCGCCGTGATACCAGGCTGAAAGAATCCTTCCCTGGCCTTCCCTAAGGATTTTTTATTCAGGATAGAGCGATCGCCTTAATAGGATCGCGTTTTGCATTATTCCAAAGGAGTTTTACCATGTTGCACTATTCCGCAGTATTCCTGTTGCTCGCTTTGATCGCGGCCTTTCTCGGCTTCGGCGGACTCATCGCCGGTGCCATGGTTTCCGTCGCCAAAATCCTGGTCCTGCTATTCGTGGTTCTCTGGGCGGTGACTTTCTTCACGCGCGGGCGATCGGCGCTTTGACCGCGGCCTAGCATGGCTCGATGCGGGCGTCCGCGGTTGGCGGGCGCCGCATTTTGACTAAATTTCTCCCGTCCGGGTGGGGACTAAAGTATGGGAGAACGATGGTGGCAATGAAGCAATCCGGCCGGTTGATGATGGGGCTTTGCGCGTTGGCCCTGATGGCTTGCAATAAAAAAGCCGATACGGGAGGCGACGCCGCCCCCAAGGTGGCGGAAAGCGTCGTCATCGGGCTGTCCCTGGCCGATCTCAAGGAAGAACGCTGGCAGCGCGATCGCGATTTCTTCGTGGCCAAGGCGGAAAGCCTGGGCGCCAAGGTCATAGTGCAGGATGCGGGCGGGGATCCCAATGCGCAGGCCCGGCAATGCGATGGGCTGCTGGCCAAAGGCATCCAGGTTTTGGTGGTGGTTCCCAAGAACGCGGACGCGGCCCGTCCCATCGTGCTCAATGCGCATGCCAAGCATGTGAAGGTGATTTCCTACGATCGCCTGATCGCCGATTCGGAAGTGGATCTGTATCTTTCCTTCGACAACGAAAAAGTGGGGGAGATCCAGGCCCGTTCCATACTGGCCGCCGCTCCCAAAGGGAATTACCTACTGCTGCGGGGCGATCCCGCGGATAAGAATTCGGACATGATCCATGATGGGCATATGAAGGTGCTGCAGCCGTCCATCGACAAGGGCGACATCAAAATCGTGGCCGATCAAAGCTGCGACAAATGGCTGCGCAGCGAAGCCCGCCGCATCACCGCCGATGCCCTGCAGAAGAACAAGGTGGACGCCATCGTGGCCAGCAACGACGGGACGGCCTCCGGCGCCATCTCCGCCCTGGAAGACAAGAAGCTGGCGGGAAAGGTTCCCGTATCCGGCCAGGACGCGGATCTCATCTCCTGCCAATACGTGTGGAAAGGCATCCAGACGGTCACGGTGTACAAGCCCATCCGCCAGCTGGCGGAGTACGCCGCCGTCCAGGCCGTGAAGGCCGCCAAGACGGGCGCTTTCGATTCCGCCAGCGCCCAGGTGCCGAACGGAACGCACCAAGTGCCGACGATATTCCTGGAGCCGATCCCGGTGACCAAGGAAAACATGCTGGCTACCGTGGTGGCGGACGGCTTCCATACCCGCGAAGAAGTCACCGGCAGCGCATCGGGCGATGCCGCGACCGTTCCGGCGACTTCCGCGCCTGTCTCTCCTAAAGCCTCCGACTCCGCCCAGCGGCCCTGAGGCGGGGCATGACCCCTTCTCCCTCGGGCGATCCGATTGCCAACGCTCCCGCCGCTCCCTTGTTGGAGGTGCGCGGCCTCGCCAAATCCTATCCGGGCGTAAAGGCCTTGGATCAGGTTGACCTGCAAGTGCGCGCGGGGGAAATCCATGCCCTATGCGGCGAGAACGGCGCCGGCAAATCCACCTTGATCAAGATCCTGGGTGGCGTGATTCCCTCCGGTTCCTATCAAGGATCGTTTTTCCTGGAAGGCCGGGAGTGCCGGTTCCGCGGGCCGCGCGAGTCCTTGGCGGGGGGCGTCAATATCATATTCCAGGAGCTCGCGCTGGCGCCCGATCTGTCCGTGGCCGAGAACGTGTTCCTGGGCCGCGAACATGCCAAAGGCGGATGGCTGGACGCGCATCGCATGGAAGCGGAAGCGGCCCGGCAATTGGCCGTACTGGGGATGAAGGACGTGGCTCCCACCGTTCCCGTGCGCGAACTTTCCGTGGGACTGCGGCAAATGGTCGAGATCGCGCGCGCGCTGGCCTCGCCGGCCCGGCGCATTCTGATCCTGGATGAACCCACTTCCGCCTTGTCTCTTAAGGAATCGCAGGCCTTGCTGGACGTGATCGTGGGGCTCAAGTCCCGCGGCCTGGGCATTCTCTACATCTCCCACAAGCTGGAAGAGGTGTTCGCCGTCGCCGATCGCATCACGGTCCTGCGTAACGGCCGTAGCATCGAGACCCTGGATCGGCGCGATGCCGGAAAGGCGAAGGTCATTTCCCTGATGGTGGGGCGCAAGCTGGAGGAAGTATTCCCGCCCCGCAGTCCCAGACCGACCTTGCCCGCCTCGGCGTATGCGCCGAACTCGGCCGGCATGTCTGACGCGCCTTTGTTGCGCGTACGCGATTGGACGGTCCCGTCCCCGGTCAATCCGCAGGTCGATATCCTGTCCGGGATCAGTTTCGATTTGGCCGCGGGGGAAATCCTCGGGCTGGCGGGCCTGATGGGCGCGGGCCGCACCGAACTGGTGGAATCCCTGTTCGGATTGGGCCCCAGGGCGGTCAAAGGCACCATCGAAATCACCGGGCGACCTTATCACCCAGGCGGCTCCGGCGGTCCCGCGCGCGCCATAGCCCGGGGCATCGCCATGGTTCCGGAGGATCGCCGCCGTCATGGCCTTTTTCTGGAGAAGTCAATCCGCGAAAATCTCACCGGCGCCTGCCTGGAACGCTTCAGCCGCTTGGGCCAGTTCATCGATGCCGATGCCGAAGCCGACACGGCGGCCCGCTCCTTGAGCGAAGCGGGCGTCAAGGCTCCGGACGCGGAGTTCACGGCCGGCTTCCTTTCGGGCGGCAACCAGCAGAAAGTGGTTTTGGCCAAATGGCTGCTGACCAAACCGCGCATCCTGTTCCTGGACGATCCCACGCGCGGCGTGGACGTGGGCGCCAAGGCCGACATTTACCTGCTCATCCAGCGTTTGGCCGCGGAAGGCATCGGCATCCTCCTCATCTCTTCCGAGACCGAGGAAGTCATGCACCTGTCGCATCGCATTCTGGTCCTGCGCCAAGGCCGCCTGGCCGGGGAATTCGCCGGGGGTGCGGCCGATCCTGAAACCATCCTCGCGCTCAGCGCCGGTGGGGCCACGGCATGAAGCCTCCCGCCGCCACCCACCTCGCCATGAAACGACCATCGCTTGTAAAGAATCTTTCCATGAAACGGATTTTCCCATGAAGCGGACCCTGGCCATATTGCTTACCATTCCCGCCATCTGGGTGCTGTTCCATTTCCTCTCCGGCGGATCCGTTCTCTCCGCCGGCAATATGGTGAATCTGTTCAAGTACCTTACCGTGGTGGGCATCCTGGCCACGGGCATGACCTTCGTGATGGCGGCGGGGCATATTGATCTTTCCGTGGGAGCGGGTCTGGGCCTTCTGGGCGCGGTCAATGCCTGGCTCCTCTACCAAGCCCATCTGCCTTTGCCCGTGACCTTGGCGGCCGGCATTGCGTTGGCCATACTGATGGGATTGATACACGGGGCCTTGGTGGCTTATCCGCGCATTCCCGCCTTCATCGTCACCTTGAGCGGGTTGATGGCGTATACCGGGCTCAAGCAATACATCGCCAATCCCGTGATCCCCATCCAGAACGAGGCTTTCCTGTTCCTGGGGCAAGGTTATCTGGCACCCTGGCAGGGCTATGCCTGCGCGGGTCTTTTAGCATTGGGATTGGGATTCCTTTTATGGCGCAATCTCGCCGGGCGGCGTAAACACGGTTTGGCTCCGCGCCCGCTTTGGCGCAGCGCGCTTGCCTGGCTGGCGCCGTCCGCCGGCGGGCTCCTGTTCGTCGCCGTGTGCAATGCCGATCGCGGCGTTCCCGTATGCGTGCTGGCCATGGCATCGGCCGCGGCGTTGTGCCATGGGTTGGCGGTGCGCACGCGCTTCGGTCGGCATGTGTTCGCCATGGGCAGCAACCGGGAGGCGGCGCAATATTCCGGCATCTCCATCCCCATGCACACGCTGGGCGTGTTCGTGTTGATGGGGCTGTTGGCCTGGCTGGCCGGATTGGTGGCCACGGCCCAATTGATGGCGGGGGCGGCGGATATAGGCGACTACCAGGAACTCTACGCCATCGCGGCCTGCGTCATCGGCGGCACCAGCCTGCGCGGTGGCACGGGTAACGTGTGGATGTCCCTGCTGGGGGCCTTGCTGATGGCCAGCATCCTTAACGGCATGGAGCAGGTGGGAATCCCTTCCACCATGCAAAAGGTTATCCTGGGCGTGATCCTCAGCGCCTCCGTGGCCTTGGACCAGGTATTGGGCCGCAAACGGGACTTATAGCTATTTTCTCCCCCGGGTAGCGGATCCGGTCCCCCCACGCGTTTACAGGTTAGGAAGCGAAAGAAACCCCGGCATCGGGATGTCGCCCCTTTACGTATGGTTTGCGGCACGGCAAGCGGTACGGCAGGGCGCGGCCGCATGCGCCGGTTTCCGGAGCGGAATGGGAAATATGGCGGAAAGCGATAGGGCCTCTCAACAGGAGCTGTATGAAAAGTACGCTCCCATGATCTATCGCCGTTGCCTGCGTTTCCTCCGTTCCAAGGAAGAGGCGCAGGACGCGGCCAGCGACGTTTTCCTGAAATTGCTGGAGCACTGGGAATCGGTGCAAAACCGGGAGTCCGCCTTGTTCTGGATCCATAGGACCACCACCAACCATTGCATATCGCTGTGGCGGCGGAAAAAATTCCAAGGGCCGGACAATGAGGACGGTTGGGAGGACAGCCCCTTGCACGCGGACGATTCGGTGGAGAA
>JBDSWM010000401.1:0-19044 GCA_039926685.1 Fibrobacteria bacterium | reverse complement strand
ATAGGCAGGTTGGCATTGGCCGATGTGGTATCCATGATTTCCAGGGACGGCGGCACGCTATCCTGCGCCCGGCCGGGCCTGACGTGGGGACCGAGGCGGCTGCCGGGGTTGCGGTAGACTGCGGATTGGATTGCGCCGCGGCCGGAATCAGCGCGCAAAGAATGGAAACCGTGGCCAGGGCTATCCGCATGGGAATCTCCTCGAAAGTGTTAAGGACGGGGAGCAAAGGTAGACAATTTAAAAATAGACAATGTGCGCTGGATTTCGTCGCGATCCAACTCCCGCCAGCGGCCGGGCTCGAGTCCCTCCAAGGTGAACGGCCCGATGGCATGCCGGATAAGGCGCAAGGTGGGATGGCCCACCGCCGCCGTCATTTTGCGCACCTGGCGGTTGCGGCCTTCCACCAAGGTCAGGCGCAACCAGGAAACCGGCGCGTTCTTCCTGAAGCGGATGGGTACGCTGCGCGCCGGCAGGGAGTCGCCTTGGGGAAAGCGCGTCGCGCCCGCGGGCAAGGTGGCCTTCCCTTCGATCAGCACGCCTTGGCGCAGCGAAGCCAGCGCTTTTTCGTCCGGGATGCCTTCCACCTGGGCCCAATAGGTTTTCGCCAGCTTGGATCGCGGCGCCAACAGGCTTTCGATAAGCGGCCCGTCATTGGTGAGCAGCACCAAGCCTTCGCTGTCCCAGTCCAGCCGGCCGCAGGGATATACGCCGTTCACGTTGACGAAATCCTTCAGGCAAGCCTTGCCGCCCTCGGGCGTGAACTGGCAGAGCACGCCGTACGGCTTATGCAACAGCAGATAGCGCAGGCGCGGCGGCGCCATGGGGAAATCCGGGGCCTTCTTGGGGCGGGGTTTCGCGAAATGCGGCTTGGCAGCCCCTTTTTTGCCCGCACCGCCTCCACCACTCTTGCGCGCACCGGGTTTGCGATCGTCGTATTTGCTCACCCCGTCTTCGCGCGGCCTCGTCCTGACTTGGCCGTCGTTGCGCGGTTTCCCGTTGGCTTCGCCGCGCGTGGCGGGATTTTCCTTGCCGCGCTGGGGCGGGCGGGAGCCGGGGCGCTTGCTCATAGCCGCCTCGCCAGCAGTTCGCTTTGCTCTTCCCTGTCCAAGGGGACGGGATTGTGGCGGTTGCTGGTCTTGTCCAGGATGCGATCGATATCGGAAGCGCCGATGCCGTATGCGCCCAGGCGCGGCAGTCGCAGCAGCTCGGTCCATGCGCGCAAGCGCTCCACCAGGAAATCGCCGTTCCAGGCTTCGCCCTTTTCCGCGCTGCCCCCGAAGAGAATGCCTACGCGGGCGAATTTGGCCAAGGCAGCTTGCGCCGGATGCGCATCGCCCTGGGATCGCGCGCCTTGCCCGGCCCGCTTCCGCAAAGCCGCGATATTGGATTCCGTGGCGGACGCCACCAAGGTCCCGCATACGACTCCATGCGGCACGGGAAAGAAGCCGCCTATGGGCGAAGCCAACCCATGCACGATGCCGAGCCCGGCGTTCGCCAGGACCACGCCGGACAGCATGGAGGCATAGGCCATGCCGGCGCGCACGGCGAGATTCCCGCCGCCTTCGGTGCAGGAGGGAATCAGATGATCGCGGACCTGCTCCAGACCGCTCAAGGCAAGGGCGTCCGTAAGCGGGGAGGCGATGGGGGAAAGGTAAGGCTCCAGCAATTGGGTGAAAGCGTCCATGCCGCAAGCGGCCGTGATATGGGGCGGGCAGGTGATCATGAGTTCCGGATCCACAATGACCGCGTCCGGAACCAGATTGTCGTGGCGCAGGGATTTCTTGTAGCCTTCCGGCCCCACCATGCTGAGCACGGCGTTCTTGGTCATTTCGCCGCCGGTGCCGGAAGTGGTGGGCACGGCCACGTAAGGGACCTTGACGCCGCTATGCGGCACGTTGCGGCCCACGTCCTCCAGATGATCCAGCACTGTATTGGCGTGGGGGAGCATGGCGGAAAGGGCCTTGGCCCCGTCGATGACGCTGCCGCCGCCGATGCCGATCACCGCGTGGAACCCCCCTGCCGGACCACCCTCCTCGCGCAGGCGCGCGCAGGTGGCGTCGATGAAATCCGTGGACGGTTCCGCGGCGATGGCGATGGAAGCGAAGCTGAGTCCGGCCCGGCGCAAGCCCGCTTGGATGTCATCCAGCCGGCCCGAGGCTTGCAGGGATCCGCCGCCGGTGACGAGCAAGACCCGCCGGCCGAAAGCGGCGGCGACTTTGGGGAGCTCCCCTATCTTGCCCGCGCCGAAATGGAGGACGGGCATGCGGGCGAAGCTGAAAGCGAAGCCGTTCACCATGCGGCGGGATCGGCGGGCGCGATGATTCGATGGGACGCGAGTTCGCGCGGTTTGGCCATCCAGCCTTCCACCTTGGTCCGCCAAGCCAGGTAATGCGCGGTTTTGCGATGCGCTTCCACCGCTTCCGGCGAGGCGAAGACTTCATAGAGCATGATGCGGTTGGGATCGTCGGAAGATTGCAGGACGTCGAAGCGGTGATTGCCGGGCTCCAGGCGCGTGCCGGCATGGTTGTCCACGGTGGCGGCCAGAAAGGCGGCGATATGCTCGGGTTTCACATGGACGGTCACGACGTTCACGATCACGGGGATATCCTGGTTGGGCGATTCTTATGATCCCCGGATTTCCGGGCCTGCTCCGCCGGGGGGGATAAAAGATAGTTCGTCCCCTCCCAAAAAGCTCCCGTCCGGCGCAAGGGGACGGCGGGACCAGGGCAATCCCGGCGCCATCCATAACAGCGCCAGCCACAGCGTAACATGCCCCGCGAGCGTCACATGGGCCTGGGCGAAGGCGTACACCGCCGTGATCACCGCCAATGCCGTCCATTGTTTTCCGGGAATCCGGTCCCTGCGGGACCAAATCAGGAACACGCCTGGCAGGGCCATGACGCCGTAGCTGGTCAGGGACCCGGGGTAGGCGATGAGGGTGAAGACAAGGGTCAGGCACAGCGCCCAATCCGAATCGTCCCGCGGGGCCCTTGCCACCGCCCAGGCGGTGAGCCCGCCCAGCACCAGGCAGCCTAGCAGATACGGGAAAGTGGAAATGGGGGACGCGAAGAGGGGAAGCGCATGTTCCCGCAGGAAAAAGGCCGATAAGGACTGGTTCACGTTTTCGCTGAACACCCAGGCGGGGAACTTGGATTGGGGCTTTTCGCTCAGGTAACTCAGAAAGGGTCGCTGTCCGTAGCCGACCAGGACCATGCCGCACAACAGGAGCATGACGGCGAGGAAACCAGTGGCCGCCCGGAAATGCCTTTTCAATACGGGGAACAGGAGCAGCGCCGCGAAATAAGGTTTGACCATCATTCCCAGCGCCAAGGCCGCGCCTCCCTTGATCGAGTTCCGGTACATCCAGAATGCCAGGAAGGCGAGCAGGGACAGGAAATTCGTCTGGTTGGAGGAGAAGGTCAGCCGGGTCGGCAGGTAGAAGGTAGCCAGCGCCAGCGTCAAGGCCAACCCCTCCCAGCGTTCGGACCGCAGGAAAAGGCGCCAGAGAAGGACCACGGAGGCCGCCATGGCCAGGAACTGCAGCCCATGCCAAAGCAGGTATCCCCAGAACATATCCACCCAACCCAGGGGGGCGAGCAGCAGCATGGTGATGGGAGGATAGAACATCCCGACGCGCATTATTTCATCCCGGAACTCCGCCGAGGGCGGATAAGGTAGCATGATGTGCGTGAAACTCTCCGCCCGATAGAAATCCAATCCGGCGGCGCCCGCCTGGGCCCAGACCCAGAAAGCGAGAAAGTTCCATTCCGGCGGCTTTGCCATCTGCCAATAGAGGTTCCGCGCCATGAGAAGCAGTTCGATGAGGGCCGCGACGGCGAATATGGCAGCAAGGCCCAAAGGTGCGGCGCGCCCGAGCTTTTTCCGGTAATGGAAACCCGCCAACAGAAGCGCCGGCGCCGCCGCGTAGCAAACGGATCCGATCAACATGGTATCCCGTTCAGCCGGGAGGGAAGGATCCTATTCATCACAAGCGGATAAAATGCGCCGCCAAGGTCGTGAGCAACATCGCCACGATGGTGAACAGGCTGCCGAAATCCTTCGCCGCGTACACCAAGGGATCATCGTGCATTTCTCCCCGCGCGGTTTTTATCCATAACCGGGAAAGCCAGTAAATCATGCCCATGGCCACCAGCCACAGGATTCGGGTGTCCGCATACCTTCCCATGGTTTCCGGAGCGCTAATGAAAAGCCCGAATACGACCATGCCGCACAGAGCGGAGCCTATTCCCAAAGGCCACAACACGACCAGATCCGTGACTCGATAGTCGCGGCCTTCGGTTTCCTTCCGCCCCGCTTTGCCGAGGGAAACCAGCTCCGAACAGCGTTTGACCAGGGCTAGGCTGAAGAAAATGAACATCGAAAACGCCAATAGCCAGGAGCTGGTCTTGATGCCGGTGGCGACCGCGCCCGAAAGCACGCGCCAGGTGAAGAGCAAGGAAAGCATCATCACGTCCACGAGGACATAATGCTTGAGCCGCAGGCTATAGGCCGTGGTCAAGACGACATAGACCGCGAGCATGGCGAAGAATTCCTTGGAAACGGCTCCGGCTAAGAGACAAGCCACTCCTAGCAGCGCTATTGCCGCTAGGATGCCGGACGGGATGGGGATGATCCCGCTCGCGAACGGGCGGCGGCATTTTCTGGGATGGCCCCGGTCGTTACCCAGGTCCCAGATATCGTTCAGGATGTAGGTCGCGGATGCGGCGAAGGAGAAGGCGAAAAAGGCCGTCAGGCAAAGCAGATCCTTGTGGATATCGAAAAAGGAAAAGGCGGTCAATACCGGGATGAACAACAAGAGGTTTTTCAGCCATTGATGCACGCGGAGGGCGCGCAACCATACCATGATTCCCGCGGACTTGCGGGGGAATTCCCGTTCGATGGGCGTGCGCGCCCGGACCGTTGCGGCCACCTGCCCGGACACTCCCACCAGAATGGCCCCTTTGGCCTCCCGCCAGATTGGAATATCGGCGCTGGAGTCGCCCGCATAGACGAAATCCCCTCCCACGGATTCCAGGATGGCCTTCAGCTTCTTCCCGCCTTTCAGGTTCCGCGTTTCGTCGCTGGCGAGCACGGAATCGAACAGGTCGAATTTGCCGGCCACGGCCGCGGCGATGCTGCGATGGGCGGCTGTGGCCAGGACGATGCGGCGGCCGCGGGCCTTCTCGTTTCCCAGGTATTCCAATAAAGCCTGGTTGATGGGCAGGGATGCGGCTGAAAACGAAACGCGCTTGGCGATGGCGGATTTGAACGCCGCCCGGCCTTTCATGAGCCAGAAGGGGAGCGTGAAAAGGATGGCTGGTTGTTCCTTGATCAGCTGCAGAACCGACTCGATCAGGGTATCCGTAGGGGTCAAGGTGCCGTCCAGGTCGACGACCAGGACGGTGTTTCCCGGAAAGGCGTTCCCTTCCCCGTTTAACGAGTCGGGCACGCTGCCGCCCTTGAGAAGAAATCAGGACACATTGATTCTATCCACCCGATGACGTTGCCTAGAGAAGGAGAATGGAAATATACAAAGTCGGTCTTCCTTTTTAAGCTGAATTCGCGGCTTAGGGCCCGAATGGGCGGGAAAAGCACCATGCGGAGTGGTGTTTCCGGCGACCCCGCTCCACCCGTTAACCGACTCCTTCGCGTTACAGTTGGCATGCGCCTTCCTGCTTGGGATTGGGCTCATCTTCACCCTCATCGATCTTCTTTCCTATGCGGACTACGTTCCTCCCGAAGCCAAGCTTCTCCTGCAAAGGTCCACGCATCTGCTGGTGCTGCCCTGGTACGTCTGGACCTTCCCGCGATGCGCACAGGCTGAATTTTTTTATTCCGATGCAATAAATTGTCCGGTTTTGTCGATCTCACGGAGAAGCTAGTGCTATTTGATATGCATCCGGATTTATTAATATCTGTTCCCATTCTATCCAGCTCTATAAACAGCGTATTCCTTGACGTGTCAACAGCCTCGATAGTAATATTCACCAAGCTGTCAACAGGCTATGGGTTTTGTCCCTTAAAGGGCTCCATGACAAATTTTTGTCTGCAACTGCTCTGCTCCTTCCTCTTCGCCACCGGCTTCCTATTCATTTTTCTGGAGCTGCGCACCCGATTCGATAGAAGTTTTCTTTTCTTCGGAATCTCTCTAATCCTCCTGTGCTCGATGACCTCGATAGATCTATGGCTTATTCCGCATGCGTCGACCATGGACGCGAATATTTTCTGGGAGCGCGCCTATCATTCCATAGCCTGCGCCTTCATCCCTTTTTCACTCTGGTATCTCTGCATCCTGACGGGATCGCCCTTCCTGAAAGTGATCCCAAGCCTGATTCTGGTCAGTTTCATCGTGGCGACTGCAGTGATGACCCCATTCCTTATCGTGCCCGCGGGCAGCACAATCCACCTTACGCCCGCGTACTATCTCTCTTTCATTCCTTACGCGATCTTCTATATCTTCACTGCCCACTTTGTGGTCCTGAAAAGGATTAATAAATGCGCCGCACCGGAGAAGCGCATCCTCCGCTTCCACTTGGCGGGATTCGCGGTCCTGATCATGGCCGGCTTGCTGGACCTGGTGATTCTGATGGGCTTTATGCCGCCCCTCATAACCAGCTTCACCATCCTGGGAGTGCTCGCCTTCGGGATCATGGCCTCTCTGATTTTCGCCGAGCGCTTCATGATGATTCTGCGCGACAGGCAGGCTACTTTCGAAAAACTCGAGACGGCCTACCGCGACTTGGAGCAGGTGAACGCCCTGAAGCAATTAGGCGAATCCACCGCCATCATCAATCACGAAATCAAGAACTACATGTTCATGATTTCCGGGAACGCCCAATTGCTGGAGCAAATGGAAAATCTTTCCAAAAAGGGCCATGAAATCGTCCGCAACATCGTCTCTTCCGTGGAGCGGTTGACCGGTTTCAGCGACGATATCCTCAAGCTCTCCCGTACCCAAATCCTCAAGGAAATGCATCCTATCAATGTCACGGAGCTGGTCAGCAGCCTCATCGATAAGCATTTCGCGGACCGCAAGTCCCGCTTCGTCCTCAATGGCCTGGACAAGGATCATTTCATTTACGGGGATTGGGGCAAGCTGGAACAGGTTTTCGTCAACATCTTCAACAACAGCATGGAAGCGGGCGGCGCCGACCCGGTCGGTATCCGCGTCAAGATGACGTCGGAGCGTGGCTTCCTGCTCGTAAGCGTGCAAGATAACGGGGTCGGGTGCGATACGGAGCAATTGGAAGGGCTCTTCAAGGCTTTTTACACCACCAAGAAGGCTACGGGCGGGACGGGCCTGGGCATGTCGATTTCGCGCACCATCGTGGAAGCCCATGGGGGCAAGATCAGTGCCTATTCCAAGAACCTGGCGCGCAAAGGCGATCATGGCCTCAAACTGATCATGACATTCCCCCTTTACGCCCAGAATATGATGGAAGAGGAGGGGCGCAAACATCCCATCGTCCTCATCAAGGACGGCATGGACAATCTGCAGGACGTCATCCGCGTGTTCCAGAACGTGAAGGTGAATCCTTACGTCTTGCAAGGCATCCAGGATCTCAACGATACGGAGTTCCCGCCGGATATGATGACCGTGCTGGTCACCCCCAAAACCATGGCGGGCGGGTTCAAGAAGCTGGCGGGTTATCCATGGCTGTGCATGGTCTCCCATCATGAACGGAACCTATATATCCTGGATCATAGCCGCGGCAACCGCCCCGAGGTGTTCTCCGAGGAATACGTGATCGGCCGCCTATTGCGCAAGGGCAACCAACGCACGCGTTTGCGCGAACGCCAGCATCATCTGGTCTGAAACCTCCCGCTTTCCCGCACCCGGCCCGTCGATCAACGCAGGCTGAGGAGCATCAATCCCAGCGAGAAGCACAACAGGTCCGATTCCATCAGGAAATCGATCCAGCCCTTTGGAGCCTTGCCCAACCGGCTCAAACCCATGTAGCAGACAGGATACGCGCCCATGAAAGCCAGGAATGCGGTATGAGGCAAATCCAGACTTCCCCGGGCGAAGCATATCCCTATCCAGGCGAACCAGGCCGCGTCCAGCGCCCACAGCAAGAGCAGGGAATTCCGGGAACCCCAGGTGGTGGGTAGCGTCTTGATGCCGGCTACGCGATCGCCCTCCTCGTCCAGGATGTCGTCGAAGAGGGTGTTGTTCAGGGTGGACAGGAACATGCCTATGCCGAGGTTGATCACCGTAAAGGGCGCGGTGATATAGGCGGAAGAGTAGAGGATCGGCATCATGAAAACGGATCCGCCCCACAGGAAGGAAACGGCCAGGTTCTTCACCAGGGTCATTTCCTTTATGCGCAATAGGATCAGGCCTTTCCCGGGCGCGTACCACGGGACCAGGCGGTAGGAGTAGCAGAAGCCTACCCCTATCAGCAGGAAGTGCAGCCAGTTGAGCTTGCCCTGGAACAGCAGGATGCCCATGCTCATTGCCAAGGCGAAAATGGCCAGCGCATAATAGATGCGTTTATGCTGGAAGAACATGGCCTTCTGGATGTCGTTGGTGAAGTCCTCTTCCCCGTCCGTAAAGCGATTGGACGTGTAGACGCCGAAGATGATGCCCGTGAAGCATAGGCATAACAACGGTTGAAAGCTGAGCCCAAGGTACATCTGCACGGAAAATACCGAGAGGAAGCCCATGAATGAAAGGTATAAGAGGATAAGCACTGGCTTTAGCTCCCTCAGACGTAAATGCAACGTTCCCATGGAAAGACTCCTGCTGTGGATTGCGGACGAATATCCGGCGCCTGCGCGGCGCTTGGGTTATTTGAGGGAATATAAGTAAACGGGATTTACTTCCGCCTCGTTTATCGGAGGTCAGGAACGCTGATCACGGAGGCATAACGGCGGTGATGGGTCAATGAATGGTAAAGCCTCCCGGTAGCGCCGGCATTGGACGGCGCACGGGAGAGGAGGCGGGGTGCCTTTGTTAGAAAATGTTAACCCAAGGCTTGGTTCTGGGCGGGCATGGCCGGGCCCGCGGGAGCGGGCAAAGAGATGATGCCCTCTTCGCCTTCCATTTTGCGAATGGTCTTGGAGGTGGCCGGGCTGCGGCGGCGCTCATGCCGTTGCATCAGGCGGTACACGTAGGCGACCGATACGTTCTGGCCCACGGCTTCCAGCACTTCGGGCAAGAGCTCCTTGGCCTTGCGGCCCTGGCCCTTGGCCACCTGCGACTGCAAGCGCTCCACCAGCGCGCGCTCCTGATCGAGCGACAGGTAAGCGCGCCGCCTTCCGCCCCGGCCTTTGCGGTCGAGGCTGTCTGGGCCGCCTTGATTGTATTGTTTGATCCACAACCAGACGGCCTGTTTCGAAACCTGCAACAGTTCCGAAACCTTATGGGCGTGGAAAGGCCCGCGCCGGGTCAGCCAGATGGCCAACCTTTTCTTGTAAGCGTCCAGGGTGGGGGCTTCGCGTACCCATGTCGCGAGCTCTTCATCATTCAACCACGGGGATATATGTGCTGGCATTTTCATGGAGATGTCTCCTCCGCCACCATTGTACCATTACTCCATTTTTGCGGGGCAAGCAGGATTTCAATTATTTTCGCGTGTAAATTTCTCCGACGATCCAATGGCGGGAAGGTTGCTTTCCCGCAAACAGAGGCTTAAAATCAAAGTTTCCTGTGGAAAGGATGGCGTTTTTGAATCCTGTAGCGGCTTTGGATATGAAGGATGTTTTGACTCGCGTGGGCTTTGCCATGGTGGCGGGCCTTATCTTGGGGCTGGAGCGGGAGAGTCATGGCCGCGCCGCCGGGCTCAAAACCACCATCCTGGCCTGCGTGGCATCCTGCCTGGCCATGATCCTCTCCGAAGACTTTTATCGCGAAAGCCTCAATCAGGCCGGCACCATGATGCGACCGGACCGCGCGCGCTTGGCGGCCGGTATCCTCACGGGCATCGGATTCCTGGGGGCCGGGGCCATCATCCGGCAAGGGACCTTGGTGCGCGGCGTGACCACGGCCGCGGTGCTCTGGTTCATCACCATCCTGGGCCTGGCTTTCGGGAGCGGGCATCTGCTCATCGGCGTTATCGGCACCCTCATCGCGATCTTCGCTTTGTTCGCACTCCCGCATATGGAACAGCATGTCAAGAAGGACTATTACGTTACAGTCACCGTGGTGTTAGGGCTCAACGGCATCGGCGACGATGAGATCCGCGCCCGTCTGGAAAACCAGGGAGTGCGGGTGCAACGCCTGACATTCGACTATGATCTGGCGGCCTCCAACCGGACCCTGAACTGGGACGTGAAGATGCGCCGTAACGACGTCTACGCCATCACGCGAGAAGTGGTGGAGAACCTGCGCGCCTGCCCGGGCGTGCTGCGCGTGAAATGGGGCTGAAGCGCCTAGCCTAAATCGATCGCGACGAATTATGTTTGCAAGCTTCGGTGCGGACGGAGGCGAGCGTGGATCGGAAACAGTTCAAGTACTACGACCTGGTGATGGCGGCCTTCGTGACCGTGCTGCTTTGCTCCAATTTCATCGGAGCGGCCAAGCAGGCCACCCTCACGCTTCCCTTCCTCGGCCGGGTGACTTTCGGCGCGGGAGTGCTCTTCTTCCCCATCTCCTACATTTTCGGCGACATCCTCACCGAGGTTTACGGGTATGCGCGCGATCGCCGCGTGGTATGGGCCGGTTTCGGAGCGCTGGCCTTCGCTTCCTTGATGGCCTGGGTGGTGGTGCATCTTCCCGCGGCCGACAGCGCCTGGATGAAATCCTACCAGGGCCAATTGGAAGGCGTATTCGGCAATGCCTGGCGCATCGCGGCGGGATCCATGATCGCCTTTTGGGCCGGCAGCTTCGCCAACAGCTACTCGCTGGCCAAGCTCAAGATCCGCACCGAGGGCCGCTTCTTGTGGGTGCGCACCATCGGCTCCACCTTGATTGGCGAGGCGGTGGATTCGTCGCTGTTCTACATCATCGCCTTCGGAGGCATCTGGGCCACGGGCGACGTGGTCAAGGTGGCCATGACGCAATACGTGCTCAAGACGGGCTGGGAGGTGGTCATGACCCCCGTCACCTACCGGGTGGTCGGCTTCCTGAAGCGGGCCGAAAAGGAAGATCATTTCGATCGGAACACCGATTTCACCCCATTTTCCCTGGATACCTGATTGACCGGCCCGGACGACATCCTCCGCTACGATTATACCGGCCTCACCGCCGAGTTCGAGCGCCGTTTCGGCAAAGGCGAATATCATGCGGGCGCCTTGTTCCGGGCCCTGTACCGCCGCGGCGAATCCGATCCCGGCGCGCTGCCGGAGTTCGCCGCCAATCCCGCTTTGGCCAAGTCCGTCCGCGCCGACTTCGGCTATAGCCTGCCGCCGGTTGCGGGCCGATCCGGGGATGCCACCGCGTACAAGTTCCTGCTCAAGCTCCGCGACGGCCTGGAAAGCGAATCCGTGGTCATCCCCATGCGGCAATACAAGTCTTTGTGCATTTCGTCGCAGGTGGGCTGCAAAATGGGCTGCACCTTTTGCGAAACCGCCCAGATGGGTTATCTGCGCAGCCTGGACGCGGGCGAAATCGTGGCCCAGGTGATGGTGGCGCGGCATGTCCTCAAGGAGCCCATCGCCAACGTGGTTTTCATGGGCATGGGCGAACCCATGGACAATCTCGATAATGTGCTGCAGGCGGTTCGCATCCTTTCCGATCAGCGCGGCCTGAACATCGCCCAGTCCGCCATCACCGTGTCCACCGTGGGGCACGTGGATGGCATCCGCAAGCTGGCGGCCCTGGCGCAAGAGCCGCCTCCCCATGGCTTCTCAAGGCTGCGCCTGGCCATCAGCTTGAATGCCCCCAATGACGGAATCCGCTCCCGCATCATGCCCGTCAACCGCCAATGGAAGCTGGCGGAATTGAAAACGGCGTTGCGCGAATATCCCTTGGCGCATAAGGATGATTTCCTGTTCATGGAATACGTGCTGTTGGCCGGGGTGAACGATGCGCGCGAACACGCGCTGGAAGTGGCGGAATACCTGCGGGATCTCAGGGCTTGCGTGAACCTGATCCCTTATAATCCGCGCCTGGAGTCGCCCTTCGGAAGGCCGGACAAGGAGGGCGTGGCGCGCTTCTACCATTGGCTCATGGAGGCGGGGCAATATTGCCGCATCCGCGGCACCAAGGGAAAGGATGCCATGGCCGCTTGCGGCCAATTGGGGAACCGCGCCTTGAAGCGGACGGGAAGCGCAAGGACCGCTACCCCGGATACCGCCGGCGCATAGCCTCCGCGCCGTCAAGTCAGAATCGGAACTCCAAGGCGGCGGCGGGCCTGAAGGTCCAACCCTCCAAGTCCACGCTACGGCCGCCGAACAAAGCGAATGTCCCGTAATCCTGCCAATATGCCGAGAACGACCCGACCAGGTAAACCCAGCGATAGCCCGCGCGGATATCGGCGAAGCCGCCGTAGGATGCTATGGTTTTTTCGCCGCGCAAGGGCGCGAAGGCGGCCGTGCTGCCGTCGTCTTTGCGCTCCACCAGCTTGAGGATATCGGAGCCGTACCGGATAAAGCTGATGTCGCAGGCTCCCCCGAAGGCGAAGCTCCCGTAACGTCCCTGTTGCCCGAACGGTTTTCCGAAGATCAGCGGGAGAAGGATGTCCTTGCGCGTGAATTCAAAGCCGAGCAAATCCTGCAGTTTGTCCAAGCCGGCGAAAGAAGGCAGGTCGAAGCTTTGCCAGCTGAATTGCGCGGCGACGCTCGCCTGCCAAGCCGGGGCGCCGTCCGCAAGCGAGTCGCTCGCGAGGGGACCGAGGAATTGCCAGCGCAAATCGAGTCCTTGGGCCCCGCCGAAATAATGGTAGCCGCCATCCAGCCGCGGCAGGATGCCGTAGCGGAGGGAAATGCCCGCCTGCACGCTCAGCGGATCCAGGGAATAGGCGACCAAGGCCTTGGCGAGATCGTTCAAGCTGTCCGCCGTAATGGGTACGTCGTTGTTCCCGACGGTCCGGTCGTACAGTGAGTTCACGCTATGCTCGAGCCCGCCGTAAAGCGCCGCGCCGGTTTGGGTGGAGATATTGACGTCCAATCCGGCCCCGGCTTGCCAAACCCCTTTGGGCAGGGCTTCAGGCGAGTACAAGACGGAGCGCGGGGCGGCGCATGCTGTGAAAAGTGTCGCGGTAGCGAATAGCACCGCGGCGGCGTATTGGCGGACAAGGCGGACAAGGTGGACATGGCGGAAAAGCCAGGCGTATTTCATGGAGGCGCTGTCCTTTGGCATATTCGGTTCGGGAAAGGTAAATTACCTTTGCGTAAATATGCATCCCGGGAGCCGAATGGAATTCAAAGATTCTCCTTTCCACAAAATCCTGGAGCGGGACATACCCGAAGTCTCCACGGACGCGGCCGGCATCGAAAGGCATTTCCGGCGGGTCTCGGAATTCATCGCCGCCATTCCGCCCGCCTTGCAAGGCCATGCCTATGCCGAAGGCAAATGGCCCCTCGCCGTGGTGCTGGGGCATATCATCGATGCGCAGTCGGTATTCCTC
Source organism: Fibrobacteria bacterium (assembly GCA_039926685.1). Classification (GTDB taxonomy): domain Bacteria; phylum Fibrobacterota; class Fibrobacteria; order UBA11236; family UBA11236; genus Chersky-265. The sequence continues at coordinate 5,533 of JBDSWM010000401.1, read as the reverse complement.
TATCGCCTGCTCAACATCGCCCGGGGCGAAACGGTGGCCTTGCCCGGTTTCCAGGAAGAACTCTGGGTGGCCAACGGCGGCTACGGGGACTGCGCTTTGGCCGACCTCAAGACGCTATACGATAAGGCCGCGGCCCATACCGTGTCCATGGCCCTCCGGATAGGCAAGGCTGATTTCCAGCGCCGGGGCAATGCCAACGGCATCGGGATCAGCGCGAAGGAAGTTCTGGTCTACCTGATGGCGCATGAGGTCCATCATATCAAGGTCATCCGGGAGAGGTACCTCGAAACGTGAGCCGTCGGCTCAGTTCATTCGCCAGATGGCCGCGTTGAGGATGGTAGCGAGCTACCCACAGCAGGTAAGGCACTTGCAGAATCGCCGCGACGGCGCTTATCCTGCGATAGGCCATTATGAGGAGCAGGATGGAGATCCAGATGAGAACGATGTCGATCAAGGCCGCGCCGATCAACCTGAAACGGAAGAACAGGAAGCTCCAGGCGAAATTTCCCGCCATCGGAGCCGGTTAATTCGGGCGCGATCGCGGCGGCGGGTCCGGTAAAAGAGTACTTTAGGGTCACCTATCACCAGGAGTTCCCATGCAATTGGACCATCATGATTTGCACACCGATTTTCCCCAGCTATCCGCGCGCATCCATCAATTGAAGACCGAGGATGCGCATTTCGCGAAGCTGTTCGACGAATACGACGCCCTGGATCACCAGATCCGCCACATCGAGGAGCATGGTTCGGCGATAGGGGATACGGAGTTGGAGACGTTGAAGTACAAGCGCATCCATTTGAAGGACGCGCTCTACGCCATGCTGACCAAGCCGGCCTAGCCGGCCAGGACGCTCAGGGCAATCCCGCGGACGCGAACAGAAGCAGTAGCGCTTGCCCCAGCTTTTGCGGCGAGAATGGCTTTGCCAGGAGGTGGGTGCCGGGAACGGCGCCCAATTCCTCGGGCACTTCCGCCGCTTCGAAATACCCGCTGATGAAAAGCACGGGCAGTTCCGGCCGCTTCTCCCGGAGCGACTGGGCGAGCTGGAAACCCGTGACCCCCGGCATCTTGATATCCGTCACCAGGGCGTCGATGGAAGAGCCGTCCCCGAAGGCCAGCAGGGCATCCAGACCGTCGCCGCAGGAAACCAGATCATATTCCATGGATGCGGCGACTTTCGCGACAAATTTCAGCACCGAAGGATCATCGTCGACGACGAGGAGTTTCTTGCCTGGCATGCCGGTATCCGCTCCCTCTTCAGTCCGCATGGACGCTTTGCGTGATGGGCGGTCGCCGCATGCTCAGGTACAGGAACAGGCCCACGGCGCCCAGCATCATCAGGCCGCACAACTCCTGGCCGCGCGAGAAGCGATGCATCAGCACGAAGCCCAGCTGGCGATCCGGTTCGCGGAAGAATTCGATGAAGAAGCGGACGAAGCCATAGCCGAAAAGATAGGCCGCCGCCATGGAACCCTTGGGCAAGCGCAATTTGCGCAGGAACAGGAGCGCCACGAAGAGGAAGACGCCTTCGAAAAAGGCCTCATACAGCTGGGAAGGATGCCGCAGCGCGGCGACGTTAGGAGCCAGCGGAAAGTACATGCCGATGGGGGCGCTGGTAACCCGCCCCCACAGCTCGCCGTTGATGAAATTCCCCAAGCGCCCGCAGGTGTATCCCAGCGGCGCGATGGGGAAGAAAAGATCGCATAGGTTCCAGAAATCCGCCCGGTAGCGCCGACAGAAGAGGTAACTGCCCGCCATGGCTCCCAGCATGCCGCCATGGAAGGACATGCCGGAAATGCCGGTGAAATGGAAGCCGCCGGTGAACCCGAAGGGCAGGATGATTTCCCAGGGATGGCCCAGGTAATAGGGGAGATTGTAGAACAGGACATAGCCGAGGCGCCCTCCCGCAAGTACGCCGATGAAGCCGTAGGTGAGGATGTTCTTCAGATATTCGTCGTCGTATTGCTTGAAGCGCTCTTCAAGGCGGCAGCGGCGGCGCGCCAGCAAGTAGGTGATGAGGAAGGCGATGATGTACATCAAACCGTACCATTGCACGCGCAATGGGCCCAGATTGAAGAGGATGGGGTCCATCCGATCGGGCAGATGCTGCCACCAGTAGAGAAAACCGCCCATGCTTCCGCCTTATGATTGGAAAAGGTTGGAAAGGGTGGGAAAATAGAAAAATTCCTACCTTGGTTTCCCATATGCAGAACCGCAAAGAGATAGTCGGGGCCGCGTTCCGGAACGTTCAGGATCGCATTTGCGGCTTCCTGGCGGGCGAGGATCAACCTTACCGCGAAGACGTGTGGAATTATTCCGGCGGCGGCGGCGGCGGCATCACGCGCGTCTGGGAAGGCGGGCCTTTGCTGGAAAAGGGCGGAGTGGGTTTTTCCGCCATCGAGGGCAAGTCCCTGCCGCCTTCCGCGGCTACGCAGTTCCACATCCCGCCCGGCACGCCTTTCCACGCCACCGGGGTGAGCCTGGTGATGCATCCCCGTAACCCGCATGTTCCTACCATCCACATGAACATCCGCCATTTCCAGGCCGGTGAGGTTTCCTGGTTCGGCGGCGGCGTGGACGTGACCCCTTATTATCCGGAGGAGGCGCAGGTGGTGGACTACCATCGCGCTTTGCGCAAGCTTTGCCGGGAGCATGGCCGCGACTATGCGGCCTACAAAACGGCTTGCGACGAGTATTTCTTCCTCAAGCATCGGGGCGAGGCCCGCGGGGTGGGCGGCCTGTTCTTCGATCACCTCCAGCACGGGCACTCGCAGGACCTGGCTTTCACGGAAGCCTTGGGCCTGGCCTTTCCGGACCTGTACCGGCCTTTTCTGGCCGCGCGCAATCGTCCCATGACCGAAAAGGAGCGGGAGTTCCATCTCTACCGCCGCGCCCGCTACGTGGAGTTCAACCTGCTCTGGGACAGGGGTACCCTGTTCGGCCTGCAATCCGGGGGCCGCACGGAATCCATCCTCATGTCCATGCCTCCGGTGGCGAAGTGGGTATACGGGTTCCAGCCTGAACCCGGAAGCGCGGAAGCGCGACTAACCGAATACTTCCTGAAGCCGCGGGATTGGGCGGGACCGGTCGTTTGAAGCAAACGAAAGGCGGATTGAAGCCATCCGTGGTCGATTGAAGCCATCGGTAGGCCGATTGAAGCCTTCGAACAATTGACACATGGCTGACCGCGGCCATCGACTGTATATTAGGGCTTCGTCCCTGGTACTTAAAAGGAGAATCCCATGCTGAATGCCCGTCGCCTGGCGGCCTTGTTGCCTTTCTTATGCCTCGCTGCCGCGCCGCTGCGGGTGTCCGCAGGTCCGGTGGATTTGGACGCGGGTTTGCGCGCCTCCATTTACGATGACAATTACAACCTAGGCGTGGGCGGGGAACTGGGTCTGGTCTTCCCCTCCGCATCGGCCTGGGACTTCGGCCTGCATCTGAATTATTCCCATTTTGACAGCAAGGTCCCGGAAATCCTCAAGGATCTGTCCGAATACGGCGGCTATGCGGCCGCCTATTTCAAGCCCACCATGAACCAGGCATTCAGCATGCGCCTGGGACCCCATCTGGGCTACGCCTATATCGCCGTGCATTATGTCGATGTGGGCGGCGACGCGGTGGTCCTTTTCAAGGCCACTCCCTCCCTGACCTTCTATAGCGCGTTCATCCCCTCGTTCATGATAGGCAAGGACGGGCAGACTTTGGTCCGCATCGGCCTGGGCCTGGAGTACAACGCGGGCAGGTGATGGAAGGCGATCCCGTCGCGGGCGAATCCGGCCGGCTCCGGATGGCCCCCAAATACCGGGCCTGGAAACGGACCTTGCGCGACAACGGGTGCTCCCTGCGCCAAGTGGAGTTGCTCAGCGAATTGAACAAGCCCGACGGCTCCCTGCTCTTCGCCCTGCTGCGCACGCGCGTGGAGGATCCCCGCGGCCGTCCTTTGCCGGCCTACGCGCTGATCCGCGGGCATGCCGTCCTTATCGTCACCATGGTGGTGGACGCGGGGAGCGGCGAGCGCAAGTTCCTGATGCTGCGGCAGCGGCGTATCGGCCATGGCGGCGAAACCTTGGAATTCCCGGCCGGCATGCTGGACGAGGACGTGGACGATCCCGTGGGCGTGGCCATCCGCGAGCTGAAAGAGGAAACGGGCCTGGACGTGGCGCCGGGGCAGATTTTCCCCTTGAGCGATCGACCCCTTTATTCTTCGCCCGGGTTGGATGACGAAGCCATCCATTATTTCGGCTGCGTGCTGGAGCTGCCCTCGCGGCAGTTCGGCGCCCTGGAAGGCGGCGAGACCGGCCAAACGCATGAAAACGAATTCATCCGCTTGGCGCTGGTGGAATATCAACAGGCGTTGGCGGAAGTGGATTCGCTCCAGGTGCGCCTGGGGTTCAGCCTGTTTTTCGAATACCGGGATCGGCAGGCGCCGGAACCCTGACGGTCGCGAAGCATCGAGCGCGCGATCCCATAGCCCGGCGGCGGCTTCCTATTTAGATTTCGGCGATGCCGACTACGCAAAAGCCCCGCGCCAGCAAAACCGCCGAATCCAATCCTCGTAAACCCAAAGCGCTTGCGTCCGCGCTTCCTACTGTCTTTCCTCCGGCGAAACGCCTGCGGGATTTCACCGAGTCCGTGATCCGCGAGCAAACGCGGCTGGCGCATGTGCATGGCGCGGTCAATCTGGCCCAGGGTTTCCCTGATTTCCCCTGCGATCCGGCCCTCAAGGAATTGGCGCACCGCGCCCTGGATGCGGATCACAACCAATATTCGGTAACCTGGGGCATGCCCGGCCTGCGCCAGGCCATCGCCAGGAAGATGGGGGAATACAACGGCATCCGGGCGGACGCGGACCGTAACGTAACGGTTACTTGCGGGGCGACGGAAGCCATGATCTGCGCCTTCCTCTCCAACCTGGACCCGGGCCGGGAAGTGATCTTCTTCCAGCCTTTCTACGAGAATTACCATCCGGACGCGTACATGAGCGGGGCCAAGCCCGTATATGTGACCCTGCGCGAGCCCGACTGGTCCATCGACGAGCGGGAGCTGCGGCGCGCCTTCAACAGGAAAACCGCGGCCATCGTCATCAATACGCCGCACAATCCCACCGGCAAAGTCTTCACCCGCGCGGAACTGGAATTGATTGCCCGTCTCTGCCAGACCTGGAACGCCAAGGTGTTCTCCGACGAGATCTACGAGCATATCCTGTACGACGGGGCCGCGCATGTGAGCCCTGGCTCGCTGCCGGGGCTTGAGGATCGCACCATCACCATCGGCAGCGCCTCCAAGACCTACGGCATCACGGGGTGGCGCGTCTGCTGGGCGGTGGCGGATGCGAAGATAACCGACGGCCTGCGCAAGGTGCACGACTTCATGACGGTATGCGCCGCGACGCCCCTGCAGGAGGCCGTGCGCGGCGCACTGGGGATGGGACCGGGGTTCTATCGGGACTTATCCGATCATTACCTGCGCCGCCGCGATTTCCTGGTGGCTGGCCTGGAATCCGCGGGCTTCCGCTGCCACATGCCGCGCGGG
>JBDSWM010000400.1:0-10360 GCA_039926685.1 Fibrobacteria bacterium | reverse complement strand
CCCTGGTGGGCTGCGGGAACGATCGTCCGTTCCATCTCGACTACACCGCCTGGGATCCGGATGGGTCGGATCACTGCGAAAAGGTGGTTTTCTATTCCACCGATTCGACGTCTTCGCTGGGGCTTGTCCATGTGGAAAAATCCTGCGCCAATCCCAAAGGCATCGACTTGATTTTGACCAATCCGGAAAAGAACCTGCGCAAGGACAGCGCCGTCATCATCCCGAACAACCTCTTCGTGGAGGTTTGGGACGACAACGACGAAGTGCATCGCGACATCATCAGGTTCCCCAGCCGTACCAATGTGCTGCCCCATGCCGAAGGCGGGCGCTATGATCCGCAACCGGCTTATTTCACAGGGGCGATAGTCCGGTTCTGGATAGGGGGCAGCGACTCCGACGGCGCCGTTTCCAATATGCGGATCAACTGGGACGACGGCAACCTGCAAGATACGGTTGCGCATTTCGCGCAATCGCATACCGAACAGGTCATCCTTCCGCACCGGTACGGCAAGCCCGGGAAATACGCGCCCTGGCTCGAGGTCCTGGACGATTGCGGAGATCAGGTCAAGTATCAGTTCGGCAATGATACGGTCCGCGTGCGCGAGAACAGCAGGCCCCGGATTGAGCTGGATTCCTCCAGCCATGATCCGGGAAATTCACAGACCTTCCGGGTCAAAATGAAAATCATCGATCCGGACACCGAGGCGGGAATCGATCCGCTGACCGTCATCCTCGCGTGGAGCGATTTGACAAAGGATACCTTGCCGCCCGTCACCCTTTCGAATGTCACCGTCATCAAAAAACATACCTTTCCGGATGCGCCGGTGCCATCCGGATTCCATTCCGTGATCGTCGATGTCACGGACAGCCAGGGAGAAGAGTTTCAGGTAGGGCAGATCATCCCGGTATACGTCCCCTAGGGCTTTTTCCGGCCCGCTTTTGCGGCCGCCGTTTCAGCGCCCGCTGCTTCAGCGGCCAGGGAATCAGCCCTTCCGCTTTCCAGAGGCAGCGAAGCTCCGGCCGGCAAGTCGCCCAACTCCAGGGATCCGATGGCGACGCGCACCAGCCGCTTGACCTTGTACCCCAGGACATGGAACATGCGCCGGATCTGGCGGTTGCGGCCCTCCGTCAGCCCCACGCGGTACCAGCCCGCCCCTTCGGCCTCCACCCGCGCCGGCAACGTTAGCGCGGCATCCAGGAGAATACCGGTGCGGAAACGCTCCAGTTCCGCTTCCACCGGTTTTCCATCCAGCTTGACGCGATAGCGTTTCTCCACATGGAATTCCGGGGAGGTGAGCAGATTCGCCCATTCCCCGTCGTCGGTCAACAACAGCAGCCCTTCCGAATCCTTGTCCAAACGGCCGACCGGAAACAGCCACTTGTCCGCGAATACCGGGGGCAGGAGATCGTAGACGGTTTTGCGCCCCAATTCATCCTTGCGGGTTGTCACGTAGCCGGCGGGCTTATGCAGGGCCAGATAGACATGGGTCTTGGTCTGGGCGGCTTCGGTTTTCCCGGCAACGGTTATCGCATCCGAACCCAGGTCCACCCATTGATCCGGGGAGACCGCGGGCGTTCCGTTGACAAGCACGCGGCCGTCCGCTATCCACGCCGCGGCGATGCCGCGCGAGCATAGGCCGAGCTTGGACAGGGCCCGGTTCAGTTGTGTGCGTTTGGATTGCGCCAACACTGCTCCACGTAGTCCTTGATCTTGTTTTGGGAAGCCTTGCCCTCGTCCAGGCCCTGGGTATCCAAGGGAGGGAAGAAGGTGAGGCGCACGCGCACCGGACCCTCCCCAATGGCCTTGCGGTTTTCCACGGCGTCGCGCGAATTCTCGATCAAGGCGGGCACGATGATGGCCTGGGCCAGTAAAGCCAGACGCGTGCCCCCAAGCTTGAAGGGAAGCAGCGTCCCGTCCCGGCTGCGCGTCCCTTCCGGGAATACCACCAACGGGTTGTCGCCCATCCCGCGCGCGGCGGCTTCCAAGGCCTGATGCGCCCCCCGTTTGTCCGCCCTGTCTATGATGACGCAACCCAATTGCTTCATCCAATAATTGAGCAAAGGGATGCGCGACAGCTCCCGCTTGGCGACGAATCCGGTGAGACGGTCCAGGGCCTTGGTCAGGGTAGGGATGTCCAGCTGGCTCTGGTGATTGGACATGATTATGAGTTTGCGGCCGGGAGCCACCGGCACATGCGCGCCTCCGCGCACTTCCAGATCCACGTCGAACACACGCAGCACATGCGCCGACCATTCCCGCAAATCCTTGAGCAAGCGGGCCTGCATGCCTTGCGATCCCGTCAGGCGCAGCCAGCCGTATATCCATAGCCGCATGAACATGAACCAGAGCACCTTAATCACCTTGAGAATCACGATTGGCCTTTCCTTTTCCGGAATGCGCGATACGCCCGGAAGACTTTACCCCTGCCCGCGCGGAGAATACCCGCCGTACGGCCCTTCGCGAACCAGGGCTTGCCGGCCCAGGCGGGGGCGGCTTTCAGGAACGGGCTCGCATCCGCCTCCACGGTCTTGCCGCGCAGGATGCGCCGGCGGCAGGAACACAAATACAGGAACCGTTGCGCACGGGTTACCCCCACGTAGAAGATGCGCCGTTCCTCCGCCAAACGCTCCGGCGCCAGGGTTTCCTTCCCGCGCCGGTAAGGCAGAATGCCGTCCTCCAGGCCGGCGAAGAAAACCGCCGCGTACTCCAAACCCTTGGCGGCGTGCACGGTGCTCAGGACCACCTCCCGGGCCGCCTCGGGACCCGCCAGGCGCTCAAGCATGGAACGATAGTACGGTTCCAGGACGTTGAGGCGGAACAGCACGGCCATCTCCGCCCAGGCCAAGCCTTCCCGCTCTCGTATCCGCCGCATTTCCCCGATCATCCAGGCGGCCTGCTCCGCTCCGTTGCCATGGGAAACCACCTGTACGGGCGCATGGCCCCGTTCGCTTCCCGCCTGCAGGCGCTTCCGTAAGGCTTCCGGCTTATCGCGGAAAATTGCGTTGGCGTAGGCCACGATGGCCGTCGAAGATCGGTAATTGGTCTCCAGTTTGATGATTTCCATGCCGGGAAAATGCGCCAGCACCGCCTCGATATTGCCCGGTTCCGCCCCGCGGAAACCGTAAATCGCCTGATCGTCGTCGCCGACCAGGAACAAGCTGGGAGGATCCCCGGCCAGAAGCTTGATCAATTCCAATTGATCCTTGGAGGTGTCCTGGAACTCGTCCACCAGGATATGCCGGTAACGCGCCCGGACATCTTCGAGCACCCGGGCATCCTCCCGCAGCAGGCGGATGGCCAGATCGACCATGTCGTCGAACCCGATCGCGCTCGCATCCAGGAGATGGCGGCGGAAACGTTCCCGCAACTCCAAGTGGACGCTTATCGGGCTGCCCCCGGGTGCGGGCGCCGGATTGGGCGTCGTTTCGGGCGAAAAAGGTCTGCCGATCCACTCCCGCAATTGATCCAACGGAGCCTCCAACCCCAGCGCCTTCTTTTCGTGCGCCAGCCAAGCCGAAGCGTCATCGGGATCCAGCAGGCTTGGGCTATGGGAGAAACCGAGGCGCGACCAATTCGGCATACCTGCGCACTCCCCGCGTACCAGCGCGAACGCGAAGGCATGGAACGTCCCGATAGTGGGAAAGGCGGCCGCGGCCGCTCCCAGCAATCCGCGCAGTCGCGTTTCCATTTCCGACGCCGCGTCCTTGGTGAAGGTGAGGGCCAGGATGCCACCGTCGGAAATCTTTTCAATCTTCCCGATTAAATAGGCGATGCGCCGGGTGAGCACGGTCGTTTTCCCGGAACCGGCTCCCGCCAACACCAATACGGCGGCCGGAGATGAGCCCTCCACAGCGGCGGCTTGCCGGCGGTTCAGGCCCTCGCCCCACTTCCCGGTTGACCGTTCCGGTACCTTGCTTTCATCGTCGCGAGAGCGTATACTTGCGATGAATTCGCGTGTTTGCACGCGAGAAAATTTAGTCAAAAGCTGGGACACATGTTCAAAATCCTGGTCGTGGATGATGAAGCTCCCATCAGGGATATGCTCTCGGACGCCTTGCGTATTTTCGGGTACGATGCCGATACCGCTCCCGATGGGCCCAGCGCATTGGAAAAACTGCGCACCACCCATTTCGATATGATCCTGTCCGACATAAACATGCCGCACATGACCGGTTTCGAATTGCTGCGCAAAGTGGAAAGCCTGTATCCGGAGGTAAAGCGCGTGCTCATGACCGCGTACAATCTGGATGATTATATGCGCATGGTTCGCGACCATAACGTCGGTAACGTCATCACCAAGACCGTTCCCTTGAACTTCAAGGAAATTCGCGAGATCCTGAACTCCTTGCTGAACAACGCCATTTTCGGTTTGGGGCAATACATGCTTGAACCCCACTCCGTGCGAACCTTCAAGTTGACCGAACCCTCCCAGATAGACGAGATCTCCGAGTCGCTGTCCGAACATTATTCCGGCACGCCCACCCACAACAAATTCAAGGTCGTGCTCATCGAACTCATGACCAACGCCTTGTTCTACGGCGCCCGCAACGAGGCCGGGGACAAGAAGCAGGAATGGGTCAAGGATTTCCGGCTCCCGGAAAACGAGGCCGTGATCGTCACCGCCTGCCTGGACAAGGAAAAACTGGGGGTCTCCGTTCTCGATGGCGGCGGCAAGTTGGACAAGCATACCGTGCTTTACTGGCTTGATAGGCAAACCACCCATGACGAGAACGGTTTGCCGATGGGGATATTCGACTATCACGGGCGGGGATTCTTCATCACCCGCAAATACGTGGATCGCTTCATCATCAACATCGAAAAAGGCAAACGCTGCGAATGCTGCATCTTCAATTATTTCGAAGAGAAATATGCGGGGAACAAGCCTTTGATCATCAACGAGATTTGAAACCGAGCCGGGGCGCGCTTCGCACCCGGGCAAAAAAAAACGGCTCCCGTTGGGGAACCGCCTTCTGTCCTGACGCATCCTTTAAGAAGCGTCGCTTTTCAGCCTTCTGACTTTATACATTGGCTTCGAGCTGCTCTTTGATATGCTTGCGGATGGCTTGATTGTGCTTCCGCTTTTTCATATCGGAAGGCTTCTCATACCGCTGGTTTTTCTTGACGTCAGACAAAATGCCTGACTTCTCGCAGGTCTTGGTAAACCTCCGCAGAGCTTTTTCGAAGGATTCACCGGGTCTTACGATTACGCCTGTCATTGAAATTGAATTCACCTCTTTTCCGTAACTTTTGACCGTTGCCGCTTTTTGGCGGCGCAGCCCCATCCACATGGGGCCGGGTCGTGCAGCTAATGTATCAAGCGGGCATGTTGATGTCAATAAATAATGGCGCCCATAAACAGGCTTCGGTACGTGTCCCCCGCATTTCTAAATTTAGAAGCTTCAATGAGTTACAGGGTGACAAAAAACACCCTTGGTCGCCTTCGGATACCGAACGGGGAAATCGTGGGATATAATGAGGCCATTCACTGGAAACCTCGCATTCAGCCCCATCTATTCCTGGAAATGCGGCAAAATATTGTATTATTTGAATATTACCGGTGAAGTTCCTTGAAATTCCCCAAAAAGGAGTCATACGATTCCGAGAGGGATACGAAAATCCATGAAAACCGTGTCATCACAGGGGGCGAGCTTGTCTCACCGTTATTTGCAAACCTTGCTGGCAATTGGCCTAACTTTGATGGTGGCCAGCTGTAAAAAAGACAAAGAATCTCCCGCCGTCATCGAAGAAGTGCCCGCCGCCGCGTCCTCGGAAACCGATACCTCGGCCACCCTGAGCGAAGAGCCCAATCTGCAGCAGATTGGCAAGGACAAGCCAGGCAGCGCGAAAAACACCTTCCATCCCTCCGGAAAGCCGGGGAATGCATCGCCCGCGGCCGATCAAGCCGGATTCTCCGAATCCGGCCATTATGTGGTCCAGATGGCCATATTCAAAAGCAAACGCCAAGCCGCCAATCTGGTGGAGAAGCTGGCGAATTCGGGCTATCCCGCCTACGTGGCCGAGGTTGAAAACCCGGTTCCGTCTCTTTCCGGCACCTATCATCGCGTGCGCATCGGCAAATTCGCCACGCGTACCGAGGCCAGATCTTTCGGAGACAATACCCTGAAACCCATGGGATACGATTATTGGGTGGATAATAAGAAGAACGACGCCGTCGGGGGCGACGGAACCGGCTCCTACACGCCGGAGGCGGAGCCTGAATCCGCCCCGGTATCGCGCAAGTCGAGAAAATCAGAGCCCGTCAGTGAACCGGCCGCGCCTTCCGGGGAAACCTGGGGCACCCCCAGTTCCGAACCGGTCACGCCTTCGGGAGAAACCTCGAGCCCTCCGAAAACGGAAGAGACCATAACACCATCCTCCGGCACTCCCGCCGCGGAACCGCCATCGCCATCCTCCGCTCCCAGCACGCCTGCCTCCGTCCCGGCCAAAGCCCCCGCGGATACCGGCAAGGTCAACCTGGACGAGTGGTAAACCACCCGGAGCTTTTCCTTGTCCCCTCGCAAACTCTCTTCTCGGCCGGACGTCCTGTCGCCGGCCGCTTCCGACCTCATTCCCGCATCCGCAAGCCCAAAAAAGGTCCGCCTGCTGAACCTGGGCTGCTCCAAGAACCAGGTAGATAGCGAGAACATCCTCGGGGAATTCGGCCGCGCCGGCTTTACGCGCGCCCAGGACGGGGAAGATCCCAGCGTCACCGTGATCAATACCTGCGGCTTCATCGAAGCAGCCAAGGAAGAGTCCATCGCCGAGATCCTCGCCGCGCTGGGAAACCGGGTCAAAGGTGAAAAACTGGTGGTGGCCGGTTGCCTGGCCCAGCGCTACATGGAAGATCTGAAAAAGGATATTCCCGAGGTCGATCTCTTTATCGGCACTTACCGCGAAGGGGAAATGCTGGAACGCCTGGGCTTGAGCTCGACCCTGCCTTCCGATTGCAAGGTGGGTTCCGCGCCGCGTTCGCTCATGGGCGAGGAGCCGCATCACGCTTTCCTGAAAATCGCCGAGGGCTGCAACCGCATTTGCGGGTTCTGCGCCATCCCGGGCATGCGCGGCAAGCAGAAAAGCCGTTCCATCGCGGACATCGTGGCCGAAGCCCAACAGCTGCAGGGTTGGGGCATCAAGGAGATATCCCTCATCGCCCAGGACCTGACCTTTTTCGGGCGCGAAAAGGACGGCAAGGAATCCCTGGAGCAATTGCTGCACGCCCTGATCCGGCATACGGACATCCCGTGGATCCGGATGATGTACGGATACCCGGCTTTCCTGACCGACGGCCTCATCGATATCATGGCCACGGAAAAGCGCATTTGCAAATACATGGACATCCCCATCCAACATGCCAGCGCGCCCATGCTCAAGGCCATGCGCCGCAACTATTCCGCGGAGCAATTGCGCGAGGGCCTGCTGCGCATGCGCAATGCCATTCCCGGCTTGGCCCTGCGCACCACCGCCTTGCTGGGTTATCCCGGCGAGACGGAAAAGGACGTGGACGACCTGATGGCCTTCCTGGAGGAGATGCGTTTCCGCCACCTGGGATGCTTCTCCTATTCCGACGAAGAAGGCACGCATGCCTTCGACTTGCAGCCCAAGGTGCCACAGGACGAAATCGAAGCGCGCGTGGACCGGGTGATGACCATGCAACGCGCCATCTCCCTGGAAGAGAATGAAAAACGCATCGGACAGACGGTGGAAGTGATCATCGACGCCATGGCCGAAGGCGCCGACCATCACTATACCGGTCGCACCGAAGGCGATGCGCCGGAAGTGGACAATACCGTGCTTATCTTCGGGGCCGAAGGCGCGATGGACGCCGATCCCGGCACCTTCCGCAAGGTCGTGATCACCGATGCCAGCGAATACGATTTACTGGCTACCCTTCTACCTACCCCTTAAGCTTTCGCCCCGGTCGCCACTACCAATCCGCCGTTATTGATTTGGGCCGCGCCCCGTCCCCTATTGAGCCACGGTCATGGACTTGGGCGCCGTACCGCCCACTAATGATCCACAGTTATGGATTTGGGCGGCAGACACATACTGTTGTTGCAGGATTGGTAATTGAGCGTGACGCTGGTGCGCGGAGGCGCGTCGGCCTTTGATGAAGAGCCTTTTGACTGGCCGGTTCCTATGCCGTCCACGGCGTAAGGAATCCGGATATCGAAGGCGCCGGTGAAGAGGGCTATATCCCCGCCCATAAGCTGGGAATGTTGCAATTCAGGTTTGGGATAGATGGGCTTGGCGAAAGCCAATCCTTCCGCCCGCGCGCTCACCGCGGTGGGCACCAAAAAAGAATCCAAGGGCGCGTCAGAATTGATGTGCCATCCTTCTTCCAATTCCACCCGCACGATCAATGCGTTCCGCGAAGCGGTATCGGCGCTACCTGCCAACGCTTGCTGATCCAGGTTCTGATAATGGAACGAGACTTTGGGAACGGGCTGCTTGGATGGGGCTTGCGCAAACGCCGAGGTTACCAGGCAGGCCACGCTGGACATCCAAACGATATTCATGGGAGCAAAGGTTCCGATCATGCCATTCCGCCTTTTCGAGAGAACCGATAATATCCAAATCCGCAGCCGCGGAAACGCGGTGGCCGCGGATAAAATCGGACGAAGCCATTGCCCCCGCCGCGATGAATGCTTGTGATTGACATCGGTTTTGGCCTGAGGTATCTTCTCCGTGCAAGCCGGATTCCGCCAGGCGTGCATTCGGGAGCGAAGAGAAAAGGGAGTTTCCATGTCGGTTCTTATGCGTTCTGTTTCGGGGATCCGCGGTATCGTCGGCCCCGCGTTCTCGCCTTCGCTCATCGTGAAATATGTGAACGCATTCATCCAATTGACCAAGGCCAAGAAGGTGGTGATCGGCCGCGACACGCGATCCACCGGTCCCATGATCGAGAATCTGGTGGCATCGGCCTGCTCCGCCTCCGGAGCCGAGGCGGTGATGCTGGGCGTGGCCAGCACCCCCACGGTGGAAATGGAAGTGCTTTTCTGCAATGCCGGCGGAGGCATCATCATCACCGCTTCGCACAATCCCATCGAATGGAACGCGCTCAAATTCCTGACCCATGAGGGGATTTTCCTGGACGAACCCCAGGTGAAAGAATTATTTGAACTGGTGGACAACAACCGCTTCGATTGGAAGGATTGGTCGCAGGTCAAAACGGTGAGCGCGCGCGAGGGTTCGGACGAGCGCCATATCGACGCCGTGCTCCGGCTCCCCTTCATCCAACCGGACTTGATCCGCTCCAAGCGGTTCCGCATCGGCTATGACGCCGTGAACGGGGCCGGCAGCTTGATCGTGCCCAAGCTCCTCAAGGCGCTGGGCTGCGAAGTGGAAGCCATCAACGTAGAGCCGAACGGGATTTTCCCGCATGGCGCCGAGCCGACCCCGGAAAACCTGGGTCAATTGGAAGACTTGGTGGCCCGCAAGAAATGCCATGCCGGTTTCGCCACCGATCCGGACGCCGATCGCTGCGCCATCGTCAGCGATCTGGGCCGGGCCATGGGCGAAGAGTACACGCTTGCCCTCGCGACTTTGCTGGTATTGGAGCATAAAAAAGGGCCCGTGGCCGTGAATCTCTCCACCAGCCGCATGGTGGAAGACATCGCCGCACGCTTCGGGGTACCCGTTATCCGCACCAAGGTGGGTGAAATCAACGTTACCGTAGGCATGCGCGCTAACGGCAGCGTCATCGGCGGAGAAGGCAACGGCGGCGTGATTTCGCCGGATCTCCACTACGGCCGCGACGGTATCCTGGCGGTGGCCATGACCCTACAATTGATGGCTGAAAAAAACCGGCCGCTTTCGGTGATCGCGGCGGAGATTCCTTCGTATCATATCGAGAAGCAGAAATACGGGGTGGCGGGCAAAAAGCTCGAGATCATCATCGGAAGGCTGCTGGCCAAGTTCCCGGATGCCAAGGTCGATCAGCAGGACGGCATCCGCTTCGAATGGGATCGCAGCTGGGTCCATTTGCGGGCCTCGAACACGGAACCGGTGGTGCGCGTCATAGCGGAGGCCCCGGACCGGGATCAGGCCGTGAAGCTGTGCAAGGCCATCGAAGAAGAACTGGGATAGGTTTCGGCGCTTTTACTTTTGACATCTAACCGAGAGACAAAGAAATATGTGCGGTATCGTAGCTTACACGGGATCACGCGGCGCTCAACAAATCCTGGTCGAGGGCCTGAAGAAACTGGAATATCGCGGATACGACAGCGCCGGCGTCTGCATTCAAGACAAGAAGCACCTGAGCCTGTTGCGGACCAAAGGCAAACTGGTGGAACTGGAAACCGCATTGCAGGCCGGACCCCTGGCCGGCAATGTCGGCATCGGGCATACCCGCTGGGCCAC
>JBDSWM010000399.1:0-12188 GCA_039926685.1 Fibrobacteria bacterium | reverse complement strand
ACCGCCGCCTTCGGGCACTTCGGCCGAACCGAGCCGGAGTTCACCTGGGAAAAGACCGACAAGGCCGCGGCCCTCAAGGCCTCGGCCGCCAAGCTCACCGCCAAGCCCCAGTTGGCCACCGCCTGATACGACCTAAGGCCCGTTCCGCTTTCGGCGGGGCGGGCCCTTTTCCATTTCACGATTGAACGTTTTTACGCAAACCGATTTGCACACGCACAACAAGGAACAGACCCCATGTCAACCATGACCCAGGAAGCCCCCAAGGGCATCAAGCAGTCCCAGTACAACGCCCCCGCTTGGGGCAACTTTCAAGTCGCCGACATGAGCCTGGCCGAATTCGGCCGCAAGGAACTCGAGATCGCCGAGCATGAAATGCCGGGCCTGATGGCCACCCGCGAGAAGTACGGCAAGACCAAGCCCCTCAAGGGCGTGCGTATCATGGGCTCCCTGCACATGACCATCCAGACCGGCGTGCTCATCGAAACCTTGAAGGAACTCGGGGCCGACGTGCGCTGGGCCTCCTGCAACATCTTCTCCACCCAGGACCATGCCGCGGCCGCCATCGCCAAGGCCGGCACCCCGGTTTACGCCTGGAAGGGCGAGACCCTGGAAGAATACTGGGAATGCACTTTGGCCGCCCTGAGCTTCCCCGGGCCCAACGGCCAGCTCATCGGACCCGAACTCATAGTCGACGACGGCGGCGACGCCACCTTGCTTCTGCACTGGGGCGTCAAGGCCGAGAAGGACCCGTCCTTCCTGGACCGCAAGGCCGGCTCGGAAGAGGAAGCCGTCATCCTGAAGCTGCTGAAGCGCACGCTCAAGGAGAATCCGGGCATGTGGGCCCGCTACGTCAAGGACTGGAAGGGCGTCTCGGAAGAGACCACCACAGGCGTGCACCGCCTGTACCAGATGTTCGAAAAGAAGGAATTGCTGGTCCCGGCCATCAACGTGAACGATTCGGTAACCAAGTCCAAGTTCGACAACCTGTACGGCTGCCGTGAGTCCCTGGCCGACGGCATCAAGCGCGCCACCGACACCATGGTCGCCGGCAAGATCGCCGTCATCTGCGGCTACGGCGACGTGGGCAAGGGCTGCGCCCAGTCCATGCGCAACTTCGGCGCCCGCACCATCATCACCGAGATCGACCCCATCTGCGCCCTGCAGGCCGCGATGGAAGGCTACAAGGTCACCACCGTCGAGGATGCTCTGGCCGAAGGCAACATCTTCGTGACCACCACCGGCAACGTGGACATCATCACCGCCGAGCACATGAGCAAGATGAAGGATCAGTCCATCGTCTGCAATATCGGCCATTTCGATTCCGAAGTGGACATCAACGGCCTGCGCAACTGGCCCGGCATCAAGCACACCAACATCAAGCCCCAAGTGGACAAGTACACCTTCCCCGACGGACACAGCATCTACCTGCTGGCCGAAGGCCGCCTGGTGAACCTCGGCTGCGCCACCGGCCATCCCAGCTTCGTAATGTCCACCTCCTTCACCAACCAGACCCTGGCCCAGATCGAACTCTGGACCAAGAAGCTGGAAGTGGGCGTGTACACCTTGCCGAAGCATTTGGATGAAGAGGTCGCCCGATTGCATCTGGAAAAGCTGGGCGTGAAGCTGACCAAGCTGAACGCCAAGCAATCCGAATACATCAACGTGCCGGTGAACGGGCCTTACAAGGCCAATCACTACCGCTACTAGGCTTGTCGCTATGGAGTTTGCCTAGGGGCAAACTCCACGCTCCGCGCGTAATAGGTCTACCGGCTTGTCGCTGCGCTCCGGCGCCAGACCAGGCTCGGCGCCCTTCTCGCTTTAATAAGGCTACCGGCCCGTTCGGCCCATAGGGCCGGATTGGAAATGCGAAAGCCCCTGGAGGAGACTCCGGGGGCTTTTTTTTCGCCATGATGCCTCTTTTCGGCCAATCCAGGTTGCTCGTGGCAAAAACCCCATCCCGAACCCATCGGGGCGGCGTAAGTTATCGTTACGAAACTTTGGTTCATACCTCAATCAGGGCGGGTATTATGCTGAGCAGGATTTTCAGGCGCGCGCTCGTGTTGGCCTTGCTCGCATTGTCGATACCGTCCACCGCTTCCGCCAGCGGCGAAAAGGTCCTGGTGTTCAAGGATTCCCTTCCCTACAGCGGCCACTCGGCGGGGATCGCCGCGGGCATGGCATTGATGAGGGGGTTCGCCACGGCCAACGCGTTTACCATCGATACCACGATCCGTCTGTCGTCTTTCAATAAAGAAAACCTGGCGCAATACGCCGCGGTCGTGCTGTTGTACCCTGAGGCATACAATAAGGCCAATCCTGCCACGGGATTGAGCGATACCATGAGCGCGGAACAGGATTCCGCATTCAAGGATTGGCTGCTCTCGGGCAAAGGGATGGTCGGCGTACACACCCATTCCAGGATGAACAGCAACTGGCCCTGGTACGTGCGGACGTTCATGGGAATGAAGTATCTGAACGATATCGGGCCGCAAAGCAGCAGCTACCACGTTGCGGACCCGAACGAATTCCTGACCCAGGGCATTCCCAAGGACTTTACCGATAACCAGCAGCTCCGGGTCGACAGCCTGTTTTTCACCGAGGCCGACACGAGTTACAAGGTGCTGATCCGGGCCGACGCCAAGGATTACCCGACCGGTCAAACCATGGCCTTTTATCCCTTCGTGTACAGGCACAATTTCCAAAGCGCGCGCTTTTTCGGATTGGCCCCCGGCCATAACGCCGATACTTGGAAAACGGGATCGAATTGGAATAAGCTATTCCTGAACGGCATCCTGTACGCGCTCAATCGTCCGGGATACGGGGGAACCACCGCGATCGCCGCGGGGCCTGCGCCTATGGGATTCGAGTTGCGGCGCTCTTACGAAGGCAAGAATCCATCCTTGCGATTCGGTGTTCCGAAAAGGGCGCGCGTGGTGATCCGGCTTTATGATTCTAAAGGCCGGATGCTTTCGAAATTGGTTGATGAGACCCTGAATGCGGGTTCTTACTCCACGCCTCTACCGAGCGGATCGCCAGGCGCCTTATCCATCGTCGACTACAAAGCCGGGAATTTTCACCGGACCATGAAAATCGTCCGGTGATATCGACTTTGGCCCCGGGATCTTACCGCTCGCGCATCTTGATGGCTTGTAACGTGTAAGTGGCCGGCAAGTGCTGGTTATCGCCCGGGCTTTTTGTCCAGGCTCGTCGTGGGCACTATGGTTCCTATTCCCACCTTGCCGCCGGGCAGCACCATTTCCGGGGATCCATTGTTGTAATTGCCGCCTTTCAAGCTGGTGCCCGAGGAATTCCCGGGCATGGCGATACCATTGTCTTTCGGTTTGGGAATGAATTCATTGAAGGCCCCGAACCCGGAGACCTTGTTTCCGGTCACCGTAACATCCGGGTACCCTTCCAGCCAGATTCCCCCGGTATTGGCCGCGGGAAGCGCTTTCGCGACGATGTAATTTCCGGATATGGTGGATCCGGTTCCGCCCAGAATCCCATGGGCCCCGGGTTGCATGATGAAATTCCCTTCGATGATGCAGTTCCTGGCCTTTGCCGACCCCATGAAAATCCCGGTGCCGCCGGGCGACTGAATGTAATTCCCCTTGATGGTGCAATTCCGGGCCATCAAATTGATTCCGTTAACGTTGCCGCCCCTGATGATATTGTTGACCAGCATGTTCGAATCCGCAATGCTAGCGGATTCGCCGCCCACGATTACCGCATGCGAACCGGGCTTGGTACCGCTATTGATGACCGAGTTCCCGGAAACCACATTACCGGTAACGGCGCGCCCACCGACATTTGAAAAAAGCCCGATGCCCACCGAGGGGCAATTCTCGACTGTATTGGCAGACACGGTCCCCTTGCGGAAATCGTACAATTGGATCCCATAGGCGCATGAGCTAAGCGTATTTCCGGTGATGGTTCCGCCCTCGGAAAACTCCGAGACGATACCTTCGAAATGCGCATTCCTGATGGTATTTCCCACCACGGTGCAATTCAAGGTGCTCCAATCGGAAGATTGCCCGGCCAGCCGGATTCCCATGCTCCCGTTGGCATCACTGGAGAAATCGAAGGTGTTGCTGGAAACGATATTCCTGGCGCTTTTCCCGGGGCTGGATCCCACTTCCGAAAGCGATATCACTTGGACCCCATCCTGCACGATTTTCCCGTGGAAAATATTGTTGCTGATCTGGCAGTCCGCGCTGTTTTCAACGCGGATGCCGCTGTTCAGGTTCTTGAAATCGCAATTGGAAACCCTGGCCGAATCCGAACTTTGCCGGATCAATATCCCCGGAGTTTGGCAATTGTCTCCCTGGGCCGGATTGCTCGGATCCCCGTAGATTTTGCCGGGACCGATAAAGGTCAGTTCGCGGAATACGATGCTGGTCGAAGTGAACAGATCGAAAAGCGGAAAATCCACGTTGGAGACATAGGGGCCGGTGCCCTTCAAGGTTTTAAACACCGAACTTTTCCCCTCGCCCACAAAGCTGATGTTTTTCTTATTGTATACCTTCACCCGCGTCCGCAATAAATAAGTCCCTGCCGGAAAGAACAAAACGCCACCGGAATCCGGCACCGACAAGATGATTGCATTTATTTTCAAAGCATCATCGTCCGAGTCCATGCTTCGCGAAACGCTATTCCCGCCGGCATTCGTCACATCCACCCTGTACATTGACCCATTCGTCAGCGCCGCGGATGCCGAGATCGACGAAAGCATTACCGCAACGGCTTTCACGGACATGCTATTCTCCTTGAAACGGATAATTTTGGAAACGGAGCATCCTAAAGCACCATTCATCCCACCCAACCGTCAATCATCAAAGTAAATGTACCCCCATACCCCAACTCCTCCTTTCCCCGAAGGTGCCCCCACAGCACCAACCCAACGCGAGTATACGTAAATTGAACCTTTTTTTCCCTCAAAGGCCGCCCTTCCTACGGCCCAAAGCTCCCGACGCTCGGCACCCCCCGGTCGGAAACCGGGACGCGGCAAAAGAGTGCCGTTAAGGCTTGAATCGGATGCAGGATGGCCGTCAGGTTTGAAAAAGGGCTCCGGTTTACTTATGCTCCTATTCCGGTAGCCATTCCATAAGACCATGACCGCCCCAATAAGCAAAACCCGAAACGACAAGCAAGTGTGGCGCTCGCGCTGGTTGACCGTGGCGCTGCCCTGCGCGGCAACGCTGGCGGTGCTGGCGATTTGCTTCGCTTGGGCGAAAAACTGGGAACGCCGGCAGGTGCGGAGCGAATTCGAGCATCGTTCCCTGGTGCTTTCCAATTCCATGCAGCGCGAGGTGGAAACCCTGCTTTCGGGCTTGGATGATATCGAGGATTTTTTCGCGGGCTCGCAATGGGTCGACAAAGACGAATTCCTGCTGTTCGCCACGAGATTGATGGCCCGTACGCCGGGATTGGTGGGCATGGGATACGCTCCGCGGATCACGCCGGAAAACAAGGACGCCTGGACGAAGGATGCCGCGAAACAGGGGGTGTCTCCCTGGCGCATTTACGATTTGGATACCCTCGGATTCCCTACGGAACCCCAACCACGGGCGGAGCAATTCCCCTTGTTCTACGTCGCCCCCGACAAGCTCTCCTATGCCGTAGGCATGACCTTGACCCACGAGCCCTTGCGCCGCACGGCCATCGAATACGCCTTGCAGACCGGCGGCACGGGGGTTACGTCCCACCTCTACTTCTCGCGCAATGCAGGCAAACGCCTGGATTCGACCAGCAATACCGAAGTGGAGTCCCGGATTAAAAGGCCCGCGGGCCATTACGCCTTCCGTCCCTTGCGCGCGGCGGCGGCCTATCGAAGCGTGCTGCCCATGACTTGGACCCCGGCCGATCGGGATAGCGTGCGGGGCTTGCTGGTGGCCGCATTCCGTTTGCCTGAGATTTTGGAGAAGGCCTGCGGCCCCGATCTTACCTCCGGTATTTCCCTGAGCCTCATCGATTCGGCGGCGCCTCCCGAGGCCCGCGAATTGTTCTCTTCCAACCATATCAATATGGAGGGGACCGTACCGGGCGGCTTCGGTCTTGCCGGTGGGACTTCGCCCCTGAAATGGACGCGCCAAATCCAAGTGGGCGGCCGGAATTGGACTATGGAATTCGCGACTACGCCCGGATTCTTGGCTGCCCGGCGGAGTTGGACGGCTTGGGTGATGCTGGTGGCCGGATTGCTGTTCGCGGCCTTGCTGGCGGTTTTCCTGTGGATGTTGACGGGGCGGCACGCGCATGCCGAAGCCATGGTGGAAGATCGCACCCGTGCCTTGAAGGAAACCTTCGATGCCTTGGTCAAAGCCAAGGAGGAAGCCCTGTCCGCCAGCCGCGCCAAGAGCGAATTCCTGGCTACCATGAGCCATGAGATACGCACCCCCATGAACGGGGTATTGGGCATGGTATCCTTGCTGCAGCTTTCGGAAATGAATCCCGCGAAGAAGGGGGATCTGCGCACCATCCAGACCTCGGGAGAAGCCTTGCTGCGGATCCTGGACGAGATTCTGGACTTCTCGAAAATCGAAGCCGGGCGGGTGGGTTTGCAATCCGCTCCCTTCAACTTGAGAATCGTGATTGAAGAAGTATGCGGTTTGTTCCGGCCCCGCGCCAAGCAGTCGGGGGTGGAGCTATCGCTTGAATATCCGAATGGGCTCCCGCAATATTTCTCCGGCGATGCGGGCCGTATCCGCCAGATCCTCGCGAACTTGTGCGGTAATGCCGTCAAATTCACCCATCAAGGCTCGGTGCGCATCGTGGTGACTGGTCGGGCCCTTCCCGAGGGCAAGATGGCCATGGAAATCCGCGTCGTCGATACCGGCATTGGCATTCCGGAAGATAAGCAGTCCAGCCTGTTCCAGCCGTTTTCCCAGGTCGATTCCGGATCCAACCGCCGCTACGGGGGAACCGGATTGGGCCTCGCCATCTGCAAGCGGCTGGCCCTGCTGATGGATGGGGAGATCCGCGCCGAAAGCAGCGCCGGCCGAGGTTCGTCCTTCATCCTGACCCTGCCGCTGCGGGAGTTGGACGGGGATTCGGCCATAGGGGAAATCGCATCCGCCACCGTCCGCGGCTCATCCCAGGCCTTCCCGCGGAGCAGCGCTCCCAAGGCGCTCCTGGTCGAGGACCATTGGGTGAACCAGAAGGTCGCGGCGCAGATGCTCGAAAAACTGGGTTGCGTCGTGGAGGTGGTCGGCGAAGGAGCGGTGGCGGCGGAGATGGTGAAACGCGGCAGGTACGCGTTCGTCCTGATGGACGTGCAAATGGCGGGTTGGGACGGATACGAGACGACCCGCCGCATCCGGGCTTGGGAAAGGGAAACCGGAATGGTTCCCATCCCGATCATCGCTTTGACCGCCAACGCCATGGCCGGCGACCGCGAACGCTGCCTGGAAGCGGGGATGAACGATTACCTGAGCAAGCCCATCTTCTTCAACTTATTGCGCGATACCGTGGCCCCGTACATGAAGATGGCGGACAGGATCTGACGGACGGTCGCGGGGTGCGGCCAGTCTTGCCTGAAAGGGTATTGGCCTCTGCCATGTTCACGGGAATGGCTCTCTCCTCGGGGCATACTGTCTGCTTTAAATGGTGATTTTCTTGCAGTCGATGAAATGGCACTTCTTGCAGAAGTCCGGCGTTTCGTTCGCCAGCCATTTCCGCCGGAACTCGCGGAAGGAAGGCCCGTTCAGCACCGGCATCAGGCCTTGCTCGAACACGTTGCCGAAGCTGAGTTCCTTGGGGAAGGGTTTGGCGCAGCAAGGCGCCATCTCGCCGTTCCAGCACACATAGAAATGCCCCCAAGGCAAGGTGCAGGTCTGGAATCCCTTTTCATTCCCCAATCCGGTCCAGGTGGTTTCCACGGCGGTTTTATGATCCTTCAGCCGTTGCACTTCCGCCTTGAAAGCGTCGCCCTGGAAAAAATCGTAATAGGATATATCCGTTCCCGAAATGCAGGCCAGGTTGAAGATGGCGAAATTGACGAAACCGATGCCCATGTCCTCGGCGAATTGCACCACATCGGTCATGTGGAAATGGTTTTCCTTGGTCACCACCATGTTCAGCATCACGGTAGTGGTCGTTCCCCGGCACATATCGGCGATTTGGCGCACGTTCTTTTTGAAGAGCTCGAAATCGGATTGGATGCGGATGGCGTTATAGACCTCGCCGATGCCGTCGATGGAGATTTGGATGGTATCCAGCTTGCCCACCATCTGGGCGACTTTTTCCACCGCTTTCGGAAGCACGGCATTGGTGGAAATGGAAATGACTATGCCCTGGTTCTTGGACTTGATATAGTCCACCATCTGATCGATTTTACGGTACATGAGGGTTTCCCCCATGCCGGTCAGCCCGATCGAATCCACATAGGGGACCAGTTCATCCACGATCTTGCGCGCCTGGGCTTCTTCCATAAGGCCCATGTCCATCTCTTCCCCGTAACCATGCTCTCGGGGGCAAATGGTGCACTTCAGGTTGCAGCGCGCGCTCAGCTCCAGCATCACCGTGGAAGGATGCGCCACCTTGGTTTGGCCGGTTGCCTTGAAGGCCACGTGTTGGGCTTTATTGGCGGTATAGCGGACTAGATCTGCCCCCAAGGGCAGATGCTTGGCCCGCTTCCACACATTCTTGATAAACCGTTTTGTCATAGCCACAAAATAGCATTCAGGGGGATGTGAGCCCCATCACATGGCACGATTCCCCTCATTTACATGGCCTGGGCCAGGGTGTAGCTTTTGGGGTTGGGCGCCCTCTTCAGCCGATTTCACAGCCGCGCGTCCGAGGTAACAGCTTATGCCGCATGGTAGCATTCCCATGACCCGGATCCGGACCATGCTCGGTATCGCCTTGGCGGCTTTCCTTGCAACCCATCCCCGCCCCGCGGGCGCAGGAACCGCCGCTAAAATCCCGCCGGCATCCCCGGTTCAAGGGGTGCACAACGCGCCATCCCCGGCATCGCCGCCATCCATACTTTCCACGCACATACGCATGCTCGATCAGGCGCGCATCCACTCCCTTTACGCAAAGGGTGATTTCAAAAGCTTCATCACCTCCATCGATTCTTTCCTCCTCATGGGCCCGCCTCCCCGCTTGGAGGACAGTGTTTTCATCGCCAAGCATTTGGCCGTGATCTATTCCGCCAATCCGGCCACCCAGGATTTGAGCCGGGCTTACCTGAACACTTTAATGGAAATCCTGCCCATCTCCAAGGTTCTGGACCTTTTCGTGGCCGGGGAGCGGGAACAGCTTTTCGGGAAAATCCAGCGGGACTATGCGACCGGGGCCACGGGAAACACCGGGCTTTCCGAGTTCGAGTCCAGCCGCTACGCATTGGATAAAATGACGGTGACGCAACCGGAGGAAGCCGCACCCGTACCCAAGGAAACCGCTAAACCGCTGCTTTCCAAAGGCCCTTCGCCGAAATATTTCTGGGTGGCGGGAGGCGTGACCCTCGCCGCCGTGGCCGGGTACTACTTTATCCAGTCCCAATATGAGAATAAGCCGGAAGAGAGGGTCATCATCGTTTCCCAATAACGGAAAGGACCGACGGAACCCGCTGATAGAGCGAGAAGGAGCGGGCAGGGAGCTGTAGCGCCGTTTCGGGTCCGCATGTCTCGGGAACCCGGGATCCCGGCCCGTTCCACCGCAGGTCGGAGGAGTCCATGACCCGTTTCCAGGCGGCCTCCCGCGAGGGGGTCAGGATCTCGGCGGGGGCGGTCCCGAAATTCATGGCGCAGAAGGTCTCGCCCGCATCTCCCGCTTCCGGCCGCGCGGAACATCGCAATAGGCTGAAAGCCGAACCGGCGTATCCCATTTCCATGCCTTCCCGGCCTGGCCTCCGTAACGAGGGCATGGCTTTCCGGACCGCGATCAGTTCGCGGTAGAACTCCAGCGCGACACGATGCCGGGCCTTGTCCAGGCAATCCCAATCCAACTTGGACCGCATGAAGGTGTGCGGATCGCAAGGTTCGGGTACCTCTCCCCCATCGTGCAGGAAAGCGAACTCCGACTTCCGGCCTTCGCTGACCGCCCGGATCAGATCGGCATCGCAATAGTCGGCGAAGAAAGCGAACGGGGTGTCGGCGGCGAATTCCTCCCCCATGAACAGCATGGGGATGTACGGGGAGAGGACCATCGCCCCGGCGGCGAGCTTATAGGATTCGAAATCGACGATGGCGTTGAAGCGCTCCCCCCGGGGACGGTTGCCCACCTGATCGTGGTTCTGGATGAAAGCGATAAAACGCCCCGGCGGGATCGAGGCGGAGGACGCGCCGAACTTCCGCGCGCGATGGCGGGAATATTCCCCCGTATAGACGAAACCTTCCCGGATAGCCTTGACGAATTGCTCCGGTGCGCGGAAATCCTCCTTGTAGGGTGAATCCCCGCCCCTCAGCAGCGTATCCACGCAATGCTGGAAGTCATCCAGCCATTGCGCCTGCATACCGTATCCTCCCGCTTCCTTCGCGGTCAGCACATGGGGGTCGTTCAAATCGCTCTCCGCGATCAGGTGGCGCTGCCCTCCGTTGCGGATGGAGAATTCCGTGATGCGCTCTTCCAGTTCCTCCAGGAAATGCTTCGCCGACATATCGTAGATCTGATGGATCGCGTCCAGGCGCAGGCCGTCCATATGGAACTCCCTGAGCCAGTAGAGGGCGTTTTCGATGAAGAAATCGCGGACGGGATCGCTATGGCGGCCGTCGAAATTCAAGGCGCTGCCCCAAGGCGTCCGATAATGGGCCGTGAAATAGGGCGCGAATTCCCGGAGGTAATTCCCTTCCGGGCCCAGATGGTTGTAGACAACGTCCAGAATCACGGCTATGCCCGCGGCGTGGCAGGCGTCGACCAGGCGCTTCAGTCCATCGGGGCCGCCATAGGTATTCTGCACCGCGAAGAGATAGACTCCATCGTAGCCCCAGTTCCGCGCGCCCGGGAACTGGTTGACCGGCATGAGCTCGATGGCGTTGATCCCCAGCTCCTTGAGATGGGGCAGGCGCGAAATCGCAGCATCGAATGTTCCTTCCCGGGTGAAGGTCCCGATATGGATTTCATAAAGGATGTAATCCTCCAAGGCGTTCCCCTTCCAAGCCTGATCGGTCCATTGGAAAGCCCGGGAATCCCAGACTTCCGAAGGACCGTCGATGCCTTGGGGCTGATGGCGCGAGGCGGGATCGCAGCGGGGCGTTCCCTCGTTCACCTGGAACCGGTAGGGCAGGCCGGGACGCACGTCCGGCATCCATG
Source organism: Fibrobacteria bacterium (assembly GCA_039926685.1). Taxonomy (GTDB): domain Bacteria; phylum Fibrobacterota; class Fibrobacteria; order UBA11236; family UBA11236; genus Chersky-265. The sequence continues at coordinate 938 of JBDSWM010000399.1, read as the reverse complement.
CTTCCCAGTAGCCCGACGGGGCTTTTTGCAGCGGACGGATCCGCCCGTCCCAGGCCGGCGATTCCACGCCAACGCTCTGGGCCTCCGGGGCGAAGACCCGAAACAGGCAACCGGCTTGCCCGGCCCCGTCATGCCCCGGTTCTCCCGCTTCCTGGTAAATGGCTCCGATTTCCATAAGCTTTCACCTCTGTTGAACACTGGGAAACTATTCCTTACGCGGCCAAAGGAAAGGAACTCGCTGAAAATTTCCCCACTGTGGGAGGGAAAAGCCCGTTTGTTCCGGTTGAGGCAAACCCAGCTTCGGAAATCCCCACTAAAAAACCATGCTTTTGACATCCACGCTCCTGACCCGTCTTTTCCCGCTTTATGCCCTCCAGGCCGCCTTGGCTTTCGGCCCCACCGTCTCCGGCCTTCCCCGCATCGCGGACGTTCGCCTGGACTCGGCCTTGGCGAGCACGGCCCGGGGCCTTATCCATCGCAATGTCGATCCCTATAAGGACGGCTTGGTGCATCGCCCCAATTCCGAGGAACCCGGGGACGCCGTCTCCGAGGGGCAAGCCTACGGGATGATCGTCACCCTGTATTCCAACGATCAAGCGAATTTCAACCGCATTTGGGATGCGGCCGAGAATACCATGTGGAACTCCGGCGCCAAACTTTACAATTGGCGCATCGGGGCCAATGGCAGCGTCATCGGCACCGGAATGGCCACGGACGCCGATCAGGATATAGCCCTCATGCTCCTGTTCGCCGATTCCCTGGCCAGGAAAAAGGCCTGGACCCAGCATAACAGCCCCAAAGGCGCGAGTTACAAACAAAGGGCCCAGGAGATCATCGGCTCCATCTGGGGCAGCGCGGTGGCCGAAGGGCGCTACCTGGCGCCGGGCGCGGGATGGGGCGGCAAGGAGTTCGTGAACCCGAGCTATTTCTCCCCCGCC
>JBDSWM010000398.1:0-4157 GCA_039926685.1 Fibrobacteria bacterium | reverse complement strand
GGGAGAGGGCAGGTATCAGGAGGAACTGGCGGCATACTATCGCGCCAAAGGGGATCGCGCCAAGGCATCTTTCCATTACAGCAAACTGTTCATCATCAACACATCCCATGTGGAGGCCAATTATTGGTTGGGGATGGAAGCCGCCAAATCCGGAGACTTCGCGCAAGCGGTGCCGATGCTGGATCGGGTGGCCGCCGCCGACCCCGCCCGCGCGGATGTGATGAAAACCCGGGCCATTGGTTTTGCGGCATTAGGCCGCAAGGAGCAGGCTTGGGAGGCTTATAAAAAGGCGTCCGCATTGCTGCCTGGTGATTTGGAGCTGGCCAAGGGAAAGCTGGCCCTGGCCCGCGAAACCCGTCCCGCCGATGCGGCGCAGGCATACGAAGATGTGCTCCGCATTTCCCCGCAGGACGCCGAAGCGGCCCTGGGCCTGGCCAAGCTGTATTTTCGGGAAAGGAAATATCCGGCCGCGGAGAAGAACTACCGCATAGCATGCAAGGATTCCAAGGATCCCCATACCTGGGCCGAGTTCGGGCGTTCCTTGCTGGAACAGAAGAAAAGCGACGAGGCTGCCCTGGCGTTGCAGAAAGCCGTGGATATGGGCGAAAAGGATCCCGTGCTCCAGATGGACTTGGCGCGCATCCGCATGGACAAAGGCGATTTGGACGGGGCGGAAGCCTTATGCAAGGATTTGTCCCGGAAATACCCAGTCGATCCGGCTCCGATATACTGGCAAGGCCAAATCGCCATCAAACGCCAGCAAACCGCCGTTGCCGAAGAGTTTTTCCGCAAAGCCCATGCATTGAAACCCTCCGATGGCCTATATGCGGAAGCATTCGCGCGCTTGCTACGCGACAAGGACGACTGGAAACAATCCGTCGCCGTGCTCTCGCAAGCGGAACCCGATCTCAGCCTTTCAGGGAAGCTCTTATACGGGGATTGCCTCGCGCATGTGGATCCGGTCAAGGCCCAGGACGTATACGCCAAGCTGTACCAGCAGGAGGCTACGGCCGCTTTGCTATCGCGCCGGATGGATTTGGCGGTGCGAACGGGGAAACCGGAACAGGCCGTTGAACTTTCGTCCGGCACCCCGTTCCGGGAGGCGACGGAAGTCAGGTATTCCCTGGCCAAAGCGCAATTGTCCCTATCCGACGCCCATGTGCTCAAGGGGGACGTGGAACAAGCCGTGGATCTGATGAAGCAGGTGGTCAAGACCGATGATCGCCGCCCCGAGTATCATTATTACCTGGGACTCGCATACTTCGATCAGAACCGTTACAAGAAGGCATTGGGCGAGTTCATCGATGCCATAAGCTACCGCGCGGATTATCCCGAAGCCCAATACCATAAAGGATTGTGCCTGGTTGAAAACGAAGATATCAATTCCGCCGAAAATACCTTCGGGGAACTCTCGCAACATGCGGATCCGGTCTGGAAAGCGCGCGGGCTTTACGGCCTGGCATTGGTGTTCGAAGCGCAAGGCAAGCAGGAAGCCGTGCCCCATCACTTGGAGCGTTCCATCGCCTCCGCCCCTCTGCCGGAAGCCATGGCCTTCCTTTCACGCGTGTACCTCAGGGAAAAGAAGATCCCCGAAGCGCAGGAATGGGCGCGCAAGGCATTGAACGCCGACCCCTCCAATGAAATCGCCACCGTCGCGCTCGCGGACGCCCTGTCATCAGCAAAGCGCCAGTCCGAAGCCATGGAGTTGGCCGAGCAGGGGCTCAAGGCCCGTCCGCTGTCCTGCGGCCTGATGGTTCAGACGGCTAAATTGAATCTCGAAGCGGGGAAGCTTGATTCCAGCCTGGCTATGAGCAACAATGCCATCCGGATTTGCCCGGAGGAAAAGATGGCTTATTATTACGCGGGAGTGGCGACCCATGGATCCAACCGGCCGAAGGAAGCCAAGCAATATTTCAAATCATTCCGCAAACTGGGCGGAGACAAGAAGCTGGTGCCGGAAGATTGAAACGGAATCTTATTTGCGCGAAGGCAGGTCTTCGGGGAATTTCCCTTTGCGGCAAACTACACCGGGAAGAATCCAGATGATGAAAAGCATCGCGCTGAAGACCATGATTCCGGTTTGGATCTGATAGTTCTGTAACATTTCCACGGCCACCCCCCGAGATTCGCTGTTGGGACGATGGATCCATTCTACCATGGTGTTAAAAGAGGATCCCGGGTTTTATTCATCGCGGCGGGATGCAAAGGCCAAGTTGCGCGCTGATTCGCCCGTATTCACGTTAAACCCCAATTTCAGGCGTTTTCGGGGCTGGTTTCCTGAATATCCTATATGATATCCTCCTCTTTTTGGTCGGGACCAATCTTGGCGGCCCTTACCTATTGGTCGCAACCGCACAGATAAAAGTTCAAGCGGGGTCAAAAACGGGCTCGATAGCAAGCTATTTTAAGGCCAGAGCAACCCTAGTTGAAGAACGAAACAGAAATGCAACCTTACGAAGCGACGGCCATTCAATGGCTCCATGACGAAGTCCGCGTTTACCTGCGAGCCAGGCGGGAAGGTAAACAGCCGCCCAATCCGTCCGATTGGGTCGGCCTTTGCTGGGATGTCGGGCATAGTTTGTCCATGATGGCCGCCCACGGCATTTCCCTGAAACCGGTCCTGGTCGCCGTATCGGGCAAGTTACGTATGGAATTCGTGGGAGTGAAAGGGCTAATGCCCTCGGACTTCCAGATGATGAGATTGTTCTACTTGAATTATTTCGAGCGTTCGGAATTGCTGCCGAAACTGAGGCTCATTCCTTGGGACCGGCATGAACTGATCCTGGAACGATGCAAGGATCCCGTCCAGCAGGAGTTCTACCTTGAGCTATGCCTCAAGGAGAACCTGAACCGGGATGCCCTGCTGGAGGCGTTCACTAAGCAACGCTATGAGATGAGCTCGCTTTCGGGCTCTGCTCTACCTTAAAATCCCAGCCTGACGCTGGATTCGCGCCTGCCGCTATCGGCTTCGCAGGCGTCTCGGTAGCGTACTCCGTGGGCACTGGCGCGGTCTTTAATTCCACTTTCACCTCGCCCGGAGTTCCCTGTTCGGCTTCGGCCTCCTGTGTACCGTAGGCGTCCAAATGCTCGCTGCCCCATTGGCGGATAGCGGAAAGGATCGGTTCCAGGCTCCGGCTGCGCGAAGTAGGCGCGTACACGATTCTGGGCTTATCGGTGCCGACCACCATTCTGGTGATCAATCCGTCGTATTCCAGTTCCTTGAGATGCTTCGCCAGGATCTTGGCGGAAATGCCGATTGAGAGCCGTTTCAATTCCCCGAATCGCTTGGACTCACCGCTCAAAAGGTGATTGAGGATGAGGCCCTTCCATTTGCCTCCGATCAGGTTCAAGGTAAGTTCGGCCGGCCAGGTGAATTTCTTGAGTACCATTTTTTCTCCTATCCTCTTTCCCCTGGGCCAAGTCCCTGGAGATTTAATCATCTTGATCTTTCAAGTCGACTAGGTATATAAGGCAACCAGCGTGCCAAAAGGAGCAGTGGCGAATCCCTTGAGTTTGGCCTTACCGGATTGTGACCAGACCGGTTACCGAAGGGAAAGCGCGTTCCAAAATGGTCCCATCAGGTTTCAAAATGGGCCGGAAAATGCGGATTAACTATCTTTCTCCAGCCCCGAACCGTGTACTTTACCGGTCGGGCTGAAATTTTTTCGTCTTTTTGTATCCGTGGCGATTTATGCCGGGAAGGATTCATGTTGAGAGCGTTCCTAGCCGTTGCCTTCATTTTAACCCTGGCAATTTCCGGTTTTTCCCAACCCAATTCCGAAAAGGTCTCTCAGCCCGCAGGCATAACCCCGCCGCCCCCTGCCAGCGCCAAGCTGGTCAAGGATTCCTTGGCGGCCGTCGAAGCCGCCAAGGCCGCAAAAGCTAAGCGCAAATCCAAGGCCAAGGCCGCGGCCGAGGCAAAAGTCCAAGCCAAGGCTCAAACCAATGAAATTGCAGCCGATTCGGGCAAAACCCCCAACCCGCCGTCTATTGATACCTCAACGGTGAAAGCGGCCGCCAAGGATAGCGCTAAGGCCGTGGCGCCGCCCGCCTCCGCCGCCGGCGCCGATTCCTCCCATGATTCGGCATCTGCCGCTCCGGCTGCCTTGGCTCCCAAAGCCGCCGACACCGTCAGCGTTCCGGTTATCGAAAGCATG
>JBDSWM010000397.1:0-5864 GCA_039926685.1 Fibrobacteria bacterium | reverse complement strand
TGGGCCGTGGTCCTCTATTGCCTATCCTCATTGATGGTTTTCATGAAGGCCAAGGGTGCGATCGCGGCGCGGGTATACTCCAATCCCCGCTGGCAATTCCTCTTCACCCATGTCGCGCCCTTCACCTTCTTCGTCTACCTGGCGCATACCCATGTGCTCAGGGTGGTGGATTATCTCCTGTGGGAAGTCACGCTTTTCGATTTCATGGATCGTATCATCCTGGTGATGGCGGGTACCTACTTGCTGGCCTGGTTCGCCCAGTGGCTTTTGGAGGATTTTCCCCGCCTGCGGTTCTACCTGGGGCTTCCCGGCAAGCCTCATATAGTCTGGTCGCAAGCTCCCGGCGCTGGCCTGTTCAAGATCAAGCGTCACCGCGGCGTATCCAGGTCAACGACGGCGGACCGAACGCCGGCCGGCGCAGGCCTCGCCTCCGTGCAGCCCCAGGAGCGCGCGCTTTCCCGCCGCGAATGATTCCCCCTGCCCTGGCGGTTCCGCGCGCGGAATCGTTTCCCGGAAGGCTTCCATGAATTTACCTTGGAACGAGGGGTTCCGGTTCCGACGGCGGGGCGGGAGAAGGAAGCCAAGGGCTTTTGGCCCATGCGCGTAATATAATGGATAGCATTAGTGGATATCGTTAGGAGAAGCATGTCCGAATCCGTTATCACGCTTCCTTTCCGGGCCTCCCTCCCTGCGGCCTGCCTCGGCTTGGCGCTCCAGCTTTTGTCCGGTTTCGCATCCCCCGTGTTCGCGCAAAGCAGCGAACAGGGACGCATATGCGAGGCGAAGCCCGCAATGCGCTGCCTGGACAAATCCCTGATCGAAGGCGACACCTTCCGGGTGCCCATGGATGCGGCAGCCATCGCGAAGGACGGGTTCCGCATCTGCGACAGTTCCTTCAACTACACCACGGCTCCGGACATAGTCCTCATCATGGACAATACCGGCTCCATGGACAGCGCCCAGACCCTGGACGGGGTTCCGCGTTGGTGCGATTTTCCCGCCCTGGAAAAGGATGATCCGGGTTGCATCAGCGGCGATCCCCATCGTCTGCGGGGACCGGCGTTGCAAACCTTCCTGGACAGCGCCCTGGCCAAGGCTGGCAAAGGCCTGAACGTGGGCGTGGTGACCTTTTCCCAGACGGCGGACGCCAAGTCCGAAAAGTTGCTCCCGCTCACCGAAGCGAGCATAGCCGATATCAAGGCTTCCATTGTGATGGAAGAACGGGGCCAGACCAATTACACCGCGGCATTCCGGGCGGCGATGGGTTTGCTGGCCACTTCCCGGAAGCCCAAGGGCGAGCAATTCATCATTTTCGTCTCCGATGGGCGCCCCAATTACCCGACGCGCCCGGACGGGGATCCATATACGTACAAGGCTTTCTGGGACAGCCTGCCGGTTGTGCACAGCATCTTCCTGGGCGATAACAAGGACAATTACAAGGATATGCAGGACGTTTCCGATACGTCCGGGGGCCTGTTCTTCAGTATCAGCGACGTGAGCCAGCTCGCCAAGATCCTCACGGACGACCTCGCCAAAAAGCTGTTCCGGCGCGCGACGCCCACATCGACCCTGGTGCGCAATCTCAGCGACTCCATCGTCTTCCAGGTGACGGCCGAGAACCACGTGCCTACGGTGGATTCGGGCGCGTATACCCTGCTGATGCCCGGTCCGCTGGAGCTGGCCAAAGGCGTAAACGAAATAGTGGTCAAAACCCAATACGGTTACGGCGATTCGACCCAGGATGTGCATTTCAAGATTGAACGCACTGCCGAAGGCCCCTACGCGGACGGATTGGAAACCGTCTGCCGCGAACTTCCCAAGCTGATAGTGTACAACTCCCAGGATCAGGCCGTGAATCTGCTGGGCCTGCCTTTCACCATCAACGATTCCGCCGTCCGGTATGCGCTGACCACGGCGGCCTCGGTGGACAGCTTCGCCATCGTCATGCGCACCAGCAGCAATGCGACCGCCCAGCAGGATTTGGAATCCGTCCCCAACAACGCAGCGAACCGCAAGGATTCCACTTGGTCGGGCCAGGAGCCCTTCCAGCATCAAACCGTGTCAAAAAAGCAGGGGGACTCGCTTTTGCAGATAGACCATGGGGAATTCGTCATCGTCAGCTACCACAACCCTTTCATCCGCGAGGACAGCGCCCAAGCCAAGGTGAAGGTCAAATACGGACCCGAATTCGGCCGGGCCGAATACCGGGACCTCAACGCGGATGGCCGCATCGAAACCGCGACCGTCCATTACCAGGAGAGGCTGGCGGCCGCGCCTCAGAAGCTGGTCTTCAAGATAGTCGATGCCACGGGCGTCTCGGCGGAACGCCTGGCTCTGGCCGCGGAAGGGGGAATCCGGTTCGCGGAGGACGGTGCCGGCGGCAAGGACTATTCCAGTCTGATAGTCTCCTTCCGCGATCCCTTTCCTTACGGCATGACATCGGTGGCCAATGCCGATTCCAGCGGACGCGCTTTCAAGCAGGCGGATATCCCCATGGAGGACGGCTTTTTCCGGGTGGACGATTCCGTTCCGCCCGTCATCGCGCGGGCCGAAGTGGGAAAGGATGACGGCGATGGCCGTACGGTGATAATCGCGACCTATTCCGAGCCCATCACCTTGGCTGAGCCCATCCTGGAACCGGTCCTTTTCAAACGCGACACTTTGGTGTTCACTGCCAAGGATGTGCCCATCGACAAAATCGAAAAGATCGATGCGCTGAATTACGCCATCACCATCTCCCCGCAGGCGGCGTTCAAGCCAGTGGGCGGAGACTCCATCTCCATCAACCCCAATGGGGAGACCAGGGATCTGCTCGGCAGGGGCCCGGAAGCGCTCGTATTCGCTCCCATGGGCGGCGCAGCGCCGAGCCAAACCGTTTCCGATTTTTACGCCACCTTCGCGAACGGCTCCAAGTCCGATGCCGTGGGCGCGGCCGAATCGCCGGACAAGAGGGTGGGCTTCATACCCGTGGACGCCAAGGGTTATCCCATTCCGGGCACCGATGCAGGGAAATGCGGCGCTTGTTCGCCCTTGCAGGACGGCGTCTTCACCGGATCCCTTATCTTTATCGTCACCAAGCAGCCGGTAGACTACGAGTTCACCATCTATACCAACCTGGGCCAGGTGGTGACCCATGGATCGGGATCGGTTTCCGACGCGGACTTGCGCCTGCTCGACAAGACGGAAGCGCCCGACAAGGATCCTAACCAGACCGAATACGTGCAACGCATCGTATGGACGGGGTACACGGAAAACGGGCAGTCGGCGGCCACGGGCGTTTACGTATTGCGGGCCGCCTTCCATTACGATCGCAACCTGAAAACCGGTGCCCGGGCCGCCAGCGTCACCAAGTACACCAAGTTCGGATTCCTGCGCACGTGTTGCCAGGGATTCAACAAACGTTGGTTCGACTGATGGGCCGGTGCTCCGGCTTTCTGGCTTCGAGCGGCTTATGGAGAGGCCGGTACGGGTTCGTCGCCTGCGCGGCGGCCGTGTTGATTGCCGCCTGCGTTACCGGTAATTCCGGACAAGGCGGCGAGGCCAGTTGCCCGGAACTCGGCGATGCCGCCTTCCCGGACTCGACGGATCAAGGCCACTATCGCGTGATCTCCCCGAATGGCGGGGAAAGCTATCGTATCGGGGATACCCTGGAAGTGGTGATCGCCAGCGGAGTAAACGATTCCGAAGCCTTGATCCAATTGGCCGTGACCCTGAACGGCGTCATAAGGCAGGTATTGCTCCCCGGCCTGCCTCCGCGCGCCATCAATCCGCGCGCGCAATGCCGTATCCGGTTCAAGATCCCGGATTCGGTGGGAACGGGCATCGGATCGCGCTTCTCACTGGTTTCCGATTCGGTGCGTATCCGCGTCGCCTGGTACAACCAGGAAAGCTATCGGGATTTTTCGGATGGCTATTTCAAGATCGGCAATTGATCCGTGCCGGGCCATTGGCGAATCGGAAAAAGCGCTGCGATGGTTTGGGGAACCGGGCTTAGCCCGGGGCTCAATAAAAGGCTTAAGCCGGGGGCTCAATAATACGGAGATGGAGGGAGTCGAACCCCCGGACCGCTTTCACGGACTTCTGATTTCGAATCAGACGCAATAGACCACTCTGCCACATCTCCATCATTAATCTTAAAAAATTATTCCCTTCCTTTGCTATATTTTCCGCCCATAAATGGGGTGCCTGTCCGCGGAGTGTACTGAATCGATTTCCTGACTTTCCATGGCTGAATCCCCCCGATTAAATCCGTTTCAAAAATTGAAAATCCTCGTGCTAGGGGATGCCCTGGATCCTTCGGATAAGCGGGCCGTACACGGCATCAGTCTGATCGCTTTCTTCGCCTGGGTGGGCTTGGGCGCGGACGGGCTTTCCAGCTCCAGCTACGGGCCCGAAAACGCCTTCCTCACACTGGGCGCGCATCAGCATTTGGGGATTTTCGTGGCCTTGTCCACCATCCTCACCATCTTCATCATCAGCGCGGGCTATTCGCAAATCATCGAGTTGTTCCCCAACGGCGGCGGCGGGTACGTGGTGGCCAGCAAGCTGCTCAATCCCACCATGGGCATGATCTGCGGCTGCGCCCTGCTCATCGACTACATCCTTACGCTCACTATTTCCGTCGCCGCCGGAGCCGACGCCATCTTCAGCTTTCTGCCCCCGGATTGGCACCGATACAAATTGGAAGCCACGGTATTAGGCATCGTGATGCTGTCGGTGCTGAACCTGCGGGGCGCCAAGGAGTCCATCCTGGTGCTGTTGCCCATCTTCATCGTCTTCCTGATCACGCATGCATTCATCATCCTGTACGCCTTCTTCGTGCATGCGGGGGATATCCCGGCCCTGGTGCAGTCGACGGCCCAGGACACCCGCAATTCCATGGGGGAACTCGGGCTGGTGGGGGTGTTCCTGTTGATCATGCGATCCTACAGCATGGGAGGTTCCACCTATACGGGCATCGAAGCGGTAAGCAACGGCCTGCCCCTGCTGCGAGAACCCAAGGTGCAAACGGGCAAACGCACCATGATCTACATGTCCGTGTCCCTGGCATTCACCGTGTTCGGCCTGATGGTCGCCTATCTGCTGTTCGCGGTGAGCCCGGAATCGGGAAAGACCTTGAACGCCGTGCTTTTCGAGAAGGCTACGGCGGCCTGGGGAAGCAGGGCCGGAACCCTGTTCGTGCAGGTATCCTTGTTTTCAGAAGCGGCCATACTCTTCGCTGCCGCCCAGGCGGGTTTCATGGGCGGCCCGCGCGTGCTCGCCAACATGGCTCTCGACCAATGGTACCCCTCGAAATTCACCCTGCTCAGCGATCGCCTGGTCAGCCAGAACGGCATCCTGCTGATGGGGGCGGCGGCGGTGTTGATGGTGGTCGTAACGGGCGGATCAGTGGAATTCCTGTCGGTGCTCTACGTCATCACCGTGTTCATCACCTTCGTGCTTTCGCAATTGGGCATGGTGCGCCATTGGGTCACCACGCGTCGAAGCGAGGATAAGTGGAGACGCAAGCTCGCCATCAACGGCACGGGACTGGCCTTGTGCGTTTTCATCCTGGGAGCGGTCACCTTCCTCAAATTCCATGAAGGCGGTTGGCTGGCGCTGGTGATCACGGGCATCCTGGTAGCCATCGCCTTATACGTCAAGCGCCATTACAGCAACATCGCCAAGATGCTCAAGCGGATGGACAATCTGGTGCATGCCGCGCAGAATTCCCAGACCGGCGCTATCTCCAAGCTTGTCAAAGGCGGAACTCCGGCTTCCGACGAACCTTTGCCGGAACCCATATTCGATCCCAAGGCCCGCACCGCCGTAATGCTGGTGGGCGGCTTCAACGGATTGGGGTTGCATACTCTGTTCAGCATCAT
>JBDSWM010000396.1:0-2947 GCA_039926685.1 Fibrobacteria bacterium | reverse complement strand
AACAATCCGTCGATGCCCTTGGTATTGGCCTTGACCACGTTGTCCTTATGCTGGAGCATGGCCGGCAGATCCAGATCCACCTTGTCTATCTTCACGCCGAATCTTCCCAGGCCTTCCTTGGCTTGGTGGAAATGCTCGCTGGCCTCGAGCAGGGCCTTGCTGGGTATGCAGCCGATGCGCAGGCAGGTGCCGCCCAGGGCGTCCTCTTTCTCGATGCAGGCCACCTTCATCCCGAGCTGCGCCGCCCGGATGGCGGCCACGTATCCGCCGGGACCGGCGCCTATGACGATGAGGTCGAATGAGGTCTCGGACATAAATCCCCCGGTCGTGGTTTTCTCAAATTGCAAATTGAAAATTGCAAAGCTCTTTCGCCTTGCTTTCAAATCTCCAGCAATATCCTGGCTGGATCTTCCAGAGTATCCTTGATGCGCTTGAGGAACGTCACGGCTTCGCGGCCGTCCACGATGCGGTGATCGTAGGTGAGGGCCACGTACATCATGGGCCGGATCACCACCTGGCCGTCGCGGGCCACGGGGCGATCCTGGATGGCATGCATGCCCAATACCCCGCTTTGGGGCGGATTCACGATGGGCGTGGAGAGCAGCGACCCGTACACACCGCCGTTGCTGATGGTGAAGGTCCCGCCTTGCAGTTCTTCCAGCTTGAGCGAATTGGCTTGCGCGCGTTTGGCCAGGTCCGCGATGGCGAGTTCGACTTGCGCGAATCCCATGCCTTCCACGTTGCGGAGCACTGGTACCACCAGGCCCTTGCCGCCGCCCACGGCCACGCCGATATCGTAATAATGCTTGTAGATGATTTCATTACCGCGGATTTCCGCGTTGATCTGCGGTATGAGCTTCAGCGCTTCCACCGAGGCTTTCACGAAGAAGGACATGAAGCCCAGCTTGATACCGTATTTCTTGACGAAGGCGTCCTGATGGCGCTTGCGCAATTCCATCATCTCGGTCATATCGACTTCGTTAAAGGTGGTCAGCAAGGCCGCGGTTTGCTGAGCCTGCACCAGGCGCTCGGCCACCTTGCGGCGCAGCATGCTCATGGGCGCGGCCTCTTCGGACCTTGAGCCGGCGGCAGAGGCGGAAGCGGCGGATGCGGATGGGGCCCCGGCGGTTTGGGCGGCGGCGGGCGCCTTGGCATTCGTTTCCACTTGGCGCAATACGTCTTCCTTGAGCAGGCGGTTGCCCGGTCCGGTGGCCTTCACGTCCGCGGACTGCAATCCGGCTTCGGCCAGCGCGCGCGCGGCGGCGGGCATGACTGTGGCGCCTTCTTGTGCCGGGGTGGGTGCCGGGGCGGCGGCGGCCGGGACCGTGGGCGCGCCTACTTTTTTGACGACGGCTATCTTGCCCGTTTCCGGCCCGAAGTTCAGACCCGTGGATTTGTTCGTTTCCGGCGCGGCTTTTACGCTCCCGGTTTCGGCCGCCTTGCCGGTATTAGTGGAATCGGGGGCGGCGGGCCCTTCTTCGATGTATCCGATCACCTCGCCCACCTTGGCGGTCGCACCCTTGGCCTTGAGCAGCTTGGTCAGGATGCCGCCCACGGGCGCGGGCAGTTCCACGGTGGCCTTGTCGGTTTCGATGACCGCCACATTGCCGTCCCGCTCCACGCGATCGCCTTCCTTTTTGAGCCATTCGGCGATTTGAACTTCCGTGATGGACTCGCCGACTTTTGGAACGACCAACTCTACTGCCATGGGGCTACCTCGGTCAAATCTCGCTGGGAGATTGGAAATTTAAAAGGGGGAAAAGCGGATAAAGGGGCGTGGAAATCGGGTTCACTTGGACTTTGGGGCGGCGGCGACCGCGGCCTTCACCAGGGTTTCCGCTCCGGGGGTGCTCTCGCCGAAGGCCTTGGCGATCAATTGCTTCTGCTCCAGCTTATGGCTGCTGCCCGAGCCCGTGGCCGGAGTGGAGGAGGCGGGCCGGTGCACGCCCTGGAAGGGGTGCCGTCCCAGCAGGCGTTCACCGAAGCGGACGCGCAGATAGCGCCAAGCACCCATGTTTTCCGGTTCTTCCTGGACCCATGTCACGGGCGTGCCTTCCGGGAAAGGGGCCAGCGCCTGGGTGAGGTGCTGGGCGTTCAGGGGATAAAGCTGTTCGATGCGCAGGATAGCGACATCTTGGCGCTTTTGCCTTTCGCGCTCCTCGTTGAGCTCATAATATATCTTCCCGCTGCACATCAATACGGAGTTCACCTTTTCGGAGCGGGCCTGGGTATCCGGCAGGATGCGTTGGAAGCCCTTGGAGGTCAGTTCTTCCAGGGGCGAAACCGCGGCCGGCAGGCGCAGCAGGCTCTTGGGGGTCATGATGATCAGCGGCTTGCGCCAGGGGCGCAGCAGCTGACGGCGCAAGGCATGGAAATACTGGGCCGGGGTGGACAGGTTCATCACCTGGAAATTATCCTCCGCGGCCATGGCCAGGAAGCGCTCGAGGCGCGCGCTGGAATGCTCGGGACCCTGGCCTTCGAAACCGTGCGGCAGGAGCATGACCAGGCCGGAAAGCCGCCGCCATTTCTCCTCGGCGCTGGCGATGAACTGATCGATGACGGGCTGGGCCACATTGACGAAGTCGCCGAACTGGGCTTCCCAGATGATCAGCCCCTTGGGCGTGTCCAGGCTGTAGCCGTATTCGAAGCCCAGCACGCCGTTCTCGGTGAGCGGGCTGTTGAAGATTTCCAACGGACCCTGGTTCCCGGCCAGATGGCTCAAGGGCATGTAGGTCTTGCCGTCCACGATGTCGTGCAATACCGAATGGCGCTGGCTGAAGGTGCCGCGTTGCGCGTCCTGCCCTGACATGCGGATGCGGAAGCCCTCGGTGGACAGGCTGGCGAAGGCCAGCGCTTCGGCCGTGGCCCAATCCAGACCGCGTTCCCCGCGGCCGGCGAGGCGGCGCTGCTCCAGTATCTTTTCGATTTTGGGATGAGGGTGGAAGTC
>JBDSWM010000395.1:0-5306 GCA_039926685.1 Fibrobacteria bacterium | reverse complement strand
GGCTGGGTCGGCCCGGATATACACCGGGTCGAGTACCATTTCGCGGCCCTCGTTCTCCTTCGTCGAAAGCTCCGCGGCCCGACGGCGGGCGTATGCATGCCGGGCTCCCTGCCAGGCTTCCAGGTTTTTCCGCGCTGAATTATTGAAAGTGAAGGCCAGCAAATGCAGATGACCGGTTCTGGCCAACATCAGGAAGACGGCATGCGGAGAGGAGGAGGGCGTGATCGACCGCGGGGCGAATTGCAGGCCGCCACCGCGATGGGCCGTCGCCACCAATTGGGAAGGCGGAAGATATCGGGCCGTGCCCGGATAGCGGTGCAATTCCGTGATAGGGACGATTAAGGGGCACTGTCGAGGCACCTCGCCGGTGCCCACCACCACTCCGCTCTGGCCGGAAGGGCGGGTGAGGCCGCTTCAGGGCGCGGCATGGCATTGCGGGCATACCTTGGGATCGAGATTGGGCCGATGGGCGGTCATTCGGGTAAGTACCTCTGGAAAGGCAAGCCAGGAACCGAGGCGGATCCCGACTAAGGGTTACCGGCAAAAATAGATTTATTCCTACCGGTATCAGTGCTCCAGATCACATCCGTATCGACTTTAACAGCATCAGAAAATCAGCGCGCGGACGGTTTTCTCGGCGCCATTGCCCAGCAAGCGCAGGAAGTAGAAGCCGGGTTGGACCGTCATGCCCTTGGCATCCTTGCGATCCCAAGCCAGGTTCCGGTCCTTGATCGGGAAGTTCCGGACTTCGCGCCCGAATACGTCCCGGATTTCCAGGTGAGCGTACATTTCAATATTTGAGATCAGCTGGCCTTTTCCCTCGATGGAAAAAGTAATGGGATGCGCTGACGACCCTGGGCGGGGATTCCCGGAATGGATGCCGGTGGGCCCGGTGGCATTGCTGGAATCGGCTCCCGCCCATGCCGGACCGGAGATGCGGACGCGCACCTGCCCGGTGACCGAAGCGGGAACGGCCCAGTCATAGGTTCCGGTATTGTTCACGTTCGCAGCCACCGATTGCCAGGCGCCTGATGCGCCCGTGCCGTATTCGATGTTGACGGTGGGAACGGTACCCAAGGTCCGCCACTTGATGGTATAGCTGCCTCCCCCGGCGATGGTCGCCGTTCCGCCTTTGGCGGGTGCGTCGATGAAGAAACGGTGCAGGAAATTCTCTCCCTTGGGCGTTGCGGCGGGGAACTCCATGACTTCCCAGCGGCGGTATTTGATCAAGGCGCCTTCGGATTGAAGGCCGAATCCCCCATGGTCTACGGGGCCGTCCGGAGTGTTGTTCGCCTTATCATTGTAAACGCGGAGGTTGGAAAGCCGGAAAACCACCGTATCATTGATGATATGAATAGCGCTATCCGATCCGCGCACCACCAATTCGAAGCGCAGCCACCGGGGCTTTCCATCTGATCCGGCGGTTTTAAGATTCGGGTTGCTGTAATATTGGCGCGAGTTGCAAAGAGGGCCGGTTTCACAGGCAGTCACGGCACTGCCGTTCGCGTTATAATTACTGCCGGTCACCTTGGTATCGAAGGTCAATTGCTGGATCGAATAGGCGGATCCGGGCTCCTTTTGCTGCATTTGGAATTCAATGGAACGCGGCCAGTTGTTTTGCATCCGGCTTTTGGTTTCATCGGTGTGATAAGTCAGTCCCCCGTTGAAACTAGCCCCGGCGGCATCGAACTTTTCCTCCACGCGCATGCGATAATGGCTGTACGAGGTTTTCTTCGTTCCGATATTCCCATTATTGGCGCTGGTCGAGGAGACGTAAATGGCGGCCGTGTCCGTTCCCGCGTATAGGATTTGCCAAGTCGAGACCGGGGGATATACGAGCGGAACATTACCCGCCCCATACACGCGAGAATAGATGTCGTTCTCCGTCCAATCCTTACCGTTCCAGATTTTCACCCATCCGGAATCCGCATGGCTGAACGATTGGGCGGAGGCGCTTGCGAAGGCGCCGACGACTATGGCTATGCTTGCCTGAACCCATTTGCGGGCGAATCGATTTACGAATTGGGACATGCTGCCTCTCGGATTTGAACTTTGGCTCATCCTGATGTCTGGGAATATACCGTACCCGACCGATATTTTCCCCTGGTTTCTCGGCCGATAGGCCCGGTTTTACGCGCATTCGGGGGCAAGGAAAGGCGCCAAACTGTATTTCCCAAACCCCCGTTACCCGAAAGCGGGTATTCAGGTGCCTGGATCAAGGGTGTGGGGAATTATTTAGCTTTGTTGCCAGGACCCCATCCAGGCCTCTGGTCGGGGTTCAGGACGGTAGGACGAGTTTGATGTTTTCCCATCTCGATACGGACAACCAGCCCATCATGGTCGACGTCGGGGGCAAAAGCCCTTCGCGCCGATCGGCCACGGCCCGGGCCCTGGTCCGGCTTCCCGAGGAAGTGCTGGCGCATTTCCGGGACGGGGAGATCAGCGGTAAAAAAGGCCCGGTTTTCCAAACCGCCATCCTGGCCGGCATCATGGCCTGCAAGAAAACCTCCGATCTCATCCCGCTCTGCCATCCGCTCGCCCTGGATGATTGCAAGATCCGCATCCGCTTGAATGAAGCCCGGGAAGCGGAAATCGAATGCAGCGTTTCCTGCCATCAGAAAACCGGCGTGGAGATGGAGGCGCTGACCGGCGCATCCGTAACGGCCTTGACCCTGTACGATATGTGCAAAGCCTTTTCCCACCACATCGTGATCCGGGAAATCCGCCTGGTGGAAAAGACCGGCGGCAAATCCGATTTCATTTACGACCGCGCGTCTTCGTCGCCGTCTCCGGCAGTTCCAGCCGCTCCGGCCGCCCTTCCCATTTCGAACATCGCCTCCGCAACAATGGCGACTCCCGCCGCCAACCGCAATCCGGCGGATTAAGAAGACAAGGCGGATCATCATGAACGCATCGTCTCCCTTGTATGGATTGGTTCTTGGCGGCGGCCGCAGCCAGCGCATGCACACCGACAAGGCCTCGCTCGTCTATCACGGCAAACCGCAAACGGAACATTGCCTGGATCTGCTGCGCCTCCATTGCCAGCAAGCCTTCCTATCCTGCCGACGCGACCAGGCCGATCAACCCGGCTTCGCCGGCCAAGCGCAAATCCACGATACTTTTCTTGAGATGGGTCCCCTGGGCGGCATCCTCTCCGCTTTGCGCGCCCATCGTGAGGCCGCCTTCCTGGTCGTCGCTTGCGATCTGCCATTCCTGGATGCGGCCAGCCTGGCCGCGCTCGTGGCCGCGCGCGATCCCAATACCATCGCCACCGCCTTCGCGGGCCCCCAGGACGGCTTGCCGGAACCGCTATGCGCCATCTATGAACCCGGCGCTTACGCCCGCGCCCTGGAATTGCTGGGCCAGGGTATCTCCTGCCCCCGCAAACTGATCCTGAAATCCTCCAGCCGCATCCTGCCCGCCCCGGACGTCCGTTCCTTGCTGAATGCCAATGATCCGGAAACCTACCGAGAAGCCTTGAAATCCCTGGTTTCCTGATTACGTCAACGCCGCTGGCGTCTCCATCGGGCCGAAGTCTATAATAGACCCGATGCCATCAACCGCACTGCGCCCTTTGCATTACCTCGCACTCCTATTCCTGCTCGCAGCCCTGGCCGCCACCCCGGGCCATGCCGATGATATTTTGGGAGACGACGTCAATGAGGATGATTCGCACGACTATAACGGATTGCCCAAGCTGCGCCTCGCCTTGGAAACGGGTTATAGCCAATGGATGTACAATCCCGATAACGTCACATCCGAGTATGATGACTACCTGAACACCCTGGAAAGCGGTTGGGATTACTCCGCCGAAATCGCCTGGTTCCCCTGGCCGAAAGGCGGCATCGGCGCGAACTGGATTTGGTTCCTTTCCAAAGCCGGCGGCGACGGCATCAAAACCGATTCGGTCGGCGCCACTCTGCATAATATCCGCGAGCGCGCCTCCTTCGTCTATTACGGCCCCACCTTCCTAAGCCGCCTCCAGTTCGGCCGCTTCGGACTCCTCGTAGGCGATTTCGGCGCCGGCCTGCTGTACGTCAACGACACCTGGACCGACAACGGAAAGACTTACGTGGTAAAGGCGAAAACCTACGCCGTGGTGGCCAGCCTGGGCTGGGAGTACGCCTTCTACCGCTTCGTCAGCATGGGCGTCAACGCGCGCGTCCTGCTCTCCAACGTACGCGAATACACCTTCAACGGCGTAAAGGTCAAGATCCCCCAGCCGGACGACCCGCACTACTGGTCCAACATCACCATGTCCCGCTTCGAACTGAACGCCGGCATCCGCTTCGGCTTATAACTTCTCCGCTGCCGCACTCTACACGAAAGCCATTAGGAGAATGCCCGTATCCGGAGGCGATTTCCAAACCACCCTGGCCACAAAAGGAAGCACCTTGAATGCTTGGTTGGACGGGGATCGGATGGTTTACCTGGCTTCGGAAATCTTCGCGCCGGAAGGGACCTTCATCGCCCACATCGTGGAGCGCAACACAACGGTCCCGAAAGCGGGGGGAACGGCCTTGCGGGTGGAAGCCCCTCGGAAAACAGGCCCCTGGCTCAGGTCAGAGCGATCGAAGCAAAGCCAAAGTATACTTAGGATACATGACTTTAATTTTGCCCTAGTGGGTGATAATTTCAAGGTTTGGGTATTAAGGGATAAAAAGGGTTTATGAAGACTTTATCAGACCAAGCTTTACTCACCGAACTTAAAAGCGAAAGCAATAATTCCTTTGAATTGTTGTATAAGGCTTATTTCCCGTCTACCGCTCATTATATCAGGCAAAACTCGGGGCAAAGCCATGATGCCGAAGATGTTTTTCAGGAAGCCATTGTGGTTCTGTTGCATAAAGTCAGAAGCCCTGATTTTGTCCTAACATCTTCCTTGAAAACCTATTTATATGCCATTGCAAAAAATATCTGGTTAAAAAGGCTGCGCGATGTGAAGCCTCATTCGATCCAGGAAGAATTTGCGGATCATGATGCGGAGCGTGATTTATATTACGAAGATCCTGTAGCAACTATGGATAAAAAGCAGGTCGATTCCTGGTTGGAAAAAGTATCCGCCCGTTGCCAGGAAATAATAAAAGCCATTTTCTTTTCGCAAGAACCCATGGAAAAATTAATGAAAAGGATGGGGTGGAAAAACAAACATACCGCCGCCAATCAAAAATACAAATGCATTGAGCAGGTTAAGAAAGAAAGCAAAAAACCAGCTTCGATATAAGAAAATCCCCCCGTTAAAATCGTCATTTTTCTCAAAGGCCATCTCAAAGGCGCGCTTGTAACGAAAGCGATTAAAAAATCGG
>JBDSWM010000394.1:0-15575 GCA_039926685.1 Fibrobacteria bacterium | reverse complement strand
GAGATCGATCTTGTTGTCGCCGCAAAAGTCACGCAGGCTCGCATCCAAGCGGTTCCAGAATACGGACCCGGACTCGCACTCCAGGATACCGACCGCCAACGGTCGCACATGGATCAATTCTCTCAGCGTTTGGGATTCGATCGGATCCATATTTCGCTCCTTATGGTATGCGGATCACAAAATGCAAGAACCGGGCCAAGCCAGGACGCGGCGGAACGACCGGTCCGTCTCCATTTCCGTGCCAATATTGCAGTGCCCGTGCCATAATGGCAGCGGCTTTTCGCTAGTTAGTGGACATGTGCGGAGAAGGCGATGCTGGCATGGGAATTGATTAAGCATCAGCCATGCTGAGCGAACATTTTTGGAGCGCGGACACCGGTGTGCTCCTTTCCTCGTTGGAAAGCGCTCCCGAAGGCTTGACATCGGCGCAAGCGCTGGCGCGCATGCCGGTGGGCGCGGGGCGGCCCACGGCGCGGAAGCGGGCGCAAGATAGGTACGCAGCCCGTTTGCGGGCGCTACTCGCACAGTTCAAAAGCCCCATCACCATCATGATGATGGTGGGAGCGGGCATCTCCGTTTTCCTGGGCGACCTAACGGAAGGGATGATCATCCTCGCCATCGTCTGCATGGGAGGCTTGTTGGGTTTCTGGCAGGAATCCCGCGCCGACGGAATCGTGGAGAAGCTGATGGGCCTGCTGACAATGCGGATCCGGGTGCGCCGGGACGGAAGCGAAACCCTAGTGGATCGCGATTCCCTGGTTCCCGGGGATATCGTGCTCCTGCAGGCGGGATCGGCCGTTCCGGGCGATGGTGTCATCCTGGTATCCAACGGGCTGTTCGCCGATGAATCCGCGCTAACGGGCGAATCCTTTCCGGCCGGGAAGCGCCCGGGCGTGAATCCGGCCGAAGCGCCCCCGCACGAACGGTCCGGGGCGGTGTTCATGGGCACGCATATCATCAGCGGCACGGGTTCGGCCTTGATGGTCCAGGTCGGTAAAGACACCGTCTTCGGGAGGATATCCAAAGGACTGCAGAGGCCGGCGCCTGAGACGGCATTCGAGCGCGGCTCGAAACGCTTCGGATATTTGCTGCTCGAATTCGCCCTGGCCCTGGCGGTGGTCATTTTCGCCCTTAACGTCGCCTTCGATCGGCCGGTACTGGACTCGCTGCTTTTCACCCTGGCCTTGGCCGTGGGCCTGACGCCGCAATTGTTGCCGGCCATCCAGGGGATTACGTTGTCGCGCGGCGCGGCGCGCATGGCCGGCAAAGGAGTGGTGGTGCGGCGGCTCTCTTCCATCGAGGACATCGGCGGCATGACCATCTTATGCACGGATAAAACCGGGACCTTGACCGAGGGCGAAGCCGGGCTGCGCACCGCCGAGGACGCATGGGGCGGGCCGGGAAGGAATCTGCGGTTGTATGCGTACCTGAACGCCTCCCTGCAGTCGGGATACGCAAATCCGATCGATGCGGTGCTGTGCGTCGATAAGGTCGGCGGAAGCGAAGCCTACGCGAAAAAGGACGAAGTCCCTTACGATTTCACGCGTAAACGGTTAAGCGTCGCCGTGGCCGGCCCGGAAGGACTGATCCTGATCACGAAAGGCGCATTGGAAGGCGTCCTGGAGGCGTGTTCCTGGGCGGAAGGCGGCGACGGCCTGCCGGTAGGCATCGCTCAGGTCAGCGGCCGCATCCACGAGCGGGCCGAGGCGCTGGGGCGGGAGGGCTGCCGATGCCTTGGAATCGCGTACCGCAAGCTGGATTCGGATGGGGGCACCGGGCCCGGGCTGGAGCGGAACCTGATCTTCCTCGGCATCCTGGCGTTCCAAGACCCGATCAAGGCCGGAGCCCGATCCAGTTTGGCGGCATTGCGCGATCTGGGCATTTCCGTAAAGATGATCACCGGGGATAACCGCGTCGTCGCGGCCTGCGTCGCGCGCGAAGCCGGCCTGCGTCCCGAGCGCATCCTGGTCGGCGGCGATATCGAAGGGCTGGGCCTGCTGGCCCTGTCCCGTAAGGCCGCGCGCGCGGAAGTCTTCGCGGAGATGGATCCGGGGCAGAAGGAAAGGATCATCCTGGCGCTCAAGAAATCCGGGGAGGCGGTCGGGTATCTCGGCGACGGGATCAATGACGCGCCGGCCTTGTATGCGGCCGATGTGGGGATTTCGGTGGACTCGGCCGCGGACTCCACCAAGCAGGCCGCCGACATAGTCTTGCTCCGCAAGGATCTGCATGTGCTCGCCGACGGGGTCAGGGAAGGGCGGCGCGCCTTCGCCAATACCTTGAAATACGTCTTCATCACTTCCAGCGCGAATCTCGGCAACATGGTCGCCATGGCTGCGGCTTCGCTGTTCACGCCCTTCCTTCCCATGCTGCCGAAGCAGATCCTCTTCCTCAACTTTTTAAGCGATCTTCCGGCCATGGCCATAGCAGGCGATAGGCTCGATCCCGAGCAGGTCGCGCGCCCGCGCCACTGGGACAATCGCGAAATCCAGGGATTCATGATCGTTTTCGGTCTGATCAGTTCGGTATTCGATATCCTGACCTTCGCTTCCCTGCTGGCCATGCATGTCGAGCCGGATCAGTTCCGGACCGCGTGGTTCCTGGAATCGTTACTGTCCGAAGTGCTTGTGCTGCTCGTCATCCGCACCCGCAGGATGTCCTTCCGCAGCCTGCCGGGCAAGGGCCTGATGGGGCTGAGCGCCCTGGTGGGCGCGGTATCCCTGGCCTTGCCGTGGATTCCGCAAATGAAGGGACTGGGATTCGCGCCGCTCACGCCCCGGATACTCTTATTGTTGTTCGCGATCCTGTCAGGATACGTAGTCGTGTCGGAATTGGCCAAACGCCCGTTCTATGCGCGGGCGGCCGGGAATTCCGGAAATCCCGTGAAGCCTCGTAAGTCCGGTAAGCGGAACGCTGCGCCATGAAAAGAGATAGCCGATGCCGCAAATGCTGACGACCCTGCTCATCCTGGCTTTGATGACGGCCGCATTCGTGACGCGCCGGATTCCGGCCTTCGTGGCCGCCTGGTTGGGCGCATTGGCCTTGGCCTTCCTGGGAATCCTGCCGATGAAGTCCCTGTTCTCGGGGTTCTCCAATCCCACCTTGATCCTGTTCGCCGGCATGTTCGTCATCGGGGATTCGCTGTTCCAGACCGGGCTGGCCGGAGCATTGGGGAATCGGGCCGTGCGCCTGTTGGGCAACCGCGAGCGGCCCCTGTTGTGGGCGACCATGATCGCCGCGGGCGTGATTTCCACCGTGGCCTCCAATACGGGAACCACCGCCGCGCTCTTGCCGGTGATCTTGGGGATGTGCCGCGCGGCGGGAATCCCCGCATCCCGGCAGCTTATGCCCATGGCTTTCGCCAGCGGGTTCGGGGGGTTCAGCGCCTTGATCGGGACGCCTCCCAACATGATCCTCTCCCAGGCCTTGGCGGATTCCGGCCGGCCCGCTTTCGGGTTCTTCGAATTCGCCTGGGTCGGCATTCCGATGGCGATCGCCGGGATGGCTTTCATGGACTTCGCCCGCCGCTGGCTCCCGGCCGAAGGGGGAAAGGCCGATGCGGCGCCGGCAGAGGTGGCAGATGCGGCCGGACAAAGGCCTAGCCGTTTGAAAATGGGGATTTGCGCGGCCATCCTAACCGGAGTCGTGGGCGTCATGGTTTTCGGCGGCGACCGCATTCCCCTCGAGGCCGCCGCTGTGGCCGGCGCGGCGCTTTGCGTCGTAACCGGCTGCATGACCGGCAAACAGGCTTTGGCGGCCGTCGAATGGGATACCATCTTGCTGTTCGGCGGCATGTTCGCGGTGGCGGAAGCCATGCAAGCCGCGGGGGTGTCCGCCTTGCTGGGAAATGCCATGGTCCATGCATTGGGCGGCCATCCGCAGGCCTGGCTCGTGGTCGCCGTGCCCTTGGTTTGCACAATGGCGTTGGGGACCGTACTTTCCAATACCGCCTGCGCGGTGCTCATGGCTCCCGTAGGCCTGGCATTGACCGGGGAAATAGGGGCCAATCCCCAGCCCATACTCATGGCCATCGCCGTCGCCGCCTCCTGTAGTTTCCTCACGCCGATGGGCACTCCCCCGAACCTGCTGGTTTGGGAGCCGGGCGGCTACAGGTTTTCGGACTATGTGAAGGTGGGCGCCGGTCTTAGCCTGGTATGCCTCATAGTGGCGGTGATCATCATCCCATGGCATTGGCCCGTTTTCGGCGCGGGCTGAGCGCCGTCCGGAAATGGGTGTGGGCTGAGGAATGCTACCTTTGTGCCATACCGTCACGGCTGGTTAAAGGCAGCAAGCGGAAGGTAGATGGCAAAAAGCTTGCGGGACGCATGGCCTTGGGAAGGGACGGATGAAAAGGAAACTGCTGCTTGTCGACGATGAAAAGAGCATCGTGGACTCCCTCACCCGGGCGCTCTCGGGCCTGGACATGGAATTGATAACCTTCCAGGATCCGGAAGCGGCCCTGGAGGCCGTCAAGGAACAAACCCCTCAAGTCGCCATCACCGATTTGAAGATGCCCAAGATGGACGGCCTGGAGTTCATGGGGAAGATCAAGCTGCACCATCCCGATATCCAGGTAATCATGATCACCGGGCATGGGACCATCGACGATGCGGTGGCGGCCATGAAAAAGGGCGCCTACGATTTCATCCCCAAGCCGTTCAATAAGCAGGAAATCATCGCGGTGGTCAACCGGGCCTTCGAGAAAACAGCGCTTCTGGAGGAGAATTTCCTCCTCAAGGAGAAGCTGCGGCTCAATCAGTCGCCGAGCTTCGAATGGGGCAAGAACCGCGCCTTCCGGAGCCTGATTGAGCGGGCCGGCCAGGCCGCCATGAGCGACGCCACCATCCTTATCCTCGGGGAATCCGGAACCGGCAAGGAAGTGCTGGCCCAGCATATCTTCTCCAATTCCGCCCGGGCGCATAAGCCTTTCGTCACCGTGAATTGCGCCGCCATCCCGGAAAACCTGATGGAAGCGGAATTGTTCGGCTACAAGAAGGGCGCTTTCACCGGCGCCTACCAGGACAAGAAGGGCCGTTTTCAGGAGGCCAACGGCGGCACCATCTTTCTCGATGAGATCGGGGAAATGCCCTTGCAGGTGCAGCCGAAGCTGCTGCGAATCCTCCAGGAAGGCGAAGTGAGCCCCGTGGGCGGGGCGAACCTGAAGGTCGATGTGCGGATTATCGCCGCCACCAACAAGAACCTCCGCAAGCAGGTGGAGCTGGGCCAATTCCGCGAGGACCTATTCTACCGGTTGAATGTCATCCCCCTGCAAATCCCGCCTCTGCGCCAGCGCCCGGAGGACCTGCACTCCCTGATCTCCCATTTCATCGCCAAATATTGCAAGAAGAACAAGAAGGAAAACCTCTCCATCAGCGCGGATGCGTTGCGCCTCATGGAGAATTATGCCTGGCCCGGCAACGTTCGCGAACTGGAGAACGCCATCGAGCGCGCGGTGATCCTATGCCTGGGGCATCAGATCACGCCGGAAGATCTTCCCGATGAACTCAGCCATCCGCATGCCGAAACGGTGCAGCTCAACATTTACCAGGGCATGACCATGGAGGAGATCGAGCTGGCCGTCATCCGCAATGCGCTGAAGAAAAACCATGGTGACAAGGCCAAGACCGCGGAGGAGCTGGGCATCAGCCTGCGCACGATTTACCGGAAAATGGAATCGGCGCCGGCAGGGCAGGACGCCCCCCGGGAAGGCGGCGAAGAGTAGTACGTGATAAGATTCACTGTTTGACAGTAGGATAAACGGTTGTCTTAACGCTTTTCTCCTGGCTCGCATACCACCATAACCCGCCGGCCGCGGCCAGGGCCGCTCCGCCCAGGACCCAAGGCCAAACCCGGATTTTCGCTTCCTTCGCTGGTTGCTTCCTTGGGGAGGGCGTCGGATCGGGATTCTTGCGCGCGTAGGGGTTGAGCAAGATGTCCTGTCGGGGTGGATGGTCCGAAGGGTCCTTGACCGGAGTCGGCCGGACGCGGGGATTCCCGAATTCATCGTATTCCTTGTTCTCGCGATTTTCCTTCTGGAAGCGCTCCTTGGTTTTCTCGAACAGGGACTGCACCGCGGTGGAAACATAGAGATCGGAGACATGGGCATTGGGGGCCAACTCGAAAAGCTGGAAAAAATAGGATTCCGCCACGGGGGACCATTTCGGCTCCGCCGCGTAAGCGACGCCCAGGTATTTGTAGGCGAAAATCTTGTCGTTGGTCTGCGCGGCATTTCCGCTTTCCTTGAGGAAGGTTTCCAGTGTGGCCTTCATTTTCTCGAACTCGCCCTCTTTATAAAGGCTCTTGATGTTGGAATACGAAAGCGAAGCGCCGGAACTCCACGAGCACAGCAAAATCAGGCAAATCGAATAGATTCGGAAGAGACGTTCAGTTTTCATAAGGGCACGTAGTCAAAATCTAATCAAGTAATAGGCCCGTTACAAACCCGGCTCGCGTTGCCATCAAAATTGTGGTATTTGGCAGGCCCCGCATCCGGCGCCGTTCTTTCGCGACCGGAAAGGCGTTACAGCCAAGGATAGGAACAGAAAAGCCTGCGCCCCACTCAGGCCCGGTCCGCATCCCGTGGGCGCGGCCATTCTCCTGGAATCAGGGGAGGTGGTAGCGGAGCAGTAACAGGCCTGTTACCCCTGAGAGGGAGCCGGCTTCGGCGCCGAGGTCCAGGATGCGCTCCGTCGCGCCGGCATCCCGCCGCCAGGACCAGACGCGCACGCCCTGGAGATCATAGGCTTCGGCGCGATCGGCGGCGGGAGGGAGGGTCGCTTTGCGGCCCAATCCCAGGTTCTTCCATTGCCAGCCGATGGCGAGCGCGGTCTCGCCGGGGAATCGGCCCAGTCCCACCGGGTCGGCCGGACCGGTATAGTCGAGCTTGACCAGATTGCCGTGCCCGGAATTACGGGGATAGGCGCCATCATCCCCCCAGCCAAGGAAATAGAAGGCCCCGTCCGGGCCGACCTTCATGGCGATGGGATTCTTGATGGGATTCACGGTCGTCTGATCCCAGAAACGCTTCACGGCCACCACGTTCCCGGTATCGCCCATTTCCACGGCATGGATGAGGCTGCGGGAAAAATCGAAAATGAACAGATGCTTGTCGAAATACCTGGGGATTTTATTGGTGGAAGTGACGGCCGGATCGAAGTTGTAAACCTGGCCGAGCATGGACGTGTTGGCGCCGCCCTTCCCGAAAATGGTGTAGGCGGTGCCGGTGGCGTCATAGGGGTACCATATCAGGGCCGGGCGCGCCGCGGGCAGATTCTTGATGCCGGTATTGTTGGCTGAATTGTTCACCAGCGAATCCGGCTTGTAAAGCGCGCCGCCGGTACTGGTCTCGTAGTTCCATTCGTGGTAGCAGAAATTGTTGGCGGCGCAATACGGCCAGCCGTAATTGCCGGGCGACTTGGCGAGATTGACCTCGTCGTAACCGCGCGGGCCCTTGGCCGCATCGTCCGCCGTGGAGTTGGGCCCGGGCTCGGCCCAGAAAAGCCATCCCGTCCTGGGATCCACCGTGATGCGGAAGGGATGGCGGTGGCCCATGGTATAGATCTCCGGCTTGGTATTGGCCGCATCCTTGGCGAACAGGTTTCCGGCGGGAACGGTGTAGGTCCCGTCCTCTTCGGGGTGGATGCGCAGGATCTTGCCGCGCAGATCATTACTGTTGGCCGCGGACCGCTGGGCGTCGTAATTGGGGCGCTTGGGATCGCGGGGCGAAAACCCCTGGGCCGGGGAGCTGGTGAAGTTGTTTGTGTTGTCCGCCAGGCCGATATACAGGTTGCCCTTGGTGTCGAATGCCAGGCTGCCGGTATTGTGCTCGTCGCTGGAAGTGATGGAATAGGGGATGGAGATCACGTTCACGCGCGTGGCCATGTCCAGGTTCCCGTTGTCCAGGGTGGTGAAGCGCGCCACCACCAGGGATTGGGCCGGGGTCAAGGTGCCGAAGAAGACGAAAATCCTGCGGTTGGTGGCGAAAGCCGGATCCAATACGATATCGAGGAGCCCATCCTCGCGCACGTCGGAAACGGCGATGGTGCCGGCGGTGACGGATGTTTTCGCGACCGGATCAACCAGCTTGATGACACCATTTTTACTGGTCATGTAAAGGCGCCCGTCCGGCAGGATGGCTATGGAGGTGGGGTTGGTGAGGTTTTCCAGGATGGGGGTGGTCCGGAACAGGCTACGCGCGGGCTGATCCGCCGCGCCCACCAGGCAGGCGCATCCCAGGCAAAGAATGCCCGTGAATTTGGCCCAGCGTCCGGTCGGCACGGAAAAAACCCTCAGGCTGTTGAAGCTGGAAAGACTCGAGGACAAAGGACCGGATATACGCATAATGGTTTCCCCCGTCGAGAATCTAATCTTCTTTGCCGGGGCTCGCTTTGGAAACCTGGCCCGGAATCGTCGAATTCCGTGGACTTTTGAATCTGTATTTCCCGGCCGGAGGCGGGTTAAAATGACTTGGCGCTGAGCCAGACGTTGTCGGCGCCAACCAGTTCGGCCAGCGAGGCGGTATGGCTTGATTCCGCGCTCACGCGCAGCTTCTCGCTCACCACGGTCATTTCCTGGCGGCCTTGGCAATCCAGATGCAGGACCAGCTGGCACTTGCCCGTATTTTCGGCGCAGATGTCGTGGCAGCGCGCGACATCCGGCTCCATCAGGCCGACGGTTTTCAAGCGCACATGCACGCTGCGGGTCAGCCGCTCGCGCGCCTCATGGAGGTTGATCACCTTCTGGGCGTTGAGCTTGAACATGGCCAGCTCTTCGTTGAAGGTGAGATTGCCGCGGATGAGCACCATGGAATCGATTTCGACGAGATGGCGCACCTCTTCGAACACGTCGGACCACAAGGTGACCTCGACTTTGCCCACGAAATCCTCCAGCTCGGCGAGGCGAAGGTCTTGTTGTCCTTGGCGGATAGCTTGGTCTTAAGGCGCGTGATCATGCCGCCCAGCACCACGGGTGCGCCTTGGGGGCCGCGGAAGCGCTCGCCCTCCTTCGGCCGTTCCTGCTTGGTCTCGCCGACCACCATGCGCAGGCTTTCCGCGTCCAGCGGGCAGGTGCGGAACCCGTTCAGTTCGATGCGGTAAGGCTCCAGGGGATGCCCGGAAAGGTAAAGGCCAAGCACCTCCTTCTCCTTTTCCAGCATCTCGTTGTAAGGCCAGGGATCTACGTTCGGCAGCGCGGGTTCGCCGGTATCCAGGGAGGCTCCGCCACCGGATCCTCCGTCGCCCATTTCGAACAGGGATACCTGCCCCAGGGAGCGATCCTGCTGGAAGGATTGCGCGTAGGCCAGCGCCGTTTCCACGGCCGCGAATTGCTGCGCCCGGTTGCCTGGGATTTCGTCCGGCAGGGCGCCGCCCAAAACCAGCGACTCCAGCGCGCGCCGGTTGAGGTATTGCGCATCCACGCGCTTGCACAGATCGAAGATGGACGTGAAGGGGCCGTGCTGGTCGCGTTCCTGCACCATGCGCTCCACCGCCGAGAGGCCCACGTTCTTGATGCCGGCCAGGCCATAGACGATCTTGCCGTCCCTTTCCGTGTACTTGGCCAGGCTGGCGTTGATGTTGGGGAACGTCACTTCAATGCCCATGGATTTGCAATCGTTGAGGAGCACCACCAGGCGGGTGGTGTCGTGCATTTCCGAATTCATGTTGGCCGCCATGAACTGGGCCGGATAGTGGGCCTTGAGATAGGCCGTCTGGTAGGCGACGGTGGCGTAGGCGGCGGAATGGGATTTGTTGAATGCATAACTGGAGAAGGGCACGAGCACTTCCCAGATCTTCTCCGCCAGTTTCGGATCGTACCCGCGCTCCTTGGCGCCGCCCACGAACTTGGGCTTGAGGTCGTCCATCTTCTTCAGATCCTTCTTGGCCATGGCGCGGCGCAGCAGGTCGGCGCCGCCCAGGGAGAACCCGGAAAGAACCTGGGCGATTTGCATCACCTGCTCCTGGTACACGATGACGCCGTAGGTCTCCTTGAGGATCGGCTCCAGATTGTCATGGTAGCAGTCCACGGCCTCGTAACCGTTCTTGCGGGCGATGTAGTCGGGGATGAATTCCATCGGGCCCGGCCGGTACAAGGCGTTCATGGCGATCAGATCCTCGATGACCGATGGCTTGAGCTTGCGGAGGTAATCCTGCATGCCCCCGGATTCGAATTGGAACACGCCCACGGTGAGGCCCTTGCCCAGCATCTTGAAGGTCTTCTCATCGGTTTCCGGAAGCTTGAGCGGGTCGATATCCGAACCGGTGGAGGCTTTCACCTGGGCCAGGCAGTCCTGGATCACGGAAAGGTTGCGCAGGCCCAGGAAGTCCATCTTCAAAAGGCCGATGTCCTCCGAATACGTCTTGTCGTACTGGATCATCACCTGATCGGATCCGGGCTGCTTGAACAGGGGGGCGAAATTGACGATGGCCTTGGGCGCGATGATGACGGCGGCCGCGTGCATGCCTGCCTGGCGCACCAGGCCTTCCAGCTTGAGGGCGATCAGCTTGAGGCTCTCCAGGCCGGGCTCGCTTTCCATTTCCTTCTTCAGATCCGCGGACTCGTTGAGGGCCGTTTCCAGGTCCGCGAAAGGATTGAAGGCGGGGAAGAGCTTGCAGATCTGGTTCAGCCGCTGGGCTTCGAATCCCATAACGCGGCCCACGTCGCGGAGCACCATCTTGGCCTTCATGCGGCCGTAGGTGACGATCTGGGCCACGGAATCGGTGCCGTACTTGTCCACCACGTACTGGATCACTTCCTGGCGGCCGTTGTCAGAGAAGTCCGTGTCGATATCGGGCATGGACACGCGCTCGGGATTGAGGAAGCGTTCGAACAGAAGGTTGTAGCGGATGGGATCCACGTCCGTGATGCCGACGGCATAGGAAACGATGGAGCCCACGGCCGAACCGCGGCCCGGGCCCACCGGGATGCCCCTGGCGCGGGCGGCGTTGCAGAAGTCCTGCACGATGAGCATATAGCCCGCGACCTTCATCCGCTGCATGACCTGCAGCTCGAAATCCATGCGTTCGGTGAGCGCGCGCACCCGGGGCGAATCCGATTGCGCCGGTTCGGCGATTTCCGGGTAACGCTTGAACATGCCCTCCCGGGTCAGGTGGGCCAGGAACGCGTCCGGATCCGGGAATCCCTCCGGAATGGGGAATTGCGGATGGTGCAGCTTGCCGAATTCGATGGTCACATTGCAGCGTTCCGCGATGCGTACGGTGTTCTCGATGGCGCCCGGATAATCCTTGAAGAGCGCGGCCATCTCCTCGCCGGAACGCAGGTAATACTGGTCCGAGTTGAATCGGGGGCGGTTGGCGTCCTTGAATTTGTGGCCGCCTTCGATGCAGAGCATCACCTCATGCGCTTCCGCGTCCGGCCTTTCCAGGTAATGCACATCGTTCACGGCCACGAGGTTCCAGCCCTCGGCCTTGTGCAATTCCAGGAAGCGTCGGTTGATGGTCTCTTCGTCAGCCAGGCCGTGGGATTGCAGGCACAGGTATACGTTCTCCTTGCCGAACAGGGCCGCGTACGTGTCTAGAAGTTCGCGCGCCTTTTTCTCATTGCCTTTCAGCAACGCGTATCCCACCTCGCCCTGATGGTTGGATGTGAGGCAGATAAGGCCTTCGGAACGGCCGCGCAGGGACTCGTGATCGATGCGGGGCTTCTGGTAGAAGCCGTCCATGTACCCATCCGAGCAGATATGCATCAGGTTCTTGTAGCCCGCGTCCGTGGACGCGATGAGGATGAGCTTGTGGTGGATGGCCTGGTTCTGGGAATAGATCTGGTTCTGGCGGCGATCCGGCGCTACGTACAGATCGCAACCGATCAGGGCCTTTATGCCCGCCTTCTTGGCATAGGTGTGGAATTCCAGCATCCCGAACATGTTGCCGTGATCGGTGAGGGCTATGGACCTCTGCTTGAGCTCCAACGCCTTTTTCACCAGCCCGGAGATGCGGGCCGACGATTGCAGCATGGAATATTCGGAGTGGGTATGGAGGTGGGCGAACGGGACCGGGGTGGTTTCCATGCGCCTAGTCCACTATCCTGAGCGCCTTAGCCTGTTCCAGCACGTATTCATTGCGATGCCCCGTGTCCGCTTCGATGCCGATGAACTTGATGGGATCCTTATGCTTCAAAAGCAGCAAGGGCTTGAGCGAGATCCGCTTCATGACCGGGGCCGCGTAGCTGAACTCGATCTTCTTCTCGCCCGCGATGGCCGCTTCCAGGGTCTCGATGCGTTCCTTCATCTCCTGTTCGCGCGAGGCCTGACTGTTCTTGTCCTTGGCCTCCTGAGGCGGGGCCCGCAGGGAGCCGGGCGATTCGCGGTAGGCGGGCGGGCCGATGTCCGGCCGCGCCAATTCCCAAGCGGTGCCGGCCATGGACAGGGACACGGGCGTCAGCTCCAGGATACGGCGGGAGTCCTCGCCCGGCACCAGGCCGAAATGCTGGAGCAATTCCTTGACGCGCGCCTTGTTCAGGCGGCTGAGCACGAACCCATAGCCAGGGATCACTTCCGTCACCAATTCCAGGAACTGGGGAATCTCCTGCAGGTCGCGGAAACGTTCCGGGTCGGAGACTTTCAATAGGAGCGCGTCCATGAACAAGGTGGAGGCATAGGTGGAGGCCCATTCCAGCAAGGTCTGGCGCGCGGGCCCCTCGAAGCCGAGCCAGGTGAGGAGATCCCGGAACTCCTCCATCCCCAGGCCCGCTTGCAGGCCCTGGATGACGGATTCCTTGCTGAAGCGGTAACGCCCCATGAACTCATCATTGCTTTTTATGCCCACCAGCTCCAGGCGATGCTGCCAGATCAGCGGGGAATCCAGCGGCACCAGGCTTTCCATGTTGGGCAGGCTGATGGGCCGCGTGGGATGCCCCGTGATACCCGTATCGGCAGTGTTACCGTCGCCCGCGGAGGCGCCCGTTTCGCCGGCCGTGAGGCGGGCGGCCAGGAAGCCGATGGCGGCGCGGTCGGGGCGCACGAAGGCTATGCGGCCTTTGACCATGCCGAAGTCGGCCAGGCCCAGCAGCCACATCTCCTGCAGGACCTTGGGCAGGTTTTCCCACGTGAAAGAGGCCTTGGGGTCATGGTATCCCTTGCGCTGCGTCCCCGAATAAATCCACAGGATGTTGGCCCAGTTGGAGACGCGTCCCGCGCCCGGTTCCGCGGGCAGGCCCGCCAAAGAACGGATGGTATGGGCCAAACCATGCACGCGCGCGGACATCCACCATTCCGTCAGCCTGCCCCAGGCCTCGTGCCGTTCCCCGCGCAGAAGGGCACGGCCTTCGGGGGAAAGATGCAGCAAACCGTCTTCTTGCAGCACCAAGGAGGCACCCACGGAAAAATGCAAAAGCAATTGCACTTCCTCGGCGGGCAGGGCCGTGGACAGCCGCTCACCGAAGGTGAAGCGCAGCGCCAGCTCCTGCGCGTCCTTGCGATGCATTTCCCCGCTTTGGGTGATCTTGACGGAGCCAAGGGCAACCTGGCACAGGAAATGGCATAGATGCCCGCTGAGGAAATGACGGAAGGAAATCCAGCTGGCGCTTTCCGATCCGCCGGCGCCGGCCGCGGCCGATGTCCCGAACCATTGATCGCCCAACACGGCCGGGAGCACTTCCTCGGCCAATTCCCTGAACCCGTGGAAAGTACGGGTTTTGTCGATCTCACGGGAAAAAATCAGCAGTTCCTGCTCCAATTTGCCGAGCAGCATCAAGGCCTGCGAGGGCGGAAAGCCCTCCAAGCTCCCCAATAGCTCGGCTTCCGAGGCGCCGCGCTCTTCCGATGCGTATACCAGGGCCATTAGATGCCGGCCCTGGCTATCGGCCGTTTTCAGGGATTGGGCGATGCGTTCGGGTTTGACCGCCCAATCGTATACCAAATGGATCACTTTGGCCGCCTGCATAAGGCCTTCCCCAGGCTGATCGCGGCGATGTAGCTTGATCACGAAGGATTTTGGGGCTGCCGTCAGGAATTCAAGAAGAGAATGCAAATCCAGTCACCCGGTCGCTAAAAGTGGAAAGGGGGTAAATATAACTCCCGGGAACGCTTCCGCTCTCGCGTACCCCTCTCATTTCCGGCGGAGATCTGGTCAAATTTTGCGCCTCCCTCCGGGATGACCGTCCCTAGGCGGGAAAACCCATTATATTTTGAAGCGGGAATGTGGAAATTCCGGGTTCCTCGCCTTCTATGTCCTTGGCCCTGGAATTGCTTCTCGTAACCCTGGATCCTCTTCCAGAAGAAAAGTCATGATTCCGAACCACTTTAACGCGTCCCTTGCGCCCTCCGTTTTTTCCCGGATCCGGGCAGTTTCGGCGCGTTCTTCCTTGCGGGTCCTGGCCTTACTGGCCTGCCTATGCGGCATGGCCAATGCTTTGTATACGGGCGAAATCGTCACGGCCTTTCGGGTTCCTAACGGCAAAATCGTCGTCGACGGGAAGCCGGAACGTCTTTGGCAAGCCCTGTCCTTGCGCTATGGCGGCGTTCCCTCCACCATCAGTTTCACTGATTACGCCAAGGTGGTGCTGCTGCAGCCGGAGAACATCCGCAATGCCGATCCTTCCCTTTACCTGAACAATCCCGTCCATGGCAAGATCACCATGCTGGCCGCCTATGACAATACGGCTTTGTATTTCCTGTTCCTGGTCAAGACCAAAACCGTAGTCAACGCGAAGACCGTGTGCTTGACCGCCGACAATTTGTGGAAGGCCGATGCGCCCGAGGTTTACCTCGATCCCAATACCTGGGTGGACGACTCCACCGTTTACCAGAGTTATTTCTCCACCGATGCCAGCGGGTTGATTTTCGGCAGCTCCCCGAAAACCATCCAGCTCGACAAGCCGCTTTATAACGGCGATTCGCGTTTCTTTTTCCGCAATCGCGCCACCGCCGACAAGTTCCAGGTCGTCACCGCTCCCACCGGCGTGCTGGCCGCCTCCGCGCGTTTCGCCGCGGCCGACACCTCGCCCATGGTGGTGGAGATGAAGATCCCCTATTGGGGAGGAATGGCCTCCGCCAATGCGGGTGTGAAATCGACATTCATTTCCTGGGGTTTCAACATGTACCCGGATTCGCTTTGGGGCGACTGCGACGGCAATCCCATCGCCTATCGTTGGGCCAAGAATTATCTGAATTACGACCAGGCCGCCAGCAAGCCACCCGGTTGGCGTAAGAACGACAGCACCCATTATGATCCATCGCGATCCTGGGACGGTTGGGGTCGCTTCGATATGTCTCCCATGCCCGAAGTGGATAGCTCCCAATGCAGGTCCTCTACGGCCTGGGATCTTTCGAGCTGGGCTGAGTCATGCCAGAGCACCACGGCCGGCTCCATTTCCCCCCGAGCGAAGGCGGCGCCTGTTAGGACTCCCGCGCGAAGCATCGATGCGGATCCCGTTATGGGGCGCGACGCCCGCGGTCGCGCCATTCCCGCCAACAGGCGGCCGGCCTTTCCCGTTTTCCAGCGGCCCTGATCGCGTGCCCGGGACGAAGCGCGACTAGCGCAGCCGCGCGATGAAGCCCGAATAGGCCGGAAGGGAGAGGATTGGAAAACCGGACAAGAAAAAAGCCGGTCTTAAGACCGGCT
>JBDSWM010000393.1:0-5149 GCA_039926685.1 Fibrobacteria bacterium | reverse complement strand
GGACTTTGATGGAATCGCTGCACGTGGACAAGTTGCATGCCTACCTGCTGGCCAACGGGAAGGCGCCCGGGCAAGGCGTGCGCATCGCCGTCATCGACGAAGGCTTCCACCTGGGCAGCCCCATTTTCTTCGCCATGAAGGGCCGCATCCGGGACCAGCGCGATTTCGTGGATTCGACGCGCTCCGCCGTGAGCGACAGCC
Source organism: Fibrobacteria bacterium (assembly GCA_039926685.1). GTDB lineage: Bacteria > Fibrobacterota > Fibrobacteria > UBA11236 > UBA11236 > Chersky-265. The sequence goes on along the minus strand of JBDSWM010000393.1, from coordinate 4,948 downwards.
TGCTCGGGAGCCACGGGGCGCAATGCATGTCCCTGATCGGAGGTAACACTCCGGGTACCCTGGTGGGCGCGGCCCCGGAGGCGGAGTTCCTCCTGTACCGGGCCGAAGACGCTTCCCAGGAAACGTACGTGGAAGAGGACTTTGTGGCGGCGGCCATCGAACGCGCGGTCGATTCCGGCGCCCAGGTGATCAGCATCAGCCTGGGTTACCGCTACGATTATACCGATGGCAGCCCCGACCTGCCTTTCAGCGACTTCGATGGACGCACGCGCCCCTCATCCCTGGCCGCGCTCGGCGCCGCGCGCCGCAACGTGCTGGTATCCGTATCCACGGGCAATGAAGGGGACAAGCAAGCCGCCCCTTCCCTGGGCGCGCCCGCCGACGCCGACAGCATCCTGGCCGTGGGCATCCAGGATCGCTTCGGCCGCCGCTGCGCCTATTCCAGCGGAGGCCCCACCGCGGACGGCCGCGTCAAACCCGATATCATGACGCTCGCCGACCTGGACGGTTGCAAGGTGGCCGTGGCGAACACCTCTTCCGCCACTCCAAAGCTCAACAGTTTCGCCGGAACCAGTTTCGCCGCCCCGGTCATGGCCGGCATCGCCGCCTTGCTCCGCCAATTGCGCCCGGAATCAGACGCGCAAAAACTGCGTCACGCCCTCATTTCCAGCGCGGATCGCTATGCCCATCCGGATTCGGGCTACGGGTATGGCCTGGTCGACGCCGCTGACGCCGCGCGCAGCCTGGGCGTGCCCATCAACCCGCCCCTGGCCCGCAACGGTCAGATGCGGATTTTCCATTCCGACGATGGATTGCCCATATTGCTGGAATGGGATCCCGCCCGACCCGTCCCCGAATTGCAATTGATCGATTTGTCCGGACGCCGCTTCGCCGTGGCCGTATCCGCCGTCGGCTCCATGCTCACCCTGGATCCCAAACGCCGCCTGCGCAGCGGCATCTATATCGCCAAGATTCCCTAGCTTTAACCCAAATCCGCCAAAGCGGCCGGGCCGCGCTAAAAGGCTTTAACCCAGGTCGGCCAGCGCGGCCTTAAGCTTCTCCACCTTGTCGCGCTGCGATTGCAGTTTGCTGCGCTCGCCTTCCACCACCTCCGCGGGCGCGCTTTTCACGAAGCTCTCGTTGGCCAGCTTCTTCTCCTGCGCCGCTACGAAGCCTTCCGCCTTACCCAATTCCTTGGTCAAGCGCACCTTCTCCTGGGCCGGGTCCAGAATCCCTTCCAGCAGGATGAACAGGCGGCCTTCGGGGATGAGCCCGGAGGCCGAGAACGCGGGCTTGGCCGTATTCACGCCCACGCTTACCGTGCCCACCCGTTCCAGGCTGTCGATGATGTCCTTGTGCGCTTCCACGATTTTGCGCCAGGGCTCGTCGTCGCAGCTGATGCGCGCGTCCAGGGCGTGGCTGGGCGGCAGGGAATAATCGCCCCGGATGGAACGGATCGCGTCCACGATCTTGAGCAGTTTGGTCATGACTTCCAGGTCATGCTCGGAAGAGGACTCAATGCCTAGCTGTTTGCAGATATCCGCCGCCGGCCATTGCGACGTGATCAGCAATTCCTTCTGTCCCAACGCCTGGCGGATTTCCTCGGTGATAAAGGGCATGAAGGGATGCAGGATGGTGATGAGCTTTTCGATCACGGTCGCGAACACGGACACGGCCTGTTTCTTCGCGGCCAGACCTTCCGGCGACAACGTCGCCGCCTCCGCCGTGATCACCTTCTTGCGGATTTCCAGATAGCTGGAGCAGAAATCGTCCCAGGTAAACCGGTACAAGGCCTGCGCCGCTTCCGAAAAACGCAGTCCCGAAGACCCGTCCGCGCCGCGCGGTTCCAGGCTTTCCGTCACCGTCTTGATGGTTTCGTCCAAACGGGACAAAATCCAACGGTCCGCCAGATGCAGATCGTCGTAGCTCAGGTCTTCGCGATTGCTGGACCCCGAAGCGGTGTCTTCCAAATGCGGCAGCACAAAGCGCACGGCGTTCCACAGTTTATTGGCGAAGTTCCTGCCTGTTTCGAACTTCACGGGCGACAGTTTGATGTCCTGGCCTTCCGTGGTCAGGATCATCAGCGCAAAGCGCACGGCGTCCGCGCCGTACTTGCCTATCATCTCGATGGGATCGATGCCGTTGCCCTTCGACTTCGACATGCGCTGGCCTTTTTCGTCCAGAATGGTCCCGTGGATGTACACGGTATGGAAGGGCGTCTTCCCCAGGAATTTGATCCCGGAGAAGATCATGCGCGCCACCCAGAAATAGATGATGCCGCGATCGGTGATCAGCACGTCGGTGGGGTAATGCTTCTCCAATTCCGGCGTCTTGTCCGGCCAGCCCAAGGTGGAAAACGGCCACAAAGCGCTGGAGAACCACGTGTCCAGCACGTCCTCTTCCTGCACCAGCACGGCCTGGGGGCCGTACTTCTTCACGGCCTCCGCTTGCGCGTCCGTCTCCGAACGCGCCACCACGAACGGCGTATCCTGGCGCCGCGCACCGCCGGTTTCGCTCACCACGTACCAGGCGGGAATCTGATGTCCCCACCACAATTGCCGGGAAATGCACCAGTCCTTGAACGGCTCCAGCCAATCGCGATAGGTCTTGGTATAACGCGCCGGCACAAAGCGAGTCTCATCCCGCTCCACCACCTCCAGGGCCGGCACCGCTAAGGGCTTCATATCCACGAACCATTGATCCAGCAGATACGGCTCCACCACGTCGCCGGAGCGATAGCACAGCGGCAACTGGATCAACCGGTCCTCCACCGCCGCCAAAAGGCCCGCGGTTTCCAAATCGGCCACGATGGCCTTGCGCGCGTCGAAGCGGTTCATGCCCTGGTACTTGCCCGCCATATGGTTCAAGGTGGCGTCCAGGTTCATGGCGATGATGGGCTTGAGGTTATGCCGCTTGCCCACTTCATAATCATTGAAATCGTGCGCGGGCGTGATCTTCACCGCACCGGTGCCCTTGGTCGGGTCCGCATGCTCATCCGTGATGATGGGGATGGTGCGATCGGTGCCGGGTATGCGCACCTGCTTGCCGATGAGATGCTTATAGCGCTCGTCCTCGGCGTTCACGGCCACGGCCACATCGCCGAACATGGTTTCCGGGCGCGTGGTGGACACGGTGATCGATTCGGCGGGATTGTCGGCCAAGGGATAGCGGATGGACCAGAAGAAGCCCTTGCTTTCCTTGTTCTCCACTTCCTCGTCGGCCAGCGCCGTTTGCAGCTTGGGGCACCAGTTGATGAGCCGCGTGCCGCGGTAGATGAGGCCGTCCTCGTGCAGGCGCACGAACACTTCCCGCACCGCCTTGGACAAACCCTCGTCCATGGTAAAGCGCAAGCGCGACCAATCGCAACTAAACCCCAGCCGCATCAGCTGGTTGACTATCCTGTCGCCGTACTCGTTCTTCCATTCCCATACCTTGGCCACGAATTTCTCGCGCCCCAGATCCTGGCGCTTCACGCCCTCTTTGGCCAATTGCTTTTCCACCACGCTCTGCGTCGCGATGCCCGCATGATCCGTGCCCGGCTGCCACAAAGTGCGGTAGCCCTGCAAGCGCTTGAAGCGGATGAGCACATCCTGCAAGGTATTGTTGAGGGCATGCCCCATATGCAAGGCGCCCGTGACATTGGGCGGGGGGATCACGATGGTGAACGGTTTGCCCGTGCCTTTAGGCTCGAAAGCCCCGGCCTCGCGCCAAACGCGATACCATTTTTCTTCAATGTCCTGGGGGGAATAGCGGCTGTCCATAGTTGTCTCAGAGGGTTGGTTTTACCGAATATAAGTAAAAACCGGGGTAGGGTCAGGGCGGGGATGGGCGGCTGGGCAACCCACCGGGGGAATCAAAGCCGCTTCCAGGGGTCGGCAGCGGAAGCGGGGTTGGCCTGGGAGCGAACTCCCAGGCCTTCTGCGCCGGGGGTGCGGTGGCAGCTATGCGGAAATCAGCAGTCCAGGTTGGCGGCGTAGGACCAATGCCAGCCGCAGCCGGAGGTATGGGTGATGGTCCATTTGTGGGTCTTGTTGATGCGGCAGCCGAAAACGCTATGGCCGCTGTACATGTAATAGCTGTACACGCTGCCCGAAAGCAGATCCACGTCCAGGATGTTGCTGCCGTCGATTTTCCCGTTCAGGTGGATCTGTCCGCCCTTGTAGGGATAGACGTACACGTAGGAGCGCGCGGCCGTGGATGTCACCCAATCGGTGCTCAGGCCGCGTTCCGGGGTGCGGTTGAGCAGGCAGGTCTTGTAGCCGTTATAGAAGCTGTTCCATTGGCAGTAATTGTTGCTGAACCAGCTATCATTCAAATCCGCCGCTTTGGCCAAAGGCGCCGGAACATCCGTGATGGCGTTTTCACCCACCGCGGTGGCGGGATTCTCCTCGGCCGGCACCACGCCGTCAGCCAAAGCCTGGAACCGCTCCGTACTCGCCTGCAATTCAGAAGGGATGGCCTCCATCGGCGCCAGGGCATGGTAAATCTCCGCCAAGGTCATTCCCTGGTATTTCTCACCCAGCAAGGATGGAGCGCCGGGAGCATGGCTTTCCATCATCACCATATTATCCCCATTGGCATAAAAGGTCACCATACCGCCATCCAGCTTGAGCTGGGATAAGGTGCGCTGCCCTGAAACCGCAGTGGGCGTGCCCGGACCGGAAGCCGTCTGGGTAGGGCTCTCGGAGTTGCAACCCCACAGGAACAAAGCGCTGAAGGCGGAATAGGTCAATAATTTCTTCACGATGACTCTCCTTGACCGCGGGATGTTTAACCGCTGGTCGGGGATTAGAGTGGGAAGATGGGGGAGGGGTGACATTTTATTTTTTTTGGGTGAGGGTGGAGAAGGGTGTGTTGTCGTATAAGTATGACGTGTAACGGGAACGAAATAATTTGGATGGGGTGAATGTTACTAGTGGAACGAGGGATATCCTAGTCGGGGTAGGGG
>JBDSWM010000392.1:0-4408 GCA_039926685.1 Fibrobacteria bacterium | reverse complement strand
GGTGGAGCCGTCGCTCCAGGGATGCAGGCCGACGATAAGCGGCAGCTTGGCGCCCGAGAGCGAACCGCTCAGGTTGCCTTTGAAATAGTGCAGCTTCCAGCTCAGGGTATGCGCCACCGTGCCGGCGGATATTTGCGTGGAACCGGTATAGACGGTAGGTTCCGCGCCCTCGCCGAATACCCCGTCGTATTGATTATCGGGAGAGCAATCCTTGATCCAGGTACTGTTGGGGTCCCATTTTCCGTCGATACATTGGGCGCCGGCCATGGCCGCGGCCAAACCCACAAGGATAAACGTAAAACGCAACCGTCCTCCGGGAACGATGATGAATAGGATCATGGGGCGGCATGCTATCGCCCCATCTTATACTTACTTAGAATCCCAGGGGGGAACAAGACCGATAGGTCCGCGGATCCGGCCCCGATTGGGAACTGAACGCCCCGGATCGCGCGCGCGCGATGATCTTTGTTAGGTTTTTGCGGGTTCCTGCTTCATTTTCCGGCCATAAACAGTCATAATCATTTGTAAGCATCATGATCTTCAATTCCTTGGAATTCCTGGTTTTCTTCCCAATTGTCACGCTGCTGTATTTTTTGCTGTCCCACCGCATGCGTTGGCCCTTGCTGCTCGCGGCCAGTTGCTTCTTCTACATGGCCTTCGTCCCCGTCTACATACTCATCCTGGCCTTGACCATCGTGGTGGACTATGCCGCCGGCATCGGTATCGAACGATCGCAAGGCATGCGGAGGAAGGTGATTTTGTGGGGGAGCCTCATCGTCACGGCCCTGATCCTGTTCGTATTCAAGTATTTCGATTTCTTCGCTTGGAACGCAAACCATCTGGCCAAGCTTATCGGCTGGAACTATTCCGTAGGCACGCTGGCGATCCTGCTCCCCATCGGCCTCTCGTTCCACACGTTCCAGAGCATGAGCTATGTCATCGAGGTGTATCGCGGCGCGCAGAAGGCGGAACGGCATTTCGGCATCTACGCCCTCTACGTGATGTTCTATCCCCAGCTGGTGGCGGGCCCCATCGAGCGCCCCCAGAACCTCCTCCATCAATTCCATACCCCGCACCGGTTCGACTACGGGGACGTGACCATGGGCCTGCGCATGATGGCCGTGGGCTTCTTCAAGAAGATCGTCATCGCCGACAATCTGAGCCCCTTGGTCAACAACGCCTACGCCGATCCCGCCCAGCAATCGGCCGCCGCCCTGCTGGTCGCCACCGTCTTCTTCGCTTTCCAGATTTACTGCGATTTCTCGGGTTATTCCTCCATCGCCATCGGCACCGCGCGTGTCATGGGCTTCCGCCTGATGACGAACTTCCGGCGCCCATACCTGGCCTCCTCGGTGGCGGAGTTCTGGACCCGATGGCATATTTCCCTGTCCACCTGGTTCAAGGACTACCTGTATATCCCGCTCGGGGGCTCGCGCGTGGGCCGATTGCGCCATTTGGCGAACCTGATGGCGGTATTCCTGGTGAGCGGGATATGGCACGGGGCCAACTGGACCTTCATCATCTGGGGGGCCCTGCATGGGAGCTACCTCATCGCGGAACAATGGACCGCGGGCTTGCGGGCCCATGGCCGGCGGGCCTTCGGTTCCGGCCCCGCCCGCTTCATCCCGGCGGTGCTGGGTCCCCTGTACGTTTTCGCGCTCGTCACCTTGGGCTGGGTGTTCTTCCGGGCCAAGACCGTTCCGGATGCGCTCCACATCTGTTTCCGGCTCCCTGCCGGCTTCCTGGAGATCGCGCGCAACCTGGCCCATCCCGCCGCCATGCGGGATCTATTGGGCGGATTGGGGATGGACGCCACCCGCTTCGCCTTTTGCGCGGGCCTGATCGTGGCGCTGATCGCGGTCGAGGCGGTGGAGGAAAAAGCGGATATGAACGCCTTCCTCGTGAGCAGGCCGGTATGGCAAAGATGGGCGCTTTATTATGCCTGCCTGCTGCTCCTGATTTTCGGGTCGAGCCTGAACAGCCAGCAGAGTTTTATCTATTTCCAATTTTGACGCCATGAAACCGAACCGATGAGACGCTTCCTCCGCAAGTCAGCGCTGTTCCTGGCGCCCGTGGCCGCGTACATGCTGGCCATCATGGCGGTGGATCCGTTCGATCTTTTCCCCGTTTTCGCGGCGTTGGGCCCGCCCCAAGGCATCAAGGATACGGTGGCCTCCGGAAACGAAGACGCGTTGTACAAGTTCATCCGTTACCGGAACCGGCCCGCGCCGAACATCATCCTCGGGGATTCGCGCATGTACAGCCTGGACTCGGGCGCCATCCGGGCGGCCTCCGGGGAGGACTATTTCAACTTCGCCATCCAGGGCGCCTCCTTCGGCGAAATCGCGGACGCGTTCTGGTTCGCTGCGGGACGCTCGGAGCTGAAGCATGTCTTCATCGGCCTCAACTTCCTCCTGTTCAACGAGAGCAACCGCAAGGATCGCACCACCGGCGCCAAATGTATCGTCCGCAATCCCCTGCTGTATTTCTGCAATTATCCCGTGCTCAAGGCTTCCCTGGAAGTGGTGGAGTCCCTCGGTTCCGGGGCGATTCCGCTGGGCCGGCCCAGGATGGACAAGGAGGGTTTCTGGCGCTACGTCCTCTACGAGGAAACCGTGCCCGGGTATCTCCACAGGTACCGGTATCCGCAAAGCTTCGTGGCCGAGCTGGAGAGGATGACGGCCTATGCGAAAGCGCATGCCATCGATCTCCGTTTCGTGATCCCACCCACCCACCAGGATCTGCAAAGGCGCGTGGAGGAGATGGGCTTTTCCGCCGAAGTGGAACGCTTCAAGGCCCAGTTGCGGGAGCTGGCCCCTACTTACGATTTCGAATACGCCAACGCCCTTACCGCGGACAGCGCCAATTTCAAGGATCCCATGCATTACAACGCGAAAGTGGGACGGGGCCTGGTGGATGAGATCTGGGGGCAACGGCCCGTATACGCCCGCTTCAGCCGGCCTTCGCCGCCAGCACCGCCCTGAAATGCTTCTCCAGCCCTTCCGCCACCTTGGTCCAGGAATTCTCCAGGGCATAGGCGCGCAGGCGCTCGGCATCCCAGCGGGTTTCCAGGGCGGCGGCGATGGCGGCGGAGAAGGCTTCCGGTTCACGCCGCATTACCAGCGATCCCAAGTCCGGGCTGGTGATGATTTCCGGTACGCCCCAGGTGGCGAAAGCCGTAACCGGGGTGGCGCAAGCCATGGCTTCCAGCACCACGTTCGGCCAGCCCTCTTTCTCGCTGGCCAGGCAGAATACATTGCCGCCGAGTACCAGAGATGCAAATCGGTATTGAGGACGGCTCCGGCCCAGATGACCTGCGCGGCCAGCCCCAGGCTTTCCGCAAGCCTGCGCAAGTCCCCTTCGACGTTCCCTTCTTCGCCGCCCTTGCCCACGATGATGAAGCGGAGATCGCTCCGGCCGGAGTCGCGCAGCAGCGCCTGGGCCCGCAAGAGGATATCCACGCCCTTTCGCGGCACCAGGTGGGAAACGGAAAGCATATAGCGCAGGGAAGGGTCCAGGCCCAGCTCTTGGCGCGCCTTGGCTTTGGCGGTGGGCCGAAAGCGTTCCGAGTCCACTCCGTTGGTGGAAGCGAAGCCCTTTTCCGGCGGAGCCCCCAGGCGCACGGCCCCGTCCACCAGGGCCTGGGCCACGCCGAAGTAACGGTTCGAATGCTTCAGGGCATAGACGACCTGGCGGACGCGTACCGGGAACCGGTGCAGATCGTTGATGTCGTGTCCGCGCAACGTGACCACGTAGGGGAGCTTGAGCCATTTGGAGAGCAGGGCGCCGGCGAATCCTTCCGGAAAGGCGAGGTGGCAGTCCAGCAGATCGATCTTGCCTAGCAGTCCGTGCTTGCGGATGAAACGGTAAACGCACCAAGCCAGGGCGAACCCATCCACGGGCTTAAGGATCATGGGAGGGGAGAAGAACTTCGGGAAGTGGACGGGATAGGCGGTGGCCTCGGCCCGGGCGGGGACCCCGTGCCGGTTGGCGTAATGCGGGATCCAGGCTTCGCCCGGAAACCAGGGGATAGGGCTCACGACGATGATATCGGCGAGGCGGGACACCGCGTCGAGACGCTGTTTCACGAATTGGGCATGCACGGGCATGCGCGGGTTCGGGAACATGGTGGAAATGCATAGGATGCGCAGTCTGGTCATATCGCTTTCGCCGCTCCCGTGTCTGAGGGGGATTCATACCCCTCCAGGAGCGTGTCTCCCACCTTTTTCCAATCGTAGGTTCCATGGGCCAACAGCAAGGCGTTGGCGGAAAGCTTCGCCCGCAGCTCAGCATCCAAGAGCAGTGTCCGGATGCCACGGGCCATGGCGGCGGGGTCGTCGGCGATGAGGATGTCGGAGCCGTCCCGGTAGTCGATGCCTTCCGCCCCCAGGGAGGTGGAGACGGCGGG
>JBDSWM010000391.1:0-9558 GCA_039926685.1 Fibrobacteria bacterium | reverse complement strand
GCATCGAAACAGAAATCCCAGGCACCGTCCAACTTTACGATTGTGGCCATAACGCTCCCCGATGAGGAAAAAACCGGAAAAATACCACGAAATAGGGTGAAGAAGATAGTAAATTAGGCCGGTTTTGGCCGGAAATGGGTAAAAACCGAAGGCTCCGCTCAGATCCTCAGCATTCCCATATACCAATCCAGCAGGCGTTGCCCGAAGAAGGCCGCCATCAAGGTGCCTACGCAAATGTAGGGGCCGAACGGGATATGGCGTTGTTCGTCCAGCTTCCGGAACAGCAGCATGGGAAGGCCGATAAGGCAGCCCAGGGCGGATGCGAAAATCAGGCCCGTCAAAGCCGTGGAGGCCCCGAACAAGGCGCCCGCCATGGCCACCAATTTCACGTCGCCCAGGCCCATGGCCTCTTTTTTCAGCAGCAGGGAAGCGGCGTAGCCTACAAGCCACAGGAACAGGCCGGATACCGTCGCGCCCGTGAGACTTTGGACGGGCGTCATGCCGCCCGGTAGGAAACTCAACCCCAGTCCCAGCACAATGCCGGGATAGGTGATGAGATCCGGGATCAGGAAATGACGGAAATCGATCACGAAAATGGGGATGGAGGCCAGCGCCAGGAAGATCACGCCGAATTTGAAATCGGCGGTATGGCCGGATCCGGCGGCGGAAAAATAGCCGATGACCAAGGCGGCCACCAATCCGGTAAGGGCCTCGATGAGTGGGTATTGGGCGCTGATGGGCGTGCGGCAGGATTTGCATTTGCCCCGCAGCCAAAGCCAAGAGAGCACGGGGATATTCTGGTAGGACTTGATGCGGTAGCCGCATTGAATGCAACGCGATGGGGGCCATACCACCGACTCCCCGCGCGGCATCCGGTAGATGACCACATTGAAGAAGGAGCCGATCATCAATCCGAAAAGCCCGCCCAACAAGGCGGCGGCGAGAGGGGAGAGGGGAGGGAAGAGTTCCATAACTGTGGGTCTTTGCTCCGCAGGGGTTAGGGATTAAGGGTTAGGGTAATACTGAAGCTTACAATGCATTGCATTGGATTTACCCTAATCCCTAATCCCTGACCCCTGACATTGTCCCATCAACCATGCTTGCTGACAACGCCCAGGGTTTCAAATCGTATAGTCGTCCTGGAACACCTTGACGCCTTTGGCCACGGCGAAGGCGGTATCGCCTTTGGAAAGATTCAGTGCCTGGAACTCATCCTTGGGCACCTCCACCTGTATTTCCGGGCCGGCCAAGGTGGCCAGGCTTACGCGCACGGAAAGTCCGATGGTGCGTACGTGCACGATGCGGCCTTCAATGGCTTTCGCATTTTCCCGGGAACGGTACAGCGTGAGCTCATGGGGGCGCACGTATACGGAGGTGGCTCCTGAATCGGCCGGAGCCAGGCCGGGATGCACCAGATCCAGATCCGGAGAGCCTTGGCCATGCTCCAGGCGGCTGTGGAAGATATTCACGTTGCCCAGGAAATGCATCACGAAACCGTTGGCGGGGTGATGGAAGATCTCTTCGGGTGATCCGATCTGCTCCACCTTGCCCTTGTTCATGATTACCACCCGATCGGCCACTTCGAAAGCCTCATCCTGATCATGGGTGACGAAAACGCTGGTCATCTTGAGCTCATCGTGAAGATTGCGCAGCCAGCGCCGCAAATCCTGGCGCACCTGCGCGTCCAAGGCGCCGAAAGGTTCGTCTAGCAGCATCACATGGGGGCGGGCGGCGAGCGCTCGCGCCAAGGCAACGCGCTGTTTCTGTCCTCCCGAAAGCTGGGACGGGAACCGGTTCCCGATCCCGTTCAATTGGATCAGGTTGAGAAGTTCGTCGACGCGCTTCTTCACTTCTTCCTTGGGCCGCTTCTGGATGGTCAGGGAGAAGCCGATATTCTCCCTAACCGTCATATGCTTGAACAGCGCATAATGCTGGAACACGAATCCCACGCCGCGCTCACGCACCGCCAGATTGGTGGAATCGGTTTCCCCGAAAACCACATCCCCGGAATCGGGCGTTTCCAGCCCGGCGATGATGCGGAGCAAGGTGGTTTTTCCGCATCCGGAAGGGCCCAATAGGGCTACCAGCTCCCCGTCGGGAACTTCGATAGAGACATTGTTTAAAGCTTGGGTGCCCTCAAAATGCTTTTTGACGGAGCGTATGGAGATTTGCATGTGGCAGATATACCCTATTAAACCTACTGGAATAATAGGATAAGAAAAGCAGGTGTTTCTGTCAACGGCGTTTCAGCAGCCAATCCAGCACGGTTCGCTCCAGTTTGTCCCGCTCATAATCCAAAGTGATGAGATGATCGCCCTGGTTGTAGGCCACCAGGGTTTTATCGGCGGAGCCGAGTTTTTCGATCAGCTTTTGGCTGCCGCGGAAATCGCTGGTGGCATCCTGGACGCTATGGAGGATGAGGGTAGGGGAGGCTACCCGCGGGATGCGCGGCAGGAAGGCCCGGCCGGCTTTCACCACGCTGATCATGGATCGGGTGGCCATGGCATGATAGGCGATATGCTCCGGTGCCGTAATCGGATCCTGGATGGGGCCCCCAGGGCTTTTGGCCATTATGGACGGGAGCGGGACGCGGCCGACCAGCCACCGGTTCGGCAATCCGAAAGTCCGGCCCCATGGAATCAGGAACGGCGCTACGAGAACCAGTCCCGCCACGGGACGGGTGGCGGCCAGGTTCAGGCCGATTAGCCCGCCCATGGACAAGCCGCATACGGAAACGCGTTCATGCCGGGAGGCCAGGGCCGCATAGGCTTCTTCGGCCTGTGCCAGATAATCTTCGAAGCGGGTTGGCATCAGATCCTGCAGCCGGGTTCCATGACCTTTCAGCAATGGCCCCAGGCAATGGAAGCCCGCCCGGGACGCTTGCTCCGCCAGGAAGCGGAGTTCGCGGGGGGTGGACGACCAACCGTGCAGGAAAAGCACGGCATGGGAGCCCGCCCCCATGGAAAAGGGCTCGGCTCCCAGTATCACCCCGGTTACTGGGTCCCTTTGCCAAGGCTTTTCCCGCTGGCCGCCTTTCATCGGTTCACGCCAGCCGGGATTTTTTCCGCTTGGCCTTTGAGGCACTGTTGGCTTTCAGGCCCTTGGTGACATGGCTGAAGGCCTCTTCCACCGTGGAGCAGATCTTGAAAAGGCCCAGGTCCTCGGCGCTGATCATCCCCGTTTCCACCAGATAGTCCAGGTTCAGCACCTTGCTCCAGAATTCGGCGCCGTACAGCACCACCACCATTTTCTTGGTGATGCGCTCGGTCTGCACCAAGGTCAGCACTTCCATCATCTCGTCCAGGGTACCGAACCCCCCTGGGAACATGATAATGGCCTTGGCGGTATAGACGAACCAGAACTTGCGGATGAAGAAGTAATGGAATTCGAAGTTGAGATGGGATGAGATGTAGGGATTGGCGTGCTGCTCGAAGGGAAGGTGGATGTTGAGGCCGATGGACGGGGCCTTGGCCAGGCTGGCGCCCTTGTTGGCCGCTTCCATGATGCCGGGGCCGCCTCCGGAGCAGATGGCATATTGTTCCCGCTGGGACTTGTTCCACTCCGAAAGCAAGCGGGACAATTCCACCGCATCTTCGTAATAGCGGGACATTTCCAGGTTCTGCCCGGCTTTCTTAAGGGCCGCGGCCGTCGTCTTACGGTCCTTTTTAAGCTTCCTGAGGTTCGCCGCGGCCACGCTTTTGGGCAGGATGCGCGCGGAACCGAAGAAGACGATGGTATTGTCGATACCGAATTCCCGGTAGCGGTGCTCCGGCTCCAGGAACTCCGCCAGGATACGGATGGCGCGTCCGTCCTTTGTATGCAGGAATCCCTTGTTCATGAACGAAAATTGGACCAAACCCGATTTACCCATATGTTTTGCCAGTCATCCTTCGCAAGGAATGTACATGCCCTTTGCCGCCAACTTTAACTCCAGTCTCACATTTTTAGCAATTATTTGCAATGGCTCCCATGGGTCGGAAGGTTGCCGGGAACGACCGTTGTAAGGGAACTCCGCCGCATGGTATGATTCCCCCGTGACGACCATGATCTACAACCGTTTCTGGTTGAAAAGCTCCCAAGTCATCCGCTGGCGTTTGCGGGGGCTGATCCGGATCCTTCCTTCGCGCACTGCCTCTCCCGAACCGACCGAAAAGTCCGGTGAGGCGCGCCGTCAAAGGGTGGCGTACATGTTCACGGGGAGCTACGGGGATTTCGTGCAAATCCTCCGCCCCTTGCACCGTCTGGTGGCCGCCTATCCGCATGCGGATGTGCTGCTGCACGGTGCGGATCGGTTCGCCCGCGAATTCAGCACCGAGTTGCCCGCCTCGCTGCGCATCGCGCCGCGTTTGGATCCCTTGCGTTGGGCGCTGGATCCGGTGGACCTTCTCTTCACCAATTGCGTAGGCGTGTATCGCGTGCGCTTCGACTTGGCGGCGCGCTTTTCCGCCCGGCGCGCTTACGGCTTCCGGCATTCCCATGAAACCCGCCGGGGCGGTTACGCGGCCACCATCCCCTTGCTGCCCGAGGTGCGCAGCTTCGCGGAAGAGAACATGAAGGTGATGGATCTGGCGGGAGTGCCGTCCTTTTTCATCCCCATGCGCATGGGCGCCGGGGATTCCGATCAAGCTGCGCTGGAAACGCTCTTCCCGGGCGAAGACGTGCCGGAGTGGGGGAAAGGGAAAATCCTGTTCCACATCGGGAGCGCGGGCCTCAAGAAGGACTTCGGCCATAAGGTGTACACGCGCATGGTTTTGAGGATCCTGCAGCGGCTGGAAGTGGAAAGGCGTCCGGTGGAGGTGGTGATGGGTCCGGGGGACGAAGCCATCGCGGCGGAAGTGCGCAACGGCACCGGTTATGTTCCCCAGGTCTTCCCGCTGGCGCGCTTAATCCGTATCCTGCGTTCCTTCCAAGGCACGGTGCTATGCTACAACAGCTTTCCGGCCCATATATGCCAATACCTGGGCCATTCCGCCATCGTCATGCATCGGGAGGCCGTTCCTTTCGGATACGATTGCGCGCCGCTGCATAGGCAGGTGGTGCTCAGCGCCGAAAAGGATTGGGACCTGGGCGAGGTTTGGGAAGCCCTGCATTCCGAAATGAACTAGCCCCCTCGGCAGGAATTTCCCTTTACCGGCGGCAGCCCGGAAAAAACTTCCCCATCCAAGTGTTATCGGCAAAAACCGGCGACGGACTTTAGCCTTAATTTTTCCGGCATATTCTGCCTGCGCTCCTTGAAAATGCCGCTCCCTGCGTTCCAGACATCGCGAGCGGATCCGCTTTTTGGATTGTGGAGGCGGTTTTCGGCAGCGCATGATGGTGGCACGGGGGTTGCTTAACTCACCTTGTTGAAAGGAAAACCTCGCATGTTCCTCAAAGAAGCCCTTTTCTCCAGAACCTCCATACCCACGGTGGCGAAAAGCCTGGATGCCTGCACCTTGCGCGGCCGGGCCATCGCCAACAACCTGGCGAACATCACCACTCCCGGTTACCAGCGGATAGAGGTGGCTTTCGAGGATCGCTTGCAGGCGGCCCTGGACGAAAAGAACATCGCCGGCGCGAAGGATCAATCCGGCCATCAGAATCTGGGCCGTCCCGCCCTGGACAATGTGGAGGCGGTGGCCTATCGCTCCCAGGATCCCACTTTGCCCGGCGAAATCAACAACGTGGACGTGGATATGGAAGCGGCCAAGATGGCGGAAAACCAGATCCTCTATGAATTCGGGATCAAATTCATCCAGGAACGCAAGGGCGATATCAACTCGGCGATAGCCGGTCACGCCTGACCGGCGGGTAGGATAAGCATATGAGCATGATAGGCATGTTTTCGGGATTGTCGATAAGCGCCAGCGGCCTGCGTGCGCAGCGCATGCGCCAGAACGTAATCTCCAGCAACCTGGCCAACGCGGAAACCACGCGCACCAAGGATGGCGGCCCTTACAAGCGCCAATTCGTGGTGTTGCGCGAGAATCCAATCGATCCGGAGAAACGCTTCATCTTCGGTCCCGACAAGATGCGGGGATTCACCACCCATTCGGATCATATCCCCATTCCGGAACCGGGTTTCCCCTTGGATAAGGATCATGTGGGCAGCGGCGTGGAGGTGGTTTCCGTGGAACAGGACCAAAGCCCGGCCAAACTGGTTTATGATCCCAGCCACCCGGATGCCAACAGCGAAGGTTACGTGGCCATGCCCAATGTCAACGTGGTGCAGGAAATGACCGATATGATCACGGCCACGCGTTCGTATGAAGCGAGCGTGACGGCCATGAATTCCACCAAGGCCATGCTGATGAAGGCGTTGGATATCTGATGCGGCTCAGGATGATTACCGCGATGGCGACGGCTGGGAGAGGTTGAAGAGATGGCATTGAACGGAATAGGCGGAGGCGATGCCGGTTCGGCGCTGGAACGGTTCCAGGCGATCCGGGATTCCGCCAAGAAGAAGCTTGAAGGCGGCGATGGGGCTTCGGGCCTGGCCGAATTAATCAAGCGCAAGCAGTTGGAATTGGGCGACGGCGGCATAAATAACCGCTCCGCGGCGGAGCGCATCCCGCCGCGGCCCGCCGCTATTGCATCGGCCGCGTCGGGAGCGACGGGCCCGGGTTATGGACGCGCCGGTGGCGCGCAAAAGCAGGATTCCAAGCCGACCTTGGGCCGGCATGTCGATTTCATGGCGTAGGAGGGAATATGGCAGACTTGAACCCCATTTTGAACGTCGGTCCTCCCAAGGAGATCGAGCTGGCGCCAACGAGCCAGCCTTCGCTAAAGCCCAAGGAAGGCAACGCGAATTTCAACGACATGTTCACGGGATTCCTGAAGGACGTGAACGAAATGCAATTGAAGGCCGATCAATCCATCCAGAAGATGGTATCCGGCGAGGTCAAGGACGTGCATCAGGTGATGCTTGCGGTGGGCGAAGCCAAGGTCGCGTTCAACCTGCTCCTGGAGATCCGCAACAAGACCATGGAAGCGTATCAGGAAGTGATGCGGATGCGGGGGTAGTCTCGCTTGTCAGTTGAGAGAGAATGAAAAAGGCAAAATGAAAAAGGAAAAATTGAAAATGCAATTCTCATTTTTCACTTTGACTTCTATCCCAATCCTCTCCCCATTCAGTTCATCGTCACTCTCCCTGAAGTCCTTGAGATCTTTTTCGTAGCTCCCATCTTTCTCTGAGGTCGCAATGTCCGAATACCTTAAGCAATTGATCATCCAGCTCCGCACCATTTGGGACAAGCTGAACGCAACCCAGAAGGCGATCATGCTTGCCACTTCGGCCGTGGTCCTGGCCGGCATGATCTCCGTCATCGCTTGGTCGGCCACGGGAGGCAGCGGAGGGGGCGACTCCGGTTACAGCACGCTGTTCGTGAACCTGGAGGCGGAGGACGCGGCCAAGGTGACCGATGCGTTGAAGGAAATGAAGCTTCCCTACAAGCTGGAGAACAGCGGCCACCAGGTGATCGTGCCCAAGGACCAGCTATACGAGGCCCGCATGCAGATGGCGCGGCTGGGCCTGCCGCAAACAGGCGGGCAGGGATACGAGATCTTCGACAAAATGCACCTGGGCATGACCGATTTCGTGCAGAACCTGAATTACCGCCGCGCCTTGGAAGGCGAATTGTCCCGTACCATCGAGAGCCTGAAGGAAGTGGAGAAGGCGCGCGTGCACGTGACGATACCCAAACCCTCCCTGTTCACGGAAAAGAAGGAAGAGGCCACCGCTTCGGTGATCCTGAAAATGCGCGCCGGCGAAGAGGTCAACCAACGCATGGTCAACGGAATCACCCATCTGGTGGCCAGTTCTGTGGAAGGCCTCAAGGCCCGCCAGGTCTCCGTGCTCGATATACACGGGAATATGCTGACCAAGGGCTTCGCGGACAACCAATTGGCGGAGCAGACCGATCACAACCAGACATTGCAGAACAGCGTGGAGAAAAGCCTGGAGCAGAAAATCGATGACATCTTCCAGGGCCTTCTGGGCCCCAACAAGACGCGCGTCAAGGTTGCCGCGGAACTGGATTTCGACCAGGTGCAGAAGACGGTGGAATCGTACGATCCAAACACCAAGGTGATCCGCTCCCAGCAACGGGACGAGAACTCCCTGAAAGGCACTCCCCAGGCGGGATCCACGGAGCAGAAGGAAGGCTCCATAACCAACTATGAATTCGACAAGACCATGGCCAACATCGTGAGCACCCCCGGCGCCCGCAAGCGCATTACCGTTTCCGTGGCCGTGGACGGCACCTATAAGCTGGAGAAGGACGGCAATCGCACCTATGTGCCGCGCACCCAGGAGGATTTGGACAAGTTCACCGCCCTGGTCAAGAACGCCGTGGGCTTCAAACCGGGCAGCAAGGACGAGGTTTTCGTCACAAACGTGCAATTCGACAACCAGTTCATGCTGGAAGAGCAAGAGGAGATGAAGAAGCAGGAGAAGAAGGAGTGGGTGGAGTTCGGGAAGAAATACGGCATCATCGTGCTCATCCTCCTGTTCGGCCTCTGGTTCTTCCGCGGCCTGGTGCAGAACCTGGCCTCGGCCATGAATCCGCCCATGCCCAAGTACGCCGGCCTCAACCTGGAGCCTGAGGAGGAGAAAATCCCCCAAAATGTCCAGAAACAAAAGGACATCCTGGAGCGGGTGGAGTTCATGACCCGCACCGAGCCCATCAATATCGCCAACCTCATCAAAACGTGGCTTCACGAGGAGAAAATACGGGACAATGGGAACGGCGATAAGGGCAAGAAGAAACAGCCCGCGGGCAAGGATTAACGGGAATGGCTGACGCGAAGAAGAACACGGAGAAGGAAGAGGCCTCCGCCTCCATTTCCAACCGGATCGCCGGGCCCACCAAGGCGGCGGTGATGATGGTGACGCTGGGGCCGGAGGCTTGCGCGCAAATCTTCAAGGCCCTGGATGATGAGGACGTGGAAATCCTGACCGCGGAGATAGCCCGCCTGGACGGCATCACCCCGGAAACGCGTGAACGCGTGCTCGAAGAGTTCCACCAGATGGCCGTGGCCCAAAAATTCATCCTGCAAGGGGGCGTGGAATACGCGCGCCAAGCGCTGGAGGCGGCCATGGGCCCGCGGCGCGCCAAGGAAATCCTGGAGAAGGTGCAGAGCTCGATCCGTACCACCGGTTTCAGCCTGCTCCAGGACGTGGACCCTTCCCAACTCGTGAACTTCATCCAGAAGGAACATCCCCAGACCATCGCCTTGCTGCTGGCGCATATGGACGCGTCCCTGTCGGCGCCCATCCTGTCCGCCTTGCCGCAAGAGCTGCAAGTGGACGTGACCACGCGCCTGGCCACCATGCAAAGCGTGTCGCCGGACGTGCTGGGCCAGGTGGAAGAGGTGCTAGCCACCCAGATGAAAAGCCTGTTCGGGGGGAACGTTTCCGAGGTGGGCGGCGTCAAGTTCGTCGCGGAAATGCTCAATCAGGTGGACCGGGGCGCGGAAAAGAACATCCTGGGCAACCTGGAACGGGAGAATCCGGAACTGGCCACGGAAATAAAGAATCTCATGTTCGTGTTCGAGGACATCATGCTGCTAGACGATCGC
>JBDSWM010000390.1:0-5403 GCA_039926685.1 Fibrobacteria bacterium | reverse complement strand
CGCGTTTGATGATCTCATAGGCCTCGCCCATGCTATGGTTGGCGCTGGCGCAAGCCGACAGGATGGTGTAATTGGGGCCTTGCAGATTGTTCTCGATGGCGAAATAGGCCGAGACGGTATTGGGCAGCACCATGGGGACGAAAAAGGGCGATACGCGCTTGTGTCCGCGTTCCACCATGACCTTGGTATCCGCTTCGAACGTGCTCACCCCGCCCATGCCAGTGGCGATGATGGCTCCCGCCCGCTCCGGATCGAACTTGCCTTCCAATCCGGAGTCCTTCATGGCCTGGCAAGCCGCCACGTGCGCATAAACTATGCCGCGATCCAAACGACGCGCCATTTTCTGATCTTTGAACCAGGGCATGTGGTCGAATTCCGGGACCTGCCCGCCGATGCGGCTGGCCATGGTGGAATTATCGAAGCGGTTCATGATCCCGATGCCTGATTCGCCTTTCGCCAGGCGACGCCAGTATTCTTCCACGCTGAGGGCCAGGGGATTCACCGTCCCCATGCCCGTAATGACAACTCGTCTCGTCATGATCTTTCTTTCTACTTGCGGGACTCAATGTCCTGCACGGTTAGGGCCTTGATGGTCCCGAAATCCGCCAGCGACGCTTGGTTGCGCGCGTCCGGTTTCTGCAATTGGTCCTTCGGGCCGACCAACACGATGCGCATGGAGTCCGGGTTGAAATATTTGCGGAAGGCAGTTTCCACCTCCGCCTTGCTCATGCGGTTGATCGTCTCTATGTATTCCTTGTAATGATCCGGGCTCCGCTTCCAGATCTCCCCTTGGGCGAAAACGCGCGCCGTGGCCGAAGGGGTGTCGAACAGGGCCGGCAGGCTTTTTATGAGCCCGTCCTTGGCGCGCTGCAACTCCACGTCCGTGATGCCCTCCGCGGCCATGCGGCGCATCTCGGAAAGCACCAGCTTCACGGCATAGGCTCCGGTTTCCGCCTTGGTCTGCAAAGCCACGCTGACGGTGGCGCGCCGGTAATAGTCGCTTCCCACGTCGCTGTCGATCCCATAGGCCAGGCCTTCATTGGAACGCACCTTCTCCATCAGCCGGGAAGTGAAGCCGCCGTCCCCGAATATGTAGCTGGCCACCACGAGACGGTAATAGTCCGGGTCGGGACGCTTGACTCCGGGCGCGCCCAGCTTGATGGTCGCCTGGCTGAATTGCTTGTCCACGATGTAAATGCCTGGAGCCTCGGGGCCGCGATAGGGCGGAATGGAATCTGAGCCGTTCTTGTACTTATCCGGGAAGCGTCCGATGAACTGGTTGAGGTGCGCGACCATTTCCGCACGCTCGAATTTCCCCGCCATGCCGATGACCATGTTCTTGACCGCGTAACCCGCGCCCATCCAGGGCTTGAGGCTGGCGGGGGTAAGGGCCGCGACTTCCTTTTCGTTCGCCATCCAATTGCTGGGGTGGCTCCCGAACATCACATGCTCGAAGGCGATGCCCATGACCCCATTGGGAGTATCGTAGCGGTGACGGAGGTTCTCCAGATAGCTCTTTTTCTGGATCTTGAAGACTTCCGCGTCCAGCCGGGGCTGCAAAGCGATTTCGGGCAGGAGATAGGTGAGGGCGTAAGCGTCCTTCTGCAATGCGTCCAATCCGGCTTCCGCTTGCATATCGCCGATGCCGGCGCCCAAGGTGGCGGCCACGAATTCCAGGCTGTCCTCCAATTGCTCCGGTTTGAAACGGACGGTGCCGCCGGTTTTCAGCAAAGAGGAATATAGGCTGAGCTTGGCGACGTCTTCCGGCTTGGCCGGCAGATTGGGATGGCCGAAAAGCACCGTCATCTGGATCAACGCCAAGGTGGTATCCGGGATCAGATAAGCCACCACGCCCCTGTCGAGGACGACGCGGTAATCCTTGGGATACGGGGGTTGGTAGGTGAATTCCGGGAAGGCGATTTTTGAATAATGCTCCGGGATGCCGTTTCCGGCGGCCGGGGCGAAGGAAACCCCGGCGGCCAGCGTCAGGGCCGAAACCAACTTCATGCGGTTCATTTGGCACCCCCTTCGGCGGCCGCGACCCGGTCAGGTAGGATCACGCCCACGGTGGAATTGCTGCGGTAGAAATACTTCTTGCAAACGGCCTGCACCTGCTCGGCCGTCACCTGCTGCACGCGCTCGGGGAATTTGTTGATGAAATCCCAACCGCCTCGCATTTCCCAGAAAGCCAGCTCGGTGGCGAGTTCCTCTTTGTTGAGCAATTGCCGGGTCGATCGCGCGGCCACCTGGTTCTTGGCGCGGGTAAGCTCACGATCGGATATCGGCCTTCGGCCCATATCGATGAGAACGTCCCAAACCGCCTTTTCCACCTTTTCCAATTGCGGATCGCCGCCGTCCAGATCCACCTCCACGGAGAAGTTGGATTCGTATTTGTCCAGACCGTTGCCGCCGCCGGCGCTCAGGGCGATTTTCAA
Source organism: Fibrobacteria bacterium (assembly GCA_039926685.1). Taxonomy (GTDB): domain Bacteria; phylum Fibrobacterota; class Fibrobacteria; order UBA11236; family UBA11236; genus Chersky-265. The sequence continues at coordinate 2,968 of JBDSWM010000390.1, read as the reverse complement.
TTCCTTCACCAGCTTGCGGTACAGGCGGCCGCTCTTGCCGGAAAGCACGCCTTCCACGATATCCAAGGCGTACAGGTCCGGATTTTCGAAACCGGGCGTATGGAACATCAGGTCGAAACGGGGCTTAGCGTTGTTCTTGCGCACCGTCAGCCGCTTTTCCCCGGCTTGCTGGGGTTCAGTGGTCACGATGGGCGGGAATTCCGAACCGCGGCCGATGCCGCCGAAATATTTCCTGATCGCGGCCATGGCGGACTTCGCGTCGATATCCCCCGCCAGCACCAGGATGGCGTTGTTGGGCTTGTAGTATTCGCGGTAATGCTGATCGGCTTGTTCGCGCGTCAGTGCCTTGATGTCGGACGGGTAGCCGATGGTGGGGAACCGGAACGGATGCGCTTCGTAGAAGACGCCCATCAGGCTTTCCCAATACCGGCCGGTGGGGCTGTCCTCCACGCGCATGCGGCGCTCTTCCATCACCACGTCGCGTTCGGAATAGAATTCGCGCAGCACGGCGTTCTGCATGCGATCGGATTCCAGCCAAAGGAACAGATCCAATTTGTTCTTAGGCAGGGTGACGAAATAGGCGGTCATCAAATCGGAGGTGAAGGCGTTGAGGCCGGTACCGCCGGCCTTCTCGTAGGCTTCCCACAATTCGTATTTGATCAGCAGCTTGCGTTCTTCCGCGATCAGGGAATCGTAACGGCGCTTCAGAGGCAAGGCCGCGGCGGTGTCACCCGGGGCGAGCTGGCGCAACTTGGCCATCACCTCGTCAATCTTGACGACGTATCCGGCATCCTTGGGCGCATCCGTCACGCCCACTTTCTTGGTCCCCTTGAACAGCATATGCTCAAGCAGGTGCGCGATGCCGGTATTGCCCGGATGCTCATGCACCGATCCGGTGACATAGAAAAGTCGGCAGGCCACCGTGGGCGATTGCCGATCGGGAAAGAGGATGATCTTCAGCCCGTTGTCGAGCCGGGCGTATTCCGCCTTTATGCCCGCGGAAACCGATGCCACCAGGGATAAGGCCGCCACGGCCGCCGGCAACCAGACCTTTTTCACTGCCCTTTTCATGTCCCGCTTCATTTCGGATTCTCCTCCAGCACGGCGCGGTTCCAATCCACGATGGCATAGGAATAGCCCTGCTCGGTCAGGAACAGTTGCCGGTTCATCCCGAACTCCTGCTCCTTGGTGTCCTTGGTGATGATGGTATAGAAATGCGCCACCGATCCGTTCGATTTGGGGCGCAATACGCGCCCGAGCCGTTGGGCTTCCTCCTGCCGGCTGCCGAAGGTGCCGGAGATCTGGATCAATACGTTGGCGTCCGGGATGTCCACGGCGAAGTTGCCCACCTTGGAAACCATCAATGTCTCGATCTTGCCGTCGCGGAACTCCTTGTACAGCACCTCCCGCTCGCTGTTGGGCGTGGCGCCGGTGATGAGCGGCACCTTGAGCAGTGAGGACAGCGCGTCCAATTGCTCCAGGTATTGCCCGATGATGAGCACGCGATCGGATTTGTGCCTTTGGATCAGCTCCTTGACGACCTTGAACTTCTCCAGATTGGATGCCGCCAAGGCCATCTTCTTGCGGAGGTCCGCCATGGCGTATGCCATCTTGTCTTCCGGCCTCAGCGATACGCGGATTTCCGTGCAGGTTGCGGTGGCGATCCACCCTTGCTGTTCCAACACCTTCCAGGGCACCTCGAACTTCTTGGGGCCGATCAGGGAGAATACGTCCTTTTGCCGGCCGTCTTCGCGGATGAGCGTGGCGGTGAGGCCCAGGCGGCGCGTGGCCTGCATATCCGCGGAAATGCGGAACACGGGCGCCGGCAGCAGATGGACCTCGTCATAGATGATGAGACCCCAGTTGTTCTTCTGGAAGATCTCGAAATGCGGGAAGTCCTCGCTCTGCCGCTTGCGGTAGGTGATGATCTGGTAGGTCGCGACCGTCACGGGAGCGATTTGCTTGTTGTCGCCCGTGTATTCCGCGACCTGATCGGGACGTAGAGTGGTTTTATCCAATATCTCCCGGATCCATTGGCGGGCCGCCGTCACGTTGGTGGTCAGGATCAGGGTATGGCAGGCGCATTTGGCCATGGTGGAAAGTCCCACCAGGGTCTTGCCCGCTCCGCAAGGGAGCACGATCACTCCCGATCCGCCTTTTTCGCTGCCGCCGGCATGAAACACCTGGCCCGCGTCCTTCTGGTATTCGCGCAGATTAAGGGGCTTGCCTTCCAAGGTGGTGCTGCGCACCGAGACTTCCAGCGGCGCGCCGGTCACGTATCCGGCCAGATCCTCGGCGGGGAACCCGATATTGGTCAGGGCCATCTTGATCATGCCGCGCGTATGCGGATGCAAGGTCGCACGGCGGTTGTCCAGCACTTGGTCGATGTAGGGCGCGGTCTGGCGATGGTTCTGGATTTCCGTCATCAGGGCCGGATCGATGGTCTCCAGGATGAGCTTGCCGTCTTCGCGGAGGATGCGCACCTGCCCGTACCGCTCCATGAAGGTTTCCACCTCCGTCACCAGGTTGTGCGGCAATTCGAAGCGGGAATATTTGCGCAGCGTGTCCAACACCTCTTTGGCGTCGTGCCCGGAAGAAGCGGCATTCCACAGCGACAAATGGGAAATGCCGTAGGTATGCATATGCTCCGGACTTTTCAGGAGTTCCGTGAAGGGGGCTATCCTATCCCTGGCTTCTGCGTATATCGGGTGGGCGACTTCCAGCAAGATGGTCATGTCGCCTTGCACAATCAGGGGCCCGGATGGAATGGCCCCGTTCTGGGTACTCGTCAATATGCCCTCGTTTGGAAAGGGGCTAATTTACTAAAAAAGGACCAGACTAGAAAGGTGATGGGGCTTTCAGCGGGAAAAAACAGGTTTCCGCGCTATTGGAAGTACGAAAACGCGAATCGGACGGTAACCTTCAGGGTCATCTTCCGGTTCACCTGCCAGGAATGGCTTCCAGCAAG
>JBDSWM010000389.1:0-17968 GCA_039926685.1 Fibrobacteria bacterium | reverse complement strand
GAATACCCCCAGCACTTGCCCGAAGGACCCGCGAATGGGATGGGAAGCGCATGATTGATAGCCCGCCGACGCGGCCTCGGCGCCGCCGCGCCATTCCGGATCAGCGGCCACGTCCGGTGAGAACGCGTATTCCTTGGCGAGCGCGGAGCGGCCCAGCGCCCCGCTTTCGCCATCGATGGGGAAGGAGGGCGATGCTTCCTTGAATGACGGCGCGATCCCGGGCGCGGCCAGCCAGCGCAGGCGGCGGGTTTCCGCGTCCAATTGCAGCACGCAGCCTTTCCCGCCCATGGACTCTTTCTCCACGTATCGCGCCAGGCTGACAAGCACGTCTTCCACATCCCGATCGGAGGCCACCATCGCCAAGGTCCGCTTCTGGCAAGCGAGCAGGATTTCCGCCTGCTTGCGTTCGGTGATGTCGGAGATGGTCCCGATGAAGCCGATCACGGCTCCGTCCGGGGCCTTGTCCGCCAAGGCGTTGCCCATTACCCAAACCGTGCGATTGTCGCTCCGGCGCATGCGGTACTCGGCATGGAAAGGCAATCCGCGCACGGCGGCGTTATGCCAGGCCTCCTTCACCCAAGCGGAATCGGCGGGATGGACCAGGAAGGTGACGCTGGTTCCCAGCGCCTGTTCCTGGGACAGGCCCAGGATTCCGCACAGATGATCGTTTACGTAGGTGCACCGGCCGCGCGGATCGGTACGATACAAGCCGACGGGGGATACGGCCGCGAGGGTGCGATAGCGTTCTTCGCTATGGCGCAAACGCTCCAGGGTTTCCAGCTTTTCCGTGATGTCGTTGGCCAGGGCGATGGCGGCGCCGTTCCCGGAGAGCTCGATATAATGGTGGAACACTTCCGCATGGATGATGGAACCGTCCTTGCGGCGATGCCGGCGAACCTCTCTGGACTCCTTCGCTTCGATCAACTGCCGCGTGGCTTCGGCCAGCTCGGGGAAATCCTCTTCCAGCCACAAATCCTTCATGGTTCTCGCCAGGAATTCGGCGCGGGAAAAACCGTATTTGTCGATGGCGGCTTGGTTCACATCCAGGAAGCGCAGGGTGGCCGGGTCATAAAGCCACATGGGCTGGGGATTGTTGAGGAACAACTGCCTGTAGCGTTCCTCCGAATCCCGCAACGCGAACTCCGCCTGTTTGCGTTCGGTGATATCCCGGATCACGGCCAGCTTTGCCATCCGGCCCTGGTACGGAAAGGAGATCGAGCGCGCTTCCGCCTCTATGATGCTCCCGTCTTTCCTGAGGATCCTATGCTCCATGGGGGGGATTTCCACCCCTTGATCCAATTGGGCAAGGCGCATACCCACCGCCAGGCGGGAATCCGGATGGAAAAACTCCACGGCCGGCTTCCCAAGGATTTCGGCTTCGTTCTTCACTCCGTAGAATTCCAACCCGGCACGGTTGATGAAAGCCAGTTTGTCTTCGATGCCGATGACGATGACGTCCGGGAGCACTTCCACCAGCTTGCGGTACTTCTCCTCGCTTTCGCGCACGGCGGCTTCCGCCCGCTTGAGTTCGGTGATGTCGAGCATGGCGCCCAGTATGCGCACGGGCGCGCCGCCGTCCCCGCGCACCACATAACCGCGCTCGTATATGTGACCCGTGGTCCCGTCCTTGCGGTTGATGCGGTATTCCCGCACCCAAGTGTCCGCGCCGCCTTCGGAGACCTGCTTGAACGCCAACTCCACGCGCTCGCAATCATCGGGATGCAGGCGCTTTTTCCAGGCGTCCATGCTGGGCGCCATCCGATCGGAGTCATATCCGAAAAGCTGGAAGGCGCGCTCGTTCCACCATGTATCCCCGCTGAGAGGCTTGTATTCCCATACCGCGTCGTTGGTAGCCTGGGCTATCAGCTCGAAGCGTTCCACGCTCTGGCGCAGCACCTCGCGATTCCGGCGCTCCTCGGTGACGTTTTCGAAAGCCACGGCCACAGTGTCGTTTGGCAATGGGATGATCTTGGCGGTGACAATCACGTCGCGTTTGGGCCCGCATATGATTTCCCCCAGGTCCATGGATTCGCCGGTGGCGATCACGCGCTGGCATTTGGCGGTCAGCCCCCGATCATAGGCGTCGGGGAAGCCTTCCTTCATTGTTCTGCCGATCACATCCTCGATGGAACGGCCGGTCATGTTCGCGGCGGCGGCGTTGATGGCCAGCAGGCGGAAGCGGGGCTGTTCGGCCGGGCATTCCATTTGCCAGACGAAAAGGCCGGCCTGGATGTTCCGGAAGATATCGGAGAACACATGGAAGCGCTCTTCGCTTTCACGCAAGTTTTCGGCCGCCTCCACGCGGCTGGATATATTCCGCGCCAGCACCAGGCGGCATTCCTCCCCGCCCAATTGGATGGCGATGGATGCGACTTCCACGGGGATTTTCTGGGCGTCGTGGCGGAGATAACGCAAAAGCCGCCTGGCGGTGGCCAGGCGGTTTTGGTAAACGTCCTCCAAGCGGCCTTCCACGGCCTCCCGGGTTTCCGGAGCGAACACGTTGGCGATGGGTTTTCCGATCAAGTCGGATAAGGAGCCGGCCGCGGAGAGCTTGAGCGCGGCCGAATTCGCCCAGGTGAAGCGGCCCTTGGCATGCATGAAAACGGCGTCCGGAACCAGCTCCAGGATATCCAGGAATTGCGCTTCCAGGGACGCCTGAGGGCGGAAATGGCCTCCGCTCAAGCGCAAGAGCGCGGAGGCTTGCGCGGCCAAACCGGCGAGGATATGGGCTTGATCGACGGATAACTCCATCGCTGCGCGGTTCAGCAGGGTAAGCCTGCCTAACAGTCTGCCTTCCGCATCCTCAAAGGGGATTTCCGTTCGGTAAGGGTAAGCGTCGTCGGTTACCTGCCCGAAAGCCGCAAGTAAATGGGCGAAGCCGTTGTCATGGACTTGGATGGTCGCCGCGGGGGCGCCGCAAATACGCGCCGCCAAAGCGGCGAGATCGGTGAAGGCTTTATCCGCCACGTCCGGACGGGATCCGACGGTAGCCGTCATGCGCCGGTTACCTCAGTTTTCGAATCGGTAGCCTAGACCGGGCACGTTGACGATTTTTTTGCCCAGATCGGGCCCCAGTTTGCTCCGCAGCGAGGAGACGTGGACCTTGACCGTGTGCGAATCGACGGGCGCGGAGGCGCCGTAGCCCCATACCGTATGGTAAAGCTGGGTGGTATACACCACTTGGCCTCGCTTTCGGAGCAAGGCCGTCAGCAGATCGAATTCCTTGCGGGTCAAGGCTATGGGCTGTCCGGAGACGAGCACCTTGCGCGCTTTGACATCCAAGGCCAGACCCTCCGCCTGCAATACATCCGCCAGCTCTTCCGCGGAAGCATAACGGCGCAATACCGCCCGGACCTTGGCCACCAGCAATTCATTGGAAATGGGCTTGAGAATATAATCGTCGGCGCCTTCTTCGAATCCCTGCAATTGGAATTCTTCGTCCGTTTGCGCCCCGGAGAGCAGGATGACGGGGATGGAGCTGGTATAGGGCTGCGCCTTCAGCTTTTGCGTCAAAACGATGCCGCTTTGCTCGCCCAGGACCACGTCCATGAGGATGAGGTTGGGTTGATGCGTCTTGGCCAGGTTGAGTACATCGTTCAAATCCTCGGCCGCGATGACGATGAACTTCTCTTCTTCCAACACCACCTTGACCATTTTACGGAACGAAGGGTTGTCCTCAACGATAAGGATCTTGGTGTCCGGACGGGTGGAACCGTCTTGGGTAGTGGGGCTGCCTTGAGGGTTCTGCGACATTATAAAGCTTTCCTTGGTACTAGCTTTGGCGGAGGGGAGGTTGGGACTGTAGTCCTCAAAAAATCCGCCCAAGAGACCTGAAATTTAGTTGAACAGAGCCCCGGCACCAACCTTTTGTCCAGAGCGTAACAAAGCCTGAGCATCTCAAACCATAGTTAAAAGAGAAAGATACCTAAAACTCGGGGTCCAGCGCAAAAATCGAAAAAGACGACCCGGGGCTCAGGACCTATCCGGGCTTACCCAGGCATTAAGAAACATTAAGAAGCGGTCCGCAACCGGGTTTCCCCCGCCGGATCCAAAGACTGTCCCGGCAATACGCGCATTTCGCCCCCTTCCAGAACGGCAACGGGTTCTCCGTCCCGGAAGAGCACACGGTTCTTGCGCGTGGCGGCGACCTTGGGCCCCGGTGTGAGTATCCCCTGGAGATTGGCCGGATCGGCAGCGCTCAAGGAAAGCAAGGTCCCCGTTTTCTCCCTTTTCCGCACCAGCCGGAGCATGGCCAGCGCCTCCGGCAGGGCGAATTGTTCCCCGTAAAAGCCTTCCACGAAACGACCTCCGCGGATTTCACCACGGGCTTCGAGCAAGCGCAGTGCTCTCACCAAATCCCGCCAAGGCGGCGCCAGGTTTTCCCTATCCGCCAGTTTTCGGAAAAGCACGCCGTAGCGATGGAGTAGGACACGGGCTATGGCTTCAATGCCGTCCGGGGGCAGGAGCGGCAGCCCGGAACCGGCCGCAGGGATAATAGAGTCGAGGGCCGGATTGGCAGCGGGCCGGGGCAAGCGATCGCGGCGCAGTACGGACCAGCGTCCTGAACGCTCCAGCCCCGTTGTGGCCTGCCGGCCGGGTGGGCACAGCAAGGCCCGCAAGCCGCGGAATCCATCGGAGGTAAGCCAGCCCAGGGTAACCAGTTCCGCGATCGCCTCGCGGGCCTCATCGGCGGTAAGCCCGGTATCCCACAGGATATCCCGCCAAAAGGAAGCGCCCCTTTGCCGCAAATGGGAAAGCAAGCGCTGTGCGGGAGCGCCTTCCGGTTCCGGTAGGCCGCTAGAGTCGGTATCGGTGCGCGGACCCGATGGGATTCCCGGTCTCGCTCCCGCTCCCGCGGGGACGGCCATTGCCAGCCAATGATCCAGGTTTTGCCGGCCCAAAAAGGCGATGGGCGTGGCTTTCACGGGTCCGGGCTTGCGGCCTTCTATCCCTTGCGGCTGGGTTCCCGGACGGACGCGCGCCCAGATGAAGTTGCCGGATAAGGATTGCAAATCCAGCCAGCCGGGCTCGAAGCGGGCCAGCCGGGACGGGAGTATCTCATTCTCCCAGGCCGAGCAAGGGGCTTCGAAGCCTTCCAAGCGAGCGAGCACCGCTTCCACGCCTTCGGGTCCGGTAGGCAGGGCGTGAATGTCCGCATTGGCAGGCAAGCCGGAGGCGCCGGGAGGATGGCCCGCGCCGCCCGATTCCAGGCCTTGCCAACCGAACAGGAAGCGGAGATAGTCCGCGGTGGAAACCGGCTCGATTTCCCGGCGCAATTTGGCCAGGGTATAACGATGGATGCGGGCCAGCAAGCGACGTTCGCACCATTCCACCCCTTCCGCGCCGGGATGGAAGCGGCCGCGCAGGATGAAGCCCTCCTGCTCCAGGGCCAGGAGCGCCATCTCAATCCGTTCCGGACGTATCCCCAGCGAGAGGGTGATTTCACCGCTATTGGTCGGCCCCAAGGACTCCATGCGGCCCCGCACCAGCTCCACCAGGGCTTCTTCCTCCGTCCAAGCCTTGCCGGGGGGTAGTAAAGCCTCTCCGGCCCAGATTATGGCCCCGCCGGGAAAGGCCGCTAAAGCCTGCTGCATGCGTTCCGCGGCCACCCATACGGTATGGCCTTCGTAATCGGCGCCGGCGCGAAGGCAGGCAACGCGGTTGTCGGCTTGCAGCATTTCCAGCTGGGTTCCCCACTCCCCGCATTCCTCCTCCGTCAGAAATCCGGTCAGCATCAGGGCATCGTGCAATTCGTCCGCGCTCCGGACCTGGGGCCAGGCTTCGGCTTTCACGGCCGCGATGGCAAGGGGGTCCAGCCGTCCCAGGTCCCCGGCTTCGGCTGGATCCAGGTACCGCCGGCTTTGGATGGCGCGCGTGCGCCGTTCTTCCAAAGGCGCATCGTCCAGGAAGGCGTATGGGCGCGCATTGATGATCTCTTGGGATAGGGGAGAGGGCTCCTTAAGATCGCGGGCCTCCAGTATCAGGCGACCGCCTTCTATTTCCCGGAGCAGGCTTTCCAGGCTTTCGATGTCCATGGCCTCATGCAGGCAATCGCTGATGGTCTGGCGCACCAGGGGATGATCGGGCACCTCCCGTTCGCCTTGGATGTTCTCGAAGCAAGCGCGTTGATCGGGGAAAACAAGTGCCACCAGATCCTCCGCGGCCATGCGCTGCAATTGCGGCGGCACCTTCTTGCCGTTGCGGTTGCGTTGGATGGCCAGCGCGCGCGTGGCGTTCCACCGCCAGCGCACCTCGAACATGGGCGCGTCCAGCAACGCCTGGATCAGGATGTGCCGCACGCTGCCGGACCGGAGGTACTGGAACACTTCCTCCAGGGGGAAGCTATGCGTGGCGCCCAGCGACAGGATGATGCCGTCCTCGGTGGCGGCGGCCTGCAATTCGAAATTGAACTTCTTGCAGAAGCGTTTGCGCAGCGCCAGACCCCAGGCCCGATTAAGGCGGCTGCCGAAGGGGGAATGCAAAACCATGTGCATATCGCCGGCATCATCGAAGAAGCGTTCCAGCACCAGGGTTTCCCGCGTCGGCATCACGCCCAGGGAAAGCTTGGCCGCGGCCAGGTAATCCAGGATCTGATCGGCCGCAGGCGCGGGCAAGCCGAGCTCCGTAGTGAGGTATTCCAGGGCCGAGCGTTTCCAACCTGCCTCGGGCCCGGACCCCTGCGCTTCCACCCGCTCTTGCAATAGCGCGGTTTCCCCCAGCAGCAAGGAGATATCCTGGCGCAGGCGCGAGACGGCCGCGGAAAACTCCTGGCTGCGCCCGGGCGCTTCCCCGAACCAGAATGGGATGGTGGGCGGCTGGCCATGGGCATCCGCCACGCGCACGGTGCCGCCTTCCAGGCGGATGATCTGCCAGCTGTTGTTCCCGAGCTGGAATATATCCCCGGCCCGGCTGTCGATGGCGAAATCCTCGTTCACGGTGCCCAGCAAGGTATTGCCCGGCTCCAGCTTCACGTCATAGTCGAAGGTGTCCGGGATGGCGCCGCCGTTGGTCAAGGCGGTGAGGCGCGCTCCCGGCCGGCCCCGCAGGCGATCGTTGACCCCATCCAGATGCACATGGGCCGCGCGCCGACCGCGCCGGGTGGTGAAGCCCAGTGACAGCATTTCCGTGATTTCGCGGAAAGTGCCGATCTCGAGATCGCGGAACGGGTAGGCCTGCCGGAAGAGCCTGTGCAATTCCTCGCCCTTCCATTCCCGGCAGGCGGTCTCGGCCACGATTTGCTGGGCCAGTATATCCAGGGGCTGCAAGGGGATGGTCAGGGTATCCAATTCGCCTCGGCGCACCGCGTCCAGCATGGCGGCGGATTCGATCAACTCGTCGCGCGTGAGCGGGAACAATCGGCCTTTGGGCATACCGCCCACGGCATGGCCCGAGCGCCCCACGCGTTGCAGGAAGGAGGCGATGGTCTTGGGGCAGGCGATCTGGATCACCAGATCCACCGATCCGATGTCGATGCCCAGCTCCAGCGAAGCGGTGGCGATCAGGGCCCGTAAGGAACCGGACTTTAGCCTTTGCTCGGCGCTGAAGCGGCGTTCGCGCGAGAGGCTGCCGTGATGCGCCGCCACCTTGTCCTCGCCCAGGGACTGGCTCAGGCGATGCGCTACGCGTTCGGCCAGGCGCCGCGTGTTCACGAATATCAAGGTGGTTTGATGCTCGGAGATCAGCTGTTCGATGCGCCCATAGACCTCCTCCCATACTTCCAAGGCCATCACCGCCGTCAATGGCGAGGCGGGGATCTCCACCTGCACGTCCAGGCGGCGGCGATGCCCGGTATCGATGATGACGCAGGCCGCGCCTCCCGTCAGAAAGCGCGCGACCTCTTCGATGGGCTTCTGGGTGGCGGATAAGCCGATGCGCACCAGCGGATCCACGGCCAAGGCTTGCAGGCGCTCCAGAGACAAGGCGAGATGGGCCCCGCGCTTTTCGCCCACCAGCGCATGGATTTCGTCCACGATCACCGTGCGCACATGCTTCAGCATGTCGCGGCCGCGCTTACTTGTCAGGAGCAGGAACAGCGATTCCGGCGTGGTGATGAGGATATGCGGATTGGACCTGATCATGGCCGCGCGTTCGGAAGCGGGAGTGTCCCCGGTGCGAACCGCAACGCGGATGTCCACCTTGCGCACTTCCGATGCGAAGATGCGATCCTGGATTTCCCGCAAGGGAAGGTTCAGGTTTTTCTCTACGTCGTTGCTGAGCGCCTTCAAGGGCGAGACGTAGAGCACCGTGGTCGTTTGCTCCAAATCATCCCGGCGGGACCGCTCCACCAGGTCGTTCAGGATGGTGAGGAAAGCCGCCAAGGTTTTGCCGGAACCGGTGGGCGCGGCGATCAAGGTATGCGTGCCGCCGCGGATGGCATCCCAGGCGCGCTCCTGCACGGGAGTGGGTGCGCCCAGTTTATCCTGGAACCATGCGGCTATGGCGGGATGGAATCCGGCCAGGGGATCGGCGCTGGGGACGGCTTGGATCATATCCGGATAATCTAAATAATACTGCCCGGATGTACAGTGTCTTTTGCGCTTCAGCCGTCTTCCAGCATCCTTTTTTCCAGCGAACGCAAAGCCGGGTAATTGTCCTCATAGAACAATTTCAGCAAGGACAAGGCGTCGTCCAAGGATATCAAGCCGAAATTCAGGGTAAAGGTCTTTTCCTTGCTGACCAGGCCAAGCAGATTCCATTTGTCCAGCACGCGCGCGGTGACGCGCATTCCTTCCGGCTCCGGCATCAGCATGAAAAAGGACTCCCCTTCGTCCAGGAAAAGCATGAATGGCGCGAGGGGTTCGCCGTCTTCATTGGTTGCGGAGGGATCGGGGAGTTTCCAATCCATGCTACGCAGCAGGCTTTCAGCCGCAGCAAATGGAACCGGAGACTGGTCCTGATGGGTTTCATCGGACAGTTCCAGAAAATAACGCAATTCGCGCATGCCTGTCCAGAATAGGGTGCCTCATTCTCGCTTTCGGCGCGTGCAAGCGTCAATGGCTTTCCGACTTCCGGCTCACGACTATCCATTTTGGCGCATTCTTCGGGTGCGGGATTAGATTTTACCGGATGGGACGTGAAAAGCGGGTTGCATCGTGAATGAACTGGTCTTCCGGGAAACCGCCCACGCCGACATCGAATCCACTTATTCCATCCGGGCCGCTACTCGTCAGAATCCCATTCCGAAAGCGCAATTGATCGACTGGGGCTTCACGCCGGAATCGGTATGGGAGAAGTACCTGCAAGGTCGATATATTGGATGGGTATGCGAAGATCGCGGCCAGGTCATCGGCTTTTGCACCGGCGATGCGCTAACGGGAGAGGTGATCGTGATCGCGCTCTTGCCCCGGTATGAAGGCCGGAAAATCGGCTCGCGGCTGCTTACCTTGCTGATCGGCTCCCTCCGGGATCGGGGAAGCGGAAAGATATGGCTGTCCGCCAGCCCGGATCCGGAAATCCGGGCGCATGGATTCTACCGCGCGAACGGCTGGGCACCGACTGGAGAAGTGCTGGCGAATGGCGATGAGATCCTCGTTTTCCCGGTATTTTAGCGATTCGGGAAAAAAATCGGTGACCTGTCGATTTCCGGTCCGTCCGTTCGTCGTGTTGTCAGAAGCGAAGAGGGGGCAATGCCGCTCCCCGGATAAAGGAGAAGAAAATGAAGGTCATGGTAATCGTCAAAGCCAGCAAGAATTCCGAAGCGGGCGTGATGCCTAGCGAGAAACTGCTCACGGATATGGGGAAGTTCAATGAAGAATTGGTCAAGGCCGGAATCATGCAAGCAGGGGAAGGCCTGCACCCTTCCGTGAAAGGAAAGAGGGTGCTGATCGAAAGCGGCAAGCGCACCGTCATCGATGGACCGTTCGCGGAAACCAAAGAGCTGATAGCCGGATTCTGGCTATGGAAGGTGAAATCCATGGAAGAGGCGGTGGCATGGGCCAAGCGCTGCCCGGATCCCATGCCCGGCGAAGATGCCCAGTTGGAAATCCGCCCCATATTCGAAGCCGAGGACTTCGGCGCGGAATTCACCCCGGAACTCCGGGCGCAGGAAGACAAGCTGCGGGCGGAATTGGAACGGCAAAAGAAATAACCATCCGGATCCGCCCCTTTCAAGGGGCGGGCGCTTCAGGGTATAAGGGTGATCTTTCCCTCGCCGCGAGCAACTCCTTTCCCCTGCAGGGAAACCAGATAGACGCCGGGCGGGAGCGCTTCCAAGCGTACCCGTTCCGAACCCGAGGCCGACCGTTGTTGCGCCCAGGCCGCGATGCGACCATCGGAGGTCCGCACGCTTAACGTATACAGCTGGCCTTGCGGCCATGCGAAGGTGAGATCCTTGCCGCTGAAAAGCCAGGCCGCGGCGCGGCCCTTTGGCGCCGGCTGGATGGCGGTGATGCCGGCGGGTTCGCTGCCGGCCACGCGGATCCAACCCTCGTAGACGGGGATCTTATCCGTGCCCATGGCCGCGCTGCTGCCGGCGAGTCCGGCATAAGAGGGATCATTGGTCGGGTCCCAGGCCCCGGCCTTGGATTCGGCGGGCAGCGCCATGCGGAATTGCACTTCCTTGGAGAATTGCGATTGGCCGCCGGGGTAGATCTTGGCTCCCGTGAAATCCAGTTCCACGTAATAGAGGTGGCGCGCGGCATCGGCGGTTTTCAGGGTCGCGGACTTGACCGAATTGTCCTGATTGAAATTCAGGCTCACGGTGATATCCGAAAGGGTGTACCCGGCCGCGAATGTTTCCGTCAGGTCGAGGAAATAGCGGATCTTCAAATTATCGCCCATGCGCGCGGGCCAGGCGGTTTTGTTCATCAGGCGGGCGGATATCTCCGTGAATCCGGGTCCACTGGCGTTGACCTTGGCGGATACGGCGAACTCCGTATCCTTGGCCTCCGGAGCGGGGAAATTCGCGAGCGGGGACCCGCCGTATTCCTGGTACATGCGCGCCAAGACTCCCGTGAAAGCGGCATTGTAATCCGTGGCCACCTCGTTCATCACATAATCCTGGCGGCTGTCCACGTACTTATCGTCCTTGCCGGGACCGCCGACCATGGCCCCGTACAGGACATGGCGGGATTCTTCCGGCACGCTGATGGCGTCCGACCACGATCCATGGGCCGAGCGATGATGCGGCTTGGTGGGCGGATTGACGCCGAAGCCGATCATAAAGCTGCGTTTATCGGGATTGTCCCCGAGCACATAGTCCACCTGCCGGACGGCGAAATCATGATAGCGCTGTTTGAGCGCGGCGTCGGTGGTGAAGTCTGCGTAGATGAAAGCTTGCAAAGACGTATTCATCGAATACCGCAGCGATCCCCATTGATCCAGCCAAGCCAGGCCGCCGGGCGTGTAGGGAACCTTACTCCCGTCCACTCCCACGGACCAAAAGTTCAGCCAGCGTTCCGCATCCTGCTTGTACTTCTCCTTGCCCGTCAGCTTGGCCAGCAATACATAACAGCCGTAGGATTTATCGTCCCAGGCCTGCGTCCAATGATAGGACTTGGTGGTCGATTGCGATTCGTTGCTCAGGGAGTCATACCCCGCTTCAGCTTTGGCCAGATAGGTTGCGTTCTGGGTGGCCTGGTATAGCCAAAGCGCGCCCCATACCAGTTCATCGTTATAACCGCTCCAGGAATTGTAATAGGCCTGCGCTCCCGGGATGGCGACGGAATACTTGCCCCGGTATTTGTCCGCGAAATCGTAGAGCTGCTTGGCATGCGTGAGCAGCTTGTCCGCATAGGCCGCATCGGTGGGGCGATACAGGATGGAAATGGCCGCCAGGGCCGCGGCGGTTTCCCCGGCCAAATCCGATCCCGGATTGGCCGCATCGATCTTTGCCGACGGCCTTTCCATCTGCATCACTTCCGCGGCGCCCCACCAGGCATGGTCCTTGTTGCCGTCCCCGACCTGTCCGTAAAGCACGTTGGCTTCGGGATGGCATTTGATGAAATAATCGGCGACCCATTTCAGGTTGTCCAACAGGAAGGGCATCTGGCCGCTTTTCTTATAGGCCTCTGCGTATTGGATTCCGCCCCAGGCCAGCATGGTGGCGCTGCTCGACATGGGGAAGTTGAACTTGACGTTGTCGCCGGCGTCGTACCAGCCGCCGGTCAGGTCCAGGCCGGCATCCTTGCCATCGTCGAGACCGGAATTGCCTTTCCAGTTCAGCCGGTTCGTCGCCGGCATGCTCCCGGAACGTTGCGCCTCGTAGAAGAGGATGGATTTCTGCAGGGCCTCGGCATAATTGAACTTGGCGGCGGCTTGAGCGCGGCCGGGGCAAAGCCCGATGGCGAGCGCGATGGCTCCCGCGGAAGCGAGGGAATGGCGGCCTGGGAGAATACGGTCAAGTTGGGTAAATGGCATGAATGGCTGAACTCCTGAATGCATGGACGCGTGCGGTGCGATCGCGCATTAGTATAGGGGCGGTCGAGGGCCTCCGGGTTCATTCATGGCGGTAAAAAAATGCGCAAGTTGGCCATGGACCCGGTTTTTGGGAAAGAGTAGGGGAACATGAGGGCTAAGGGATTTTTGGGAGGGGCGCTTATTTCAGTTGCGCGGCGATTTTTTTCGGTGCGATGGCCAGGTAACTTTCCTTGAGCCATGCCTTCAGCAAGGCCATGGGAATCTTATCCTTCTTGCCGAAAGAGGCCGTGACCCAACCGCTTTTGCCTAAGCCGTATCCCGTCGGTTTGGCGAAGGCTTGCATCAAGGCGAAGTCGGCGGAGCCGGGAAGCTTCACGGAGAGGCTAAGCGTATCCTCTTCCAGGGACATGAAGACAAAGGCTTTGCCTTTCACTTTCAAGGCGCGATGGCCCCATGGAAAATCCTCGCTGGTTTCGGGATAGGCCATGCCGACTTTACGCAATGCCGCTTCCGATTTCTTTAGGGTGGACTGGATGGGCATGGCGATAAAATAAGCATTCTCCGTACTTTCGTGTGGGCGTAGCCACTCAAAGCAATTCCCGCCAGTTGGCCGCGAACGTATCCACCACATCATCTGTCTTGCCGCCGAAGGCCATCTTTGTCATTGCCAGCGCAAAGCCGGCGGCCTGCTTAATCGTAGCTCGTGGAGGCATAGCCAAGGCGTTAGAATCTGTGACGATGTCCACCAGGGCCGGTCCCGCATGCGCGAGCGCTTGCTCGAGTGCAGGACGCACTTGCGCGGGATCCTCCACACGCACGCCGAAGAGGCCGACCGCTTGCGCCAGCGCGGCGAAGTTGGGATTCTTCAGATTGCAGCCAAAGGGAGACATCCCGGCGACCTCCATCTCCAATTGCACCATACCTAGCGAGTGGTTGTTGAAGAGTACGATCTTGATAGGCAAGTCGTGCTGGCCGAGCGTTAGGACATCACCCATCAGCATGGCAAATCCCCCGTCACCTGACAGAGCTATCACCTGTCGGCCTGGATTGGCCGCTTGCGCACCGATGGCTTGTGGCAAGGCATTGGCCATCGACCCATGCATGAAAGATCCGAGTAGCCGCCGCCCTTTGGCAGCGCCGATATGCCGCGCCCCCCAGACGCAGCACATTCCGGTGTCAGCGGTGAAGATGGCATCCGGTCCGGCCAGTTCGTCTAGCGTGGCGACAACATACCCTGGGTTGATCGGTCGGCGCTTGCTACCGGCTTCCACGTCCTCACGAAGCTTGCGGTGGGTAGCCGCATGCTGCTCAATCATCTCGTCAAGGAAAATACGGTTGGTCTTCGGTTCGAGGAGCGGCAGCAGGGCCTTGATCGTCTCGCGGACATCACCGCATAAACCCAGGTCGAGTTTCGAGCGGCGGCCCAGGCGCTCCGCGCGAATATCCACTTGGGCTATCTTGGGTGTGGTCGGCATGAAACTCTCGTAGGGAAAGTCAGTACCCAGCAACAACAGGGTGTCGCAGTCGTGCATAGCCTTGAAGGCTGCGCCCCAGCCGAGTAAACCGCTCATCCCCACCGCATAGGGGTTGTCGTACTCGATCCATTCTTTTCCGCGGAAGGCGTAGCCGATAGGCGCCTTCAACTTGTCGGCCAGGGCCAAAAGCTCGTCGTGCGCGCCGGCGCAGCCGCTTCCGCAGAACAGCGTCACCTTCGGCGCCCGGTTTAGGAGTTCGGCCAGGCGCGCCAAATCGTCATCCTTGGGCCGCACCATCGGAACAACTGTTACGATTCCGTGACCAGGTGCCTCTGCGGTAGCTTTCATGGCCGCGACGTCACCGGGCAGGACGATCACCGAAACGCCGCCCTTGCTCACTGCGTGTTGCATGGCGGACCGCAAAACGCGCGGCATCTGGCGAGGATTGGAAACGAGCTCGCAGTAGTGACTGCATTCGCGGAAGAGCTGATCGGGGTGGGTCTCTTGAAAGTAACCACTGCCTATCTCGGAGGTGGGTATATGCGATGCGATGGCCAGCACGGGCGCCATGCTACGGTGGGCATCGAAGAGCCCATTGATGAGGTGCAGATTGCCTGGGCCGCAACTCCCGGCGCAGACTGCCAGCTTTCCGGTGAGTTGTGCTTCGGCTCCGGCCGCAAAGGCCGCCGTCTCTTCGTGACGGACATGAACCCACTGGATCTTCCCACTGCGTTGAAGAGCGTCGGTTAACGGGTTGAGGCTGTCGCCGACAAGTCCGTAAATCCGTTGAACGCCGGCCTGAGCAAGCGTCTCGACCAGTTCTTCCGCCACGGTTCTGGACATGATGGGCACTCTCCATGCTAGTGAATACCGCTACCGCTCAAACCGCCCATTCCGCCACCGTTGTAGCCTAGGCCTGGAAAAAATAAATATTCTCCCTCTGCTAAATGCAAGCACAGAGGTGGCCCATGCGGTGCTGACGTCCATCTCGAGAACGTGACCTGATCGGGGTTAAGGCCGGCGAAAGGGAGCGGGCGGCCGCGCCACTATCCCAACCCGATGCCTCGCGCCATCATCACGGCCAACAGCGGAATCAGCAAGGCCAAAACCAGTTCCAATCGGATTAGATTACTCACGGTGGGGGGCACCGCCACGGCTTCGTCCGGATCGCCTTTCCTTTGCTTCAGGAAAAACACCGTAGGCAGGATGGAGAGCAACCCCACCGCCAGGAACAATCCCAGTTTGGTATGGAAGACCGGATTCTTGAGATAGAAATGCAGCCCTTTCCCGTACCGGAACCAGAGCAGGGCTCCGGCCGCCAATGTCGATAGCGCGCTCAATCCGAAAACCAGATCCACCCTGGCGATGCGCGCGATCTCCGCGCGGGTCAATGATTTCCGGATCAGGATGTTCTCCATGAGAAGCGTCCCGCACAGTATGATTATGGATAGGAAATGGAGATAACGGACTAGGACGGCCATCATGTTCTTTTCCTTTTGGGGTTCCGGCTCAAGGCAGGAACCTGGATTCCAAATCCGGGCTAGGTAACATACAGGTTTCCCGTCTACCGAAAAGGCGGTAGCGGTTCCGGGCGATCCTTTCGTAAACCCAATCCCGCATCGGCCTCGGCGCCAACTTTAAAAAATAAAGCATCCGCCAGGGCCAGCCTAGCAATTTCAGCGTCGTCAGGGCCGCCGTGGATTTGTCCAGGCAAAGGCCCTGATGCACGAGTAAATAGGAATCCAGTTCCGACCCGGACCGGCCGAACCCTGCCAGCATTTTCCGGGCGGATTCCGATTGCAGCGCCGCGAAGCGGAACAGGTCCTTGCCATCGCGCTTCAGGAGGAACCGTACGAAACCGTTGCAGAGGTTGCATACCCCGTCGAAAAGAAGGATGGGATGGGTTTCGGATAGGGGGATTGGCGAGATTCCGGATTCCACTCCATGCAAAGATATTCAACCCGAGCAGGGCAGCGCAAGGTAACCCCCCGCATAACGAGGGTTTCGCCGCGCCTTTCCATATTTTCCCCTGGCATTTCTTAACATATGATTATGTACCGTCGCGTCCGGAGCGGGTACCTTGGTTCCCGGGATAACAAACACCCGGGAGTCCATATGCCAGCAACGGAAAAAATCATGCCTGCCCCTACGCAACCCGAAGCGCTTCATGCCGCGCTCGCCGCGGCTTTCAATGCCCGAGATCTCGAGGGCCTGCTTTCGCTCTACGATGCGAATGCCGCGCTCGTGCCTCAACCGGGTACCGTCGCCGTGGGCGAAAAAGCCCGGCGCGATGCGCTGGCCGGCTTCTTGTCGCTTTCCCCGCGCGAGACCTTCGTCGATACCTTGGGCGTACTGCGCGCTGGCGATTTGGCCCTTACCTACTCCCACTGGGGACTGAAGGGAACGGCCTCCGACGGGGCGCCGTTGGCGCTCGACCATTACGGCATCGAAATAATGCGGCTCCAAAAGGACCGAACCTGGCGGTTCCTGGTGGATGATCCGTTCGGGGGTGATGATGTGATCGTACGCGAGGAAGCGACGTGGCCGGCATCCGGGAACGAGGCCCCCAGCGCTCTCCACCAGCGAATGGCGCGGCTCTTCAACGAAGGCTCTATCGACGGATTGGTCGCGCTTTACACCGACGAAGCCACGCTCGTCCCGGAACCGGGCAAGGCCGTGTCGGGCAAGGCGGCATTGCGCGCAGCCCTGTCGGGATTCCTCGCGCTCCGGCCGAGTGACTCCAGGTTTACCACGGTGGGCGTGGTCAGGGCCGGAGACGTGGCCCTCACGCGTTCGCATTGGTCCATGCTTGGTTCATCGCCCCAGGGCGACCTGAAGCTCGACCATCATGGGCTGGAGGTGATGCGCCGGGATGCGAACGGGGCATGGCGGTTCGTGATTGATGATCCTTTTGCGGGGGACGCGGCAGTCGCGCGCCCGGCTTCGAATCCTAAATAATCCCAAATCCTGGGCGGGATTCCCGTATAATGGCGCGTTCCGCTTGATTCACGCCCGATAAATACTGTACATTTGTGCAGTATGACTTTCGCCCACCTGCATGTCCATTCCGAATTCTCCCTGCTCGCCGGGGTCCCCTCCATCGAAGCGCTGGTCGCCAAAGCCGCGGCCGAGGGCATGGTATCCCTCGCCCTCACCGATACCAACCGCATGAGCGGCCTCATCCTGTTCTATAAGGAGTGCCTGGCCCGGGGAATCCGCCCCATCCTGGGCGTGGAGCTGAGCGAGGCGGCCCGCCCCGGGGAAACCGTAGTGTTGCTGGCGCGGAACGCCGGCGGGTACGGCGACATTTGCGAATTGATCACGCAACGCCAATTGAATACCGGGACGCACGCGAAAAAGTTCTCCTTCGCCCAAGCCTTCGCGCGGGAATGGCCGGATCTGATCCTCCTGACTTCCTTTCCGCGCTGCCTCAAGGCGCTGGCCGCGGGACCCAACCGCGCGCGCCTGTACGGAGAGCTGATCCGCAATTCTCCCGCGGCCCGGGCCCGCAGCCGCGAGATCGAGGCCTTGTGCGCGGCCGAGGCCTTGCCCGTGGCGGCGGCCCACGATTGCTTCTTCCTGGAGCGCGCCGATTTCGAAGTACATCGCGTCTTGCGCGCCATCGATCTCAATTCCACCTTGTCGCGGCTCAAGGAAGGCGAGACCGCGCCGGAAGGCGCCTGGTTCGCCTCGGCGGAACGGATGGGGGATTTGTTCCGGGACCGGCCCGACGCCTTGCGCAACAGCGGGGCCATCGCGGAGGCCTGCGATGCGCGCCTGGAGCTGGGCAAATGGGTGATGCCGGAAATCCAGGTTCCGGAGGGTCACACGCCGGATACCTATCTGGCGGAACTGGCGGGGCGGGGCCTGGAGGCCAATTACGGCGGCAAGGCGGAGTACGTGCAGGCCCGGGACATCCAGAAAAAGGAATTGGGCGTGATCGGCAGGCTGGGATACTCCTCCTACTTCCTCATGGTCAAGGAAGTGCGCGATTGGGCCAGCGCCGCCCTAGGGGCGCCTTTCCGGCGGGCGCGGGATTGCTCGATATTGCGCGGCAGCGGGGCCAACTCCATCACCTTCTACAACCTGGGCGTATGCAATCTCGATCCCATCGAACTCGATCTCTATTTCGAGCG